>NZ_DDVT01000012.1:0-156974 GCF_002345795.1 Tatumella sp. UBA2305
TTTCATAGAATTCTCCTCAGTTCAGATTACGAGAAAATTCTACTTATGAACACACCGGGTTTTAGGGGGGATTACCCTGGGATCTGTGCTGAATTAAATAGCCAGGGACGGAATACCATAAAACGTGCCTGCTGCCTGACAACAGAAACTGGTTATGGGGATCCTTAACCTAAATCGGATTTATTTAAACAGGCAGTTCCCCCCAAAACTCAAGAGCCTGCAATAATTGCACCATAGATCACCGCAAGATTTTACCAGATAACCTCACCTGCATTTATCAACTGTACAAAATAACCTTTGCTAAAAAGCTCACTATAAGATTCAACATCCCGCCCTATGCCTTTTAGAATCTGTCGTTTTTATCAGCAATCAGTTCGCAGAACGACAAAACTGTTTTGACAAGCCGGGACTACCTCGTTACTATGCGCCCCGTCTTCACGACAATTCCTCTGTAGTTCAGTCGGTAGAACGGCGGACTGTTAATCCGTATGTCACTGGTTCGAGTCCAGTCAGAGGAGCCATATTAAAGAAACCAGATGTCCACAGACGTCTGGTTTTTTGCTTTTTATCCCCTGATAATCCTGTTATCTGTCACTGCAATCATCTGCTATCCCTCCCCTGCTACTAAAAAAACACCTGTAAACCGGGGCGGATAAGCTTTTACCTGCATGGTGAGGAAACCTTCAGGCGGCTCCTCAGCAACTTACAGTTCAAACCCATAGTGAGAACCATCTGGTAGTTCTACATCAAAACGCAGCTTATCGCCGGTCGCTTCGACATAGCGTTTAAGTGTGGAGAGTTTCAGGTCACGTCCCGGTTTCTCCATTACGGCTACGGTGGGTTGCCTGACGCCCAAAGCCTGCGCCATTTCCACTTGTGTTTTCTGTACTTTCTCGCGCAACCCGGCAAGATGGATATTGAGCAGAATATCTTCTGCCATCACCTGAGCACGCGCCACGACATCGGGCTTTTCATCCGCAATAATCTGTTCAAGTGTTCTGACCATCAAATGACTCTTCATCTTTTAATCTGCTCAGCCAGTGAGTAAATTCCCGGTCAGCGACCGGAAGCATCTCAGCATAAAAGCGCTTTTCATTTCCGTCCTTATTTCCGGCACAAAGCACAATGCCGTTACGGGACGGATCAAAAGCGTAAAAGGCTCGAATTGGTTCTCCGCGATGCTGAATTCGCAACTCTTTCATGTTGTTATAACGAGAGCCTCTCACCGTATCGGCATAAGGTCTGGATAGAGCAGGTCATTTTTCCCGCAGAACTAATAACATGGCAAGTACGCTGGCCCTGTCACTATCATTAAGTGAACACAACCAGTGGTCGAACCTATCCGTTGTTCCAATCTTCCACACAATGCCTCCGGAAAAATATAGAAAAAAAAACTATATAGGTGTAAAGCTATGAATGGATGATAAGACCAGTGACTAAGGATTCATTTGCTGTTACTGGAAAGCTGGAAATGTATTGCAGTATTTCGGTGAATAGCAGGCACGCTATTCACCGTTTTACGATCCGGACCGAAAAAAGTCAGGTATGAACAGAGAGGAAGCAGTCTGAACGGCAGCACAATCGGTTTTTCAAAACGATGACGGGTAACATCATGACCAGACTAAAATCAGGCGACTGCCTGCAAGCGATAAAGACCTGAGGTTGCCTGACAAAAATACAGGTGGCACAACAGGATCCGGATTTAGCTGTTTCAGGGAACCTGCATATCCGGATCACGCCAGACGTCGGGTTCAATATAGTTACTGTGCATCAGAGCGTCACCGGAGGCCTGGAGTTCATGAGTAGTACGCGCAGTAATAATAACCCACGGTGCGGTCCCAGCGTCACAGTCCCCTGGCTGGTGATAATCCGGAGTACATAACGGGCTGAGACACCAGATACCTTTAGCGGTCTGGAACTGAAAAACATCACTTATCAATATCAGGGAGAAGATGGAGAAAATTTCTCTTTCTGAACTGTCAGTAAACCCTTTGCTCAGGGAAGCCTGGTGCTGTGGATAATAAAGCAGCTAAACAACAATAAGTTACTATAATCACTTTTAATCTACATGACCACCATGCATATTTGATACTCCAGGACACCATTAGAATTGCCACTCTGACTGAGTACAAATATGAAGCCTACACTTAATCAGTTAATCAGCTTTTGTACCGTGGCTGAAACCGGGAATATTTCTAAAGCGGCTGACAGACTGAATATTTCCCAGCCTCCGCTGAGCCGGCAAATCGCTCAACTCGAATCGACGTTAGGTGCAAAATTATTTTACAGAAATGCTAATGGTGTCAGCCTGACTATTGCCGGTAAACAGTTCCTGAGTGATTCCCACGCTATCCTGGGGTTGCTGGAGCAGGCATGTAACAACATCCGCGATCTAGACTCCGGTCACAAAGGATTTGTCAGGTTAGGTGCAACGATGTACGCAAGCTATAGCGTCCTTCCGCATGTCACCATGCAGCACAGAAAAAGATACCCGGAAATCAGACTGCAGTTTCAGGAGATGATCCCGGCAGATCTAAAGGCGGCCTTATTAGATAGAAGACTGGATGTAGCAATCAGCTTCTCAGAACCCGCCAATCCGGAAATCGATTCCATGGTGCTATTGCGTGAACCGTTAATCGCGGCACTTCCGGCAGGCCATCCGTTGGCGAAAGCCAGTCATTTTAGCCTCGAATTATTAAGTGATGAGCCCTTTATCACCGTTCCACGCCAGAGTGCACCCGTACTCTATGATTCCATTCTGGAGCAATGCCTGAAGGCGGGGTTTAGCCCTCATATAGGACTGGAAGTGACGGTACAACAGACTGTGATGAATTTCGTCGCCCACGGTGCCGGGGTAGCACTGATTCCGGCAAGCATGGAAAATGGCCAGCTCAGAGGAGTAGTCTACAAATCTCTGGAAAATGCTAATCAGATTGAAAATGTGTTGATGTGGTCAGCGAAGAATAAAAACCCGTCATTACGACATTTTCTGAACCTGTGCCGCAACATTAAACAGAATACGGATGCAGCACAGAGTCCGGGGAGTAGTCGTTAATTTTTGCTGATAATAATTTCAATAAGATTGGGCTTGCCGCTGGCCAGTGCGGCTTCAACTGCCGGTGCAATATCGGCTGCACGGATAATTTTACGGGTTTCTAATCCCATAGAGGCCCCCAGTGCCTGATAATCTATCGCAGGGTTAATTAAATCCATGGCGATAAATCTGTCGGTTTGTGCGGAGGTATAATCCTCCTGAGAGCGCATGAAGTTTTTTAACACGTTGTATTCGGTGTTATTCATCACAATAAAAGTGACCGGCAATTTTTCGTAAGCCGCGGTCCAGAGTGCTTGCGGTGAGTACATTGCCGCACCATCACCGACAAAACAAACCACCGGTGCTTTTCCCAGACCCAGTGAGTAACCTACAGCAGCAGGCATCCCCCACCCCAGACCCCCGCCCCGTAAAAAAGCGTACTGATCAGCACGCTGACTATTCAGTGATTTACGCAGCGAACCGCTGGTAGCAATAGCTTCATCGACAATCTGAATATCGGGTCCAATGGCTCGGACCGCTTCAAATGCAGCCACCAGTGGGGTGATCACGGACGCAGATTGTTGCTCTGCAACCTGTTCTGACAGGGTTGCTTTGATAAACCTGAATTCACTGACTGCCAGTGCAAATCGCTGCTGATAATCTGCCCGACGATTCAGCGTGGCCTTCTCCAGTTCAGGTAACAAGACCTTTAATGATGATTTAATGTTACCCACCAGGGAAAGTTCACTGCTGTAAGTGCGTCCTAAGTCCCCGGCATCCGCTGACAGCTGGAACACTTTGCAATCATCAGGTACCGCCTGACCTTCCGTGTAAAGGATGGTAATCAGTGACTTACCACCCAGCGCAAAAATAGCATCATACCTGCCAAGTGCTTTGCTGATTTCAGTAGCTTTCGTGGACAGATTTCCCCGCCACAGGGGATGGGCAGTAGGATAGGGAATACGATTCGGCCAGGTTGAACCGTAAACATCCGCAGCAAGCAACTCAGCTAAGGCAACAACTTCATCCGCGGCTTCGCTCTGATAAATTTCATCACCTGCAATCAGCGCCACTTTTCCAGGGGTAAAGGCAGCTAATTTACTGGCTAACAATGGCAGTGAACCCGCGACCGGGTTCCGGTCAATTGTGCTCTGTGCTCCGATGCTTATGGAGCTGAGCGCTTCCATCACATCCATCGGCAGTGACAGAAAAACGGAACCTTTAGGCGCGGCATCGGCATCGTGGAACGCACGACGGACCAGTACGGGCAGTTGGTCAACATGCGTCACCTCCTGTGACCATTTCGCAAAGATTTTTCCCATCCCCACAAGATCACCCAACAATAGCGGATCGGAGGTCATATGGCGTAAATCCTGCTGACCGGCGGTCACTACTAAGGGAGTCTGTGAGCATTTCGCATTTAGCAGGTTTCCCATGCCATGACCTAATCCACCAGCGGTATGCAGATTCAGAAACCCGGGTTTCCGCGCAGCCTGCGCATAACCATCTGCCATTGCCACCGCACTGGCTTCCTGTAACGCTAACACGTAGCTGATGGCCGGTTTTCTCAGTAGTGCATCCATAAACGGGAGTTCGGTAGTGCCAGGGTTGCCGAAAACATATTCAACACCTTCGCTTTCCAAAACCTCCAACAACACATCACCACCCCGACGGGCATTTGAATCCTGAACTTTGATAAATGATTTACTCATTGCTGGTCACCCCGACTCGCTCACAGTTCACCACTGCTGATCATCACAGAATGTTAATGAAAGTCAGGAAATTCATTCCAATACTATTAATGAGATTCTTTATACCTCTAAAGGTATGCCAGAAAATCAGTTACGCCACACTGCGGTTGCGCCGGGCCGTGGCTTTCTCAATACTGCATACTGCGGCCCTGACTTCAGGTGGTCGAACAATCTGAACCTTCAGCAGAGCCAAAAATGGATGATCGCTGCTGACCCTGGCGCAGGTTACAGAATATCCCCCACATGGCCACCATAGATGTAAGGCATGCTCTGCTCATCTGCGGGTAACAGCATATGGTCCATCACATTCCTGATCACTTTAGCCCCCATAATGCCATTGACCCCGCCATTTTCGAGGATCAATACTATAGCCACTGTCGGCGATTTATACGGCGCATAAGCGGTATAGAAAATATGGTCATGCAGCCTGAGCGGGATATTTTTAGCGTTGTATATCTGATGCTCTTTCAGACTGAATACCTGTGAGGTCCCTGTTTTCGAGGCAATGCCATAAGGTGCCGTATGGAAAAAACGATAACCGGTACCATTCTTTGAATTCGCCATACCAAACATGGCATCCTGAACCAGTCCCCAGTATGGCGAGTTTTTATCGGCAATATAACCGACCTTATCATTACCGGAATAAGGAACAACCACATTACCAAATTGCTCGTTCATCATCAGATGCGGATTCAGGGCTTTACCATTATTAATCAGGGTCACCATGGCTTTTTCCATTTGTATCGGCGAAGCCAGCCAGTAACCCTGCCCTATCCCTACGGGTACTGTATCCCCCTGATACCAGGGTTGTTTATGCACTTTCATTTTCCATTCACGGCTGGGCAGCAAACCTGCATATTGCTCATTCAGGTCAATACCCGACATTTTCCCGTAGCCAAACTTGCTCAACATTTCGTGAAGGGTGTCGATACCCATCATATAAGCTACCTGATAAAAGAAAGTATCCGCCGACTCCTCAATAGCCTGCTTAAAGTTAATTGTCCCGTGCCCGGTTTTCACCCAGTCCCGATAACTTCTTTTGGTTCCGGGTAATGTCCAGGAGGGCCCGCTGTATAATGTTGTCGTCGGTTTAATGATATTTTTATACATCGCAGAAAATGCAATATAGGGTTTTACCGTCGAGGCGGGCGGATACAATCCCTGGGTCACACGATTGATCAGAGGACGATTCGGATCGTTCAGTAATGCTTTATAGGCTTTATAACTTATGCCTTTGACAAACGGATTAGGATCATAGCTGGGATTGGACACCATAGCTAAAACAGAGCCATCACGGGGATCTTCCACTATCATGGCGGCATTCTGTCCGACCAGTAACTTCTCTATATATTGCTGAAGCTTGAGATCGATAGTTAAATGAATATTTTCACCGGCAATCGCCGGCGTCTCTTTGATAACCCGAACTACACGACCATGGTTATCAACCTCAACTTCTTTGAAACCGGTTTGTCCGTGCAGTGCGTTTTCATAGTATGCCTCGATACCCTGCTTGCCGATATCTTTATCGGCTAAATAGTTTTCTGACTGACCTTCTTTATCGATTCTTTTTAAATCACTGCTATTTATTTTTGACACAAAGCCAATGACATGAGCTAAATCTGCCCCATAGATATAATGACGATAACGGCTGGTGGATATTGACACCCCGGGATATTTAAATTCATCAACAGAAAACTTAGCGATATCTACGTCACTTAATCCTTCTCTCAGGGTAAAATACTTAAATTTACTGGCAACAGAGATTTCTTTTAGTTTTTCATTAATATCATCCTGAGAATCGCCAATATCACTTAAAACCCCCGAAACTGTCGCTTTAAGATGTTCAACTTTATAGGGCATGATATCTAAATCATAAGACTTAATATTCTCAACCAGAGGAATGCCATTACGGTCATAGATAATCCCGCGCACCGGCTCGATGGGAATTAATCTTATATAGTTATCTGCAGATCGCAGCTTATACTCATTATAGTCATCAATCTGTAGATGGTATAAATTTACCACTAATGCAGTGAATCCGGCAGCAACAATAAGAAAAGACATAATTGCCCGTTTAAAAAACAACACCTCTTCTTTCTTGTAATCACGAAATAACATAGTATCTCTTTTACTTTCTGTTCAAAAACACGCCAAAAAAAATATTTAACAGAGCAATTTCTACTACGTTATCACAGGGATGTATCGTGGCAGAATAAATGTGTCGATAAACATGAGTAAACACATCCATTACCGGGCCTGTCTGCGAACGTAAACCCTGAGTAAAATCAGTCTAATTCCAGCTTTACTGCATGCTACCAGAAATACTATGACAGAAACGTAACAATTAAATACAATACGTTATCCGGAATGAGAGGTAATGAAAACAAAGAAATAAGTTATCTTACCAAAGAAGTGTTCGTCAGGTAAATACTAATAGTGGCATATCTGTAATAACTTAACATTTAAACAAATCATCATCTCATCACATTCAAAAAAATATGAACCAGCAATAACCACACCCAGTCAACTTAAAATAAAAAACAAATGATAAATATATCACGAATAAGCACTTAAATTTTCTTAGCACAAGCCAGAAAACTCACTTTTAAAATAATATAAATATACTTATAAATAATTTCACCTGCCAGAAATCGCGTTAAGGATTTCACAGCACATAAGCTTTACAGACCGTTCGATTTTTAATTGACAACCACCAAAAACCACACGACAGGCTTTACTTTATAAATTAAAGAAAAGTTAATTGATTTTATTTATTTTACAGAATGTACACTCGTAAGATTCAATGACTTTTTAGTCTGCGGGCAACCTCTCAACATTCATTTTCTTAATACCACGGACTTAACCTGAATCAGCCACCGTAGTCATTGAAATAACTGATACCACTGCCAGGAGAGCACGATGTTGCCTAAGCACAAAGTTAAGATCAAAGCCACGATTGTCGCCAGTCTTTTTATTGTTATTCCACTTCACGCCGAAGCACTGAAACAAATCAGCCTGGACTACGCCTATTACTCCCCGGAAAGTCTGGTGATAAAGAAGAATCACTGGCTCGAAGATGATTTTAATAAAAGCCATACCAGCGTTAAATGGGTACTGTCACGCAGCTCTAATAACTCCCTTGAGTTCCTGAATAGTAGTGCGACTGATTTTGCATTGACCTCAAGTATTTCGGCTTTTGTCAGCAGAGCCATCGGCCAGCCTGTTAAAGCCATCTACAGCTATCTGTGGTATGTTCCGGGTCTTATCCTGGTACAGAAAAATGCCCCTTATACTTCATTACAGGAATTGAAAGGGAAGAAAATCGCAGCAACCAAAGGGACCGATCCTTACTTCTTTTTATTGCGTGCACTCAGTAGCAGCCACATTAACGTTAAAGACGTCAATATCGTCCATCTTCATCATCCTGAAGGCCGGGCAGCGCTTGAGCAAGGCCGGGTGGATGCCTGGGCTGGATCCTTTTATGGCAGCGGGCCAGCTAGCCGGCGATAAAATCCTGTATGAAAATAAGAACTTCGGTGTTGCCTCTTTTTAAATACCCGGAAAAATTTTCTGCATGATCACCCTGAGGCCGTTGCTACCGTCATTAAGGCCTACGATCGGGCTCGTCGGTGGATTATCGCTAATCCACAGCAAGCGGTTCAACTGATTGCTGCCGAAACACAATTACCGGAACCGGTGATCAGCCTGCAACTCAGTCGCTATGATTGAACCAAACCTATTCCAGGTCAGGCAGCATTAGAGGCTAGTAAACCTGTGCTCCCTCTGCTGCTTTCAGACAATATTTTACGCCACGGTGCCACTACCGAACAAACACTGAATACATTGATCGACAGTTCGCTGGCAACTCCTGTTGGTTCCGGCATTTTCCAAATTGCACGGATAAAATCTAAGCCATATCAAACAACGACGTATTCACGGAATATGCACAACAAACACAGCACAAGCGAGTCACCAGCCTGATGCATCACTGCAAGCGTGCTCATACTCACACTCTGAAGTCTGTTACCTGGTCTTTTATTAATGCTTCCTTATTTGCCCTGAGTTAATCCGGCCATTGATTAAATACCGTCACCATCATTAAATTTATTTTGTCTGGCTTGTGCCTGACGCACGTTACTGTCCGGGGGAACATCATGGGTTAACCAGATATTTCCGCCGATACTGGAACGGGCACCGATAGTTATTCGTCCCAACAGCGTAGCGCCGGCATAAATCACCACATCATCTTCAATCACCGGATGGCGCGGATAATTCTTTTTCAGTTGTCCGTCATCATCAGTTAAAAAGCGTTTAGCCCCGAGAGTTACCGCCTGATATAAACGAACCCGTTTACCGATAACTGCGGTTTCTCCAATCACTACTCCGGTCCCGTGATCGATAAAAAAGCCACTGTCGATCTGTGCGCCAGGATGAATATCAATCCCGGTTTCGCCGTGTGCCTTTTCCGTGATAATCCGGGCCAGCAGCGTCAGACCAAGATCATAGAGTTCATGGGCCAGTCGGTAATGGATCACGGCATGGATACCGGGATAGCAAAGCAGTATTTCATCCAGGCTCCGGGCGGAGGGATCACCCTGCCAGGCCGCAAAAATATCCTTATCGATACGCTGACGGATGACCGGCAAGCGACTGGCGAATTGTCGGATACGCTGTTGCGCCACCTCCGTAATATCAGAGACGCCGATATCTTTACCGGCAGACTGATAATGTAATTCCAGCTGCGCCTCTTCGGTCAGTTTATCGAGAGAAACAGCCAGCAGATGACCGACATAAAAATCCTCACCCTCTTTTTTTATTTCAGAGGTACCGAGCCGCATTGGATATAATACTTTAAACAGAGCTTCGGTGATTTCACTGATATTTGTGCGGGAAGGTAATAAACGTTTATCCAGATATCGTCCCTGCAAATATTCCTCTCGCCATGCCTCACGCACCTTGCGTAACTCACTGACGACATCAGATAACTGCCAGTCACTGACTCCCTGCTCACTAAAATACTGTTCCTTTGGTTCCTGCATAATAACCACTCCTGCTGACCAGCACTGAATACGGATTCTGAATTACTTGTATTCATTCCCCGGCGCTAAAACAAATACTCTTTTTGGATTACTAAAGTTAAAAAAGGGAAATAGCATCAAGGCCAGAATACCGACAACGTGCTTTATCTCAACTCTATGCTCCCTGCCGACTATTTATCTGATTTTTTCACAACCGGCCATGTTCCTCGGATCTTAATAACATTTAATACTAAATGAACCATTTTTGTTCTATCCGGAAGATTCAGCGATTATCAGGATTCTGTTCACTGTTGGCATTGTTGTGGCATTTAGTGTCGGGATGACAGAGTTCCCTCGTTAAGCATAGATTCGGAAAAAACTTCAGCCTCGTAAATGAAGACATATCAATGCTGTTTTACCTGCCCGCTTCCTGCTGACTTCTTGCCAGCGCCGGGATAACCCGTTAATTTGAGTCACTTGTTTTCAGCCCTGTGGGCACGACTGACTAAAGAGGAAATATGTCACCATTATTTGTCTACGGCACCTTACGTCCGGGCCAGAGCAATGCCCATCTGCTGGAAAATATCGGCGGAGAATGGCTGGCCGGTTATGTCACCGGTAAGTTCTATGAGAGTGGCTGGGGAGCGGCGACCGGATTTCCCGGGGTGATTCTTGATGCTGCCGGCGCGCGAATTGATGGCTGGTTGTTTATCTCTGACCGGCTGGCAGATCACTGGCCAATGCTGGATGAATTCGAAGAGGGTTATGACCGGATTCTGACCCAAGTGACTACCCATGATAACCGCAAGGTCAGTGCCTGGATTTATCAGCTGCAGCCGAAGCTGGACGTAGAATAAGCTGCCGTTCCATTTGATGCTCATCTCACTCAACTTTATCAGTGAAGTAAAAATAGCTTCCGGCACCGGAATGACAATAGTGTCATTCCCCTGATGCTGAAAAGTACCTGGCCTGATAATCGCGACCCGATTTATCCCGTCAGCTGAATATTGCCCCTGCCCCGTTAATGTCGTCTGGAACCACAGCGGAGAAATAGCAACCAGAAAAAGGCACTCACCGGCTATGCATCCGGCAATCGGGAAGAGAGTTGATCATCAATAAATTGTCTGGCTGCCCGTGACAGGCTGAGACTGTCCCGGTAAGCCAGACCAATATCCCGGCTTACTGAGGGCATGGTTTCCCGGGTCGTCAGGCGGTAGGGAATATTCTGCAGGATAAGCCGCGGCAGCAGACTTATGCCAAAATTTTTTCCAACCATTGCCATCACCGCATAATCATCCCATAAGGTATACCGAACCTGAGGCCTTAAATGATGTTGGCGGAAAATCTCCGATATTTCGTCATTATTGCCCTTTTCCAGTAACAAAAACGGATAGTCACACAGCGCCTGTAAAGGCACTGCCTCCCTGTCAGCCAGCGGATGATCCTGCGGCATCACCACCAGATAATCGTCACGTTTTAGAAACAAGGTTTCCAGTGGCTGCCTTGCGGGTAAACGGGTGAATCCGCAATCCACACTGCCCTCAATTATCCATTGTTCTATTTCGTGGTAATCCCCCGGCACCAGTTCAAAATGAATATCCGGATAACGGGTGCGGAAACGACTCAGCATTTCCGGTAACCAGTGAACCGCGACACTGGAAAAAGTCCCTATCCTGACAGTACCTGACTGCAAACCGTTTATTGCATCGACCTCCATCTGTAATCTCTGGTATTCCTCATACACGCGCCTTGCAAAAGGTAGCAGGTGACTACCCTCTGCCGTCAGACTCACGCCGCTGCGACTTCTTTCAAACAGCGAGATTCCCCACTCATTTTCCAGATCATTAATCATCCGGCTGATACCTGACTGGGAATAGAAAATCTTTTCTGCCGCCCGGGTAAAACTGCCATGTTCCACTACGCTGAGAAAAGCTTTGTACTTTTGAATGTTCTTATCCATCATCTTTCAGCCATCCGGTTTACTCATGCCAAGCATGCTAAACTCTCGCTTTTGTAATCACAAGTCTGCTGCCAGAATGGTTTCCATCCGCCTGACTGTGATGCTGCTTCTGTTTGCAGGGTTTTATAAATATGGAGCCTTACACCCACCGTCAGCTATTTCATAAAAGAACCAATCAACATCATTACCGGCCCGGAGGCGTTTCGCCCTGAAACCGGCAACGGGAGAGAAAAGAATGCCTGAGAGAAAACATCCGCTGACAGCCCAGGCCGGCACAGCATTGTTTGTATTGCTATGGGGAAGTGCCGCGATTTTTACCCGTCTGGGCCTGAACGATGCCAGTCCACTGGCGCTGCTGATTTGCCGTTTTATTGTTGCTTTGTCGGTCCTGTTACTTATTGGCTTTTTGCGTGGCCGTTGGCTGCCGGCCAAAGGCAGCCGATGCCGTGTCGCCCTGACAGGGTTGATTTTTATCGGTGGCTATTCGGTCTGTTATTTCCGTGCTATGGCTCTTGGCATTACCCCCGGGTTGATGGCTACTTTACTGGGTATTCAGCCGATTCTGACGCTTTGCATGACCGAACGTGGGTTTACCGGAATGCGGCTGGCCGGGCTGATGATTGCTCTGAGCGGACTGGTTCTGCTGGTCTGGCGCAGTCTTTCTTCATCACACTTAGCAGCCAGCGGAATGCTGTATGCGCTGGCTGCCCTGTTGTTTATCACGACGGGGACACTGATGCAGAAGAAAATTGCTCAGCCACCGGCAGATGTTATGCCATTACAATACGCCGTCAGCCTGTTGTTATGTCTGTGCCTGACACCGCTTTCAGGATTTCAGCTGCATTTCAGCCTGCCGTTAATTATTTCAGTATTATTTCTTGGGGTACTGATATCAGTGGTGGCGCAACTGTTGTTTTACCGGCTGCTGAATACCGGCAGCCTGGTCAATGTGACCAGCCTGTTTTATCTGGTACCGGTGATTACAGCGCTACTCGACTACCTGACGTTGGGTAACCGCCTGTCTCCGGCAGCCTGTGCGGGCATGGCGGCAATATTTGCCGGTATCTGGCTGGTTTACCGGTCCGGCAACACAAGAAGCAGACCCACCGATCTGACCACTTCCCGGAATCATTCAACAGATTAACCGGGCACCGGCTTTCACCGACGGAGGATTCCACGGCTAAACTGCAGATCTGTTAGCCCTGACTATAGCCACAAAGAGTAATATAGCAGCAAAGTGGTTGCACAATCTAAGATTGTGTAACCACCAAAGATTACTGCCGCCAGACGGCGGCAGTGGCGTTATCAGAACTGATAAGAAAGACTGACAGAGAAATTACGTGGTGCGCCGTACACATAGTTGTTCAGATAGCTGTAGTAACTCCGGTCAAACAGGTTATTCACGTTAGCCTGTACCGACACCTGGCGGGTCACCTGATAACGGGCAAACAGACTGGCCAGCGGATAACTACTCTGGTAAACCCGAACCGTATTACCATCCGCCCCGGAGACATCATCAAAGATTCGGTTCTGCCAGTTAAAGCCACCGCCGACCGTCAGGGCTGGAAGCTGTGGTACATTGTAACGGGCAAACAGTTTGAACGATGTTTGCGGTTCTTCCGGGTTAAAACGACCATCAGAGTCGGTGGCGACATAACGTGTCGCACCGAACGTCATTTCAAGGTTATCGGTAACTGCACCGTTCAGCTCAAACTCCACCCCTTTACTGACCGCACCTTTGGTCGCGATATAGGCCTGTTCGCTGCTGTTATTGACAAAAACGCCGTTCTCTTCCTGACCGGCATTTTCCTGCTCGATACGGAATACCGCCAGCGTGGCGGTCAGACGACCATTCAGCCAGTCGGATTTCAGCCCGGTCTCATAACTTCTGCCGGTCACCGGTTTCAGATACTGCCCCGCACTGGTCCGGTAACTTTGGGGCAGGAAGATCGAGGTATAGCTTGCGTAGGCAGACAGCGTATCGTTAATGTCATACACCAGTCCGGCATACGGAGTAATGTTATTCTTACTCATATCACCACTGGAACCCACGGTACTCCACTGAGTGTAGCGGGCCCCGACGATCAGACTCAATGGATCAGCCAGCGAAAAACGGGCCGCGGTATATGCTGATTTCTGACGAACCACATCATCAGCATTCAGATACCAGCCCTGCCACTCTGGTTCAGGAATATTGCCGTTCCAGTGGTTGTTAAAGGCCCCGATAAAATCAGAAGAAATATCATAATCAACCAGGTCAGTGATCCCATTTTGGCTATAGGTGGCATTGTGCTGGCGGCTGTAGCTGACACCTGCCATTAACTGATGTTCGCGACCAAACAGGCTGAACGGCCCACTGGCGTAGGTATCTACTGAATTAAGCTCACGGCGACCACGGTCTAAACTTCCCCAGCCCGTCACACCTTCGCCGGTATCTTCGTCAGGGTATGTCATCAAATCCAGCAACTTATCGTTAAAGGTACTAATGGCATGGGTACCATTAATTTTAAATATCCAGCCATTATCAAAGTTATGTACCAGATCGACCAGTATCTTATGAGAATTAGTATTGTAACGAGTCCAGTCCGCCGCACTGTTAAGACTGCGGCGATAATGGGTAGAATTACCATTGCTATAGAAGTCTGGCAGACCGCCCCAGGTCGGGTTTCCGGTTTGACTGTCATGATAATCATAGGCCAGTGATGCCGTCGTGTTATCCCCCAGATCGGCATTCAGTACCCCGTAGAAGAATTTACTGGTTTTATGATAACGATCCAGCCAGCTGTCCTGATCCTGGTAGCCGGTGACAATCCTGCCACGAAGTGTGCCTGACTCATTCAGTGGGCTCTGCACGTCGGCGACATAGCGCTGATTATTCCAGCTGCCATAGCTGGCGGTAATCGAACCTTGCGGGGTTTTACTGTCGGCCTGTTTTCTGACCATATTCACCGATGCAGCTGGGTTACCGGCTCCGGTCATCAAGCCGGTCGCTCCCCGCACCACTTCGATCCGGTCGTAAATCGCGGTATCTGATGCCGCATCTCCGAAGTTCCAGGAATCGTTAACCGAGGTAGGAATTCCGTCGTAGGTGAAACTACTGATTTTAAACCCACGGGAGTAATATTCTGAGCGCTCGCTGTCATCCATATTCTGAGTAATACCGGTAGTATTAGCCAGAACATCCCCTACCGATTGCAGATCCTGATCTTTCATTCTTGCCTGAGTGATAACACTGAAGGATTGGGGAATATCACGCGGAGTCATCAGTAGTTTAGTGCCCGCCCGGGTGGTCTGCACCGTATAGTCGGTCTTTTTCGCCGTGCCAGGTGAGTTCCCCGGTGCCGCGGTCACCACTAATTCCGACGGATTATTGCCACTACTTGCGCTTGCTTTGCTGGCAGAGGACAGTTTGGCTTTCGCCTTGGCGGTATTATTGCTCGTTGCAGTATGGGGAGCGTTCGTGGTTCTGACTGTCGTATTATCGGCGGCATAACCGGCCAATGGCATAATCGCGGCCTGAACGACCAGAGCCAGTAACGATATACGAAAGTTTTTACTGCGCGCAGAAATAGCGGAAGCTCTCACAGCCCCACGGTCACTGAAAGACATTGACGATCCCCTGACAAGATTGATTTAGCGGCTTATTGTTTTATTACGCAGAAACAGAGTTTTCCGGTTCTGATGACTATTCAGCCCGCGGATAAAAATAACCCTGCGCGATGTAACGATAAACTTAATGATAATTATTGCCTTTTAGATTTACCAAAAAGTTTCATTTCAAAATATAACTATTTGTGTTTTTTTGCGTAAAATAACAAAGACTAATCCTATCTTAATGATTTTACTCAGTTTAATTTTTAAGAGTTACTTTACAGACTGCACACGCAGATTTACAACCAGAAAGTTAATGCGTATGCTTCTCATTCTTTTTTTAAATACCATCCGTTAAGGCCTGCTCAGCTACGCCTTTTATTCCCATGGAGCTAAGAATGAGATCGTTTTTCAGCCCGCGTAAAGCAGCACTTGGTGTTGCCATTATCGCTACCTTCAGTCTGACTGCGTGCCAGGCACCGGCCAAAAAAGCCGCCACTCCGGTAGTGACGGCACCTGTCAAAGCCCCGGTGGATAATGCACTGACTCAACAGGTATTAGGTGATGGTTTATATGAAATGGCCTGGTCATCTTCTGCCGGTGATATATACGTGGCGAGTGCTCAGAGTTTTAAAAACGTGAATGGTGGCATGCTGTACCGCCTTGACCCACGGACTCTGAAGACAGTTGGCGAAACCCATACTGACCTGAAAAACTTCGGTATGACCACCGATGCCAGCGGCGAAATTATTTATGCGACCAACAGCCTGGATGGCGGAGTCTCTAAAATTGACGCAAAAACCGGGAAAGTACTGCAACGCCTGATGTTCCCGGGTAAAAAAGACAAAGATGGCGATGCGGTTGGCGCACGTGAAATTTTTGAGCACGGCAACGAACTCTATGTCGGACGCGTGGCTGATCCCGGCTTTATTTCCGTGGTCGATACTAAAACCTTCCGTCTGAAAACGACCATCAAAAATGCCGGTAAGTGGGTTACCGGAATTATCTATTCCCCGGCCACTGACCGTATTTACGCCTCTAACGGCGGCGGTGAAATCCTGGTCATTAACCCGCACACCCATAAAATCGAAAAACGCTGGACTCCGGCGGATGGCAAAGAATATCTGTTCCTGAATATGGCGGAAGATCCCTCGACCGGGCGCCTGTTTGTGACTGATGACTCCAAAGCCAAAACCACGCTGGTCTTTGATGAACATACCGGTAAAGTGATTAAACGTATCGACGGCGATGCGCTGGGTATTAAGTTTAATCCGACACGCAACGAGATTTATATCAGTCAGCGTGGGTCGAAAAAAGTACTGGTACTGGACGCCACGACTTATGCGGTGAAACACAGTTGGTCCTTCGCGACTCATCCAAACAGCCTGCTGGTCTCTCCGGACGGCCAGACGTTGTACGTAACGCTGAAGCAGGATTTCAACAAAGATATGTCGACCAAAGGACCTGACAGTGTGGTTCGTATCGATCTGAAATAACGCTAACCGATCCGCAAGCGCTTGCGATTTCAGGTTAACTTTTTTTATGATTTATCAGAGGGCTGAGGTTACTCAGTCCTTTTTTCTGCCTGTACCTGCCATGGTAATTTCGGTAAGTGCAATCCTCTCCCTTCCTGTTTAAGCATATTTACAAAACAGACAGTAAATTTAAAACCAGGCTACAAAAATGTGACATGCCGCACTGCCAGCCTTCTGTTATCAGAATGATAATAATTTCTTATAATTTTACCTGCACCTGTCAGCATCCTGACCCGCGTAAATGCTGACATTTTTTGTTTTCGAACGGAAATAGGAAGGATTTTAATTATGCCATTTTCAACGATTAATCCCTACACCGGTGAAACCTTAAAACAATTTAAAGATGCAACTGACAGCGAAATTGCGGCGGCTATCAGCCGTGCAGACCAGACATTTTCCCATTGGCGGCAGTTAACCATCGCTCAACGTACCGTGGTACTGCAAAAAGCAGCCGATATTTTGCGGGACAAAACGCAATATTTTGCAGAAATTATCACGCTGGAAATGGGAAAAATTATCGGTGAAGCCAGGGCAGAAGTAGAATTATCTGCCAGTATTCTTGAATACTACGTTAATAATGCCGAAAAATTACTGGCTGATGAACCTCTGCCTGTCACGGATCCACAGGAAGGTAAGGCGGTGCTGGTACATGAACCTCTTGGCGTGATTCTGGCCATTGAGCCGTGGAATTTCCCGTTCTATCAGATTGCCCGTATCCTGGCCCCGCAACTGGCGGCCGGGAATACCTTGTTACTGAAACATGCCTCGAATGTTCCGCAATGCGCTCAGGCTTTTGAACAGTTAATGCGGGATGCCGGGCTCCCTGAAGGTGGCTTTACCAACCTGTTCCTGCCTCATGACAAGATAGAGACTGTACTTAAAGATCCACGGGTTCATGGTGTGGCATTAACGGGTTCAGAAGCCGCCGGTGCCAGTGTAGCGGCCATTGCCGGAAAATATCTAAAAAAATCGACCCTTGAGCTGGGGGGTGCCGATGCGTTTGTGGTACTGGCGGATGCTGAATTAGACAAAACCGTCGACTGGGCAGTCTTCGGCCGGCACTGGAACGCCGGCCAGGTATGTGTTTCGTCAAAAAGGATGATCATTCATGAAAAAATCTATGATGCGTTTCTGGAGAAATATACCGCTGCCGTGGCTAAACTGAAAGCCGGTGATCCGATGGACAGCCAGACGCAACTGGCCCCCCTCTCTTCTCAGCGTGCTGCCGATAACCTGAAAACTCAACTCGCTAAGGCGATTGAACATGGTGCTACCGCCGTTGAAGTGGGGGAAAAAGTTCCCACCAAAGGGGCTTTTGTACAGCCAACGATTCTGACCAATGTTACCCCCGATAATCCGGCATATTACGAAGAGTTTTTCGGCCCGGTATCTATGATTATCAAAGCCAAAGACGATGAAGACGCCATCCGGATAGCCAATGACAGTCACTTTGGGCTGGGAGGTTCGGTATTTACCGCTAATCCGGACTATGGTTATCAACTGGCGAAAAAAATCATCACCGGAATGGTGTTTGTTAATCACCCGACCATGGTGAAAGCTGACCTGCCGTTTGGCGGGGTAAAACGTTCAGGCTATGGGCGTGAATTGCTGGGCCTGGGGCTGAAAGAGTTTGTCAACCATAAACTGATCGATATCGTCGATATCAATGCCCCATTCTGACAATGATTCCGGTTTATCGACTCCCCCGGTGAAAGCCGGGGATCACCCTCCGTTATCATCAATTGCGTGAATTACCGGCAGTTTTCTGCTTTTTTTGAAGCGGTTGTATCTTTTATCATCAGTCGGTGCGTCAGGGGGTAAAACTGTTTTGACAAGCCAGCGTCAGCCCGTTACTATGCGCCCCGTATCCAAGACAATTCCTCTGTAGTTCAGTCGGTAGAACGGCGGACTGTTAATCCGTATGTCACTGGTTCGAGTCCAGTCAGAGGAGCCATTTTAGAGAAGCCCGCTTAAGGAAACTTAAGCGGGTTTTTTGTTATTAATCACCTGGCCCTGCAATTAACCCATATGCCGACATAGCTCGCTCCATCTGTTTATCGGTGTGGCGAACGGCGTATTGCCCAACAAACAGAAATTAATTTCAGCCCCATTTCCCCTGACGGTACAGTCATCAGCGGTATCCGCTATTCATCACATGGAATAAAAATGCGCATGCCGTAGATTGTGCCATTGCCCGGACAGGCCACCAGCTAAAGTAAGAAACGTTAAACTCCGTCAATAAGGAAATCTATTGCAGCCTTTACCTGAGAACGGTACTGCGAAGCATCACAAAACACCGCACCAAGGGACTGGACAGGGATACTTGCCAGCTCGTGGGTCATTACGGCGTATTCTTTGCCGTCCGTCAGCCTGACGACGGGGACAAGGCGATCCGGTCGGCGGCCTGCCGGATACTTTTCAATCGGGAGCAATGGGATCACTATCCGACGATTCAATTGTCCAATAATATCGCTCGTGACATCGAGCAAAAGCGGGTAAACGACGCTTTTCCCGGTATTACCGTATACAGTGAATTGCATGGTTAAAACGTCCTGTATTCATCGCTGAAACAACCCTGCTCATCATGAAAACGATTTAGTGCTGCGAGAGCCTCCCTGTTTTCTTCTTGCCATTTTTTCGCTTCATGATAGCGAAGCTCTGCATCCAGGGCGGTTGTCAGGGTAGCACTCAGATTAATGCCCGCTTCACGCGCTCTTACCAGTAAGGCACGCTCTACTGTCATGGTCACGCTCTGCGTGTTGCGTTGTTTCGCGGTCATGGTTTCTCTCCTGTATGAAATACGTGCGCATTACACGGAACAATACACTTATTGTAACACCAAAAACAGGCTCTGCTACCGTTGCAGTCCTGCAAACTTCACAGTCAGTCGTCATACCTGAGCCGTCGTTTACAGCAATCACCTATGTATAAACGCCGTTTGCGGGATGCCCGGCTCTTTGCCGCCCGCACCCGCAGCCTGCGCCTGTTTGTAGGTCATCCAGCACTAATTACTGAATCACTGTTCTGACGCATTGCAACACAACAACATGATATTCATTCCGCTGTAAGCTGCGCCGGTGTCGTAATTGGCAGGTAATCCAGACATCCCCGCAACACGCTTCCACGGACACGCCCAGGGCTTAACGCCTGCTTCAAGTGCTGCAATGATATTGTCGGTAACGGTCTGATAAATATCCGTTCTGGTTTTAGAAAATTTTGTTTTTGAGGAGCCAGACATAGCGCCCCTTGCTCCGCAGCGGTGAAATCGGTTTGGGGTTAAATAGAGGTATTCACTCAGACCTTCTTTGGCAGTATGACCTTCTCCCCTAAATTTTACTCAATTAGTCACGAATCCACTATTGGTGGGTAAGATCACTTGCATATCGCGAATGTAAAATGTGATGAATGTCAATAAGATGTATAATGTGTCCGGCAGTTGATAAAACAGTCCCCCGATAAAGAAAAAAGTCGTACTATCGCTGACAGAAGCAAGAAAATTCAGGCGCAGTTTTCCTTTCTGCTGAAATTTTTGGGCTATTCAATACGAAGCATTTTGCAACTATGAATTCAACCTTCTATCTTGAACGTAATTTTACACACGATGGCAAGACGTACACTGAGACAGAGTTGTTGGCTGAATCAACGCACATTGTTGTGTTAGCAGAACCCGGCGGCGGGAAAACAGAGCTGATGAAAAGTATCGCTCTGAAACTTAACACCCCTGTCTTAAATGCCAGCGTTTTTGCTTATGTTGGCGCAAATAAAGAAAATAGCTCACTGATAATTGATGCCGTTGATGAAGTCGCCAGAATCGATCAATCTGGTATCCATAAACTCCTTGCGCACGCCAGAACTGATCTCTTCCCTTTGTTCAGTCCCGGTGTAAAGTGGAACTTCCATCTTATTCAACGAGTTATATTAAAATAATATCGATATTTTTATTTCAGGCTCGCGTAGTGAAGATGCTTCCCTCAGGTGAAATCATTTCGGTTCAATGATGGGGCCGTCAGATAACCCTTAACGATACAGAAACAGAGCCAGTTATCTTTATGGTGAAACAGATACCGTGGCGGTCATACCCGCGACCAGCTCAATACCTTGCGGTAATTTGTCTATATGAATCCTGACCGGGATACGCTGCGCGAGTCGCACCCAGCTGAATGTAGGCTCGACATTCGGCAGTCCCAGTCCCCCGGCCTCGTCATTATTATCATCGATTCCGCGTCCGATACTCTCCACATGACCCGTGATTACTGGCTGAAATCCCATCAACGAAATCTGTGCACTATCTCCTGTGCGAATATGGCGCAACTTTGTCTCTTCAAAATAGCCAACCACCCAAAAACTATCGGCATCGATAATCGCGACATTAGTGTCTCCCGCGGTAGCATAATCGCCGGGGCGAAGCCATAAATGGGTGACATAGCCGGCCACCGGAGACCGGACAATAGCATGGGATAAATTAAGCTTTGCAAGATCCAGTGCTGCCAGTGATGCCTGGTAATTGGCTGCAGCAACGCTGGCGGCACTGGAAGTTTGCTGTAAATCTTCGCTGGAAATCACCCCTTTAATCTGAGAACGGCGTCGCGCCGCATCCTGACGCATCAGCATTTCATGACGTTTAGCCTCAACATCTGCCTGTGCACTCACCACTGCCAGGCTTAACCAGTGCGGATCGATGGAATAGAGCACATCGCCCCGGTTAACCCACTGATTATCGTGGACGGTCACATTAACCACCGGTCCGGAGACATCAGGTGCTATTTGTACCACATCAGCACGAACCCGGCCATCGCGTGTCCATGGCGTTTGCGCATAATGTTTCCAGAGAATAAACGCCAACAGTCCGGCTACCGCTACAGCGCTAAGTGTCAAAACATAGCGGCCCGTTAGAGAAAGTAATGATTTCATTTAAATATCCCCGGGGAGTTCAGCCCCTGCAACAGCAGGTAAAACATAATCATCATCACGCAAATGTCGATGACTGGTCGAAAAGGCAGGCGTTGGTAACTCTTACTGAGCGAGAAAAACTGAATAAGTAGACGAGTACAGATAAGCGCGACAAGGGCTGTGATCAGCAGACCAGGCACAAAAACCCCTGCAAAATTGAAATCATTAATCATTCGCAATCCCCGGGTTCTGTACGCTCAACGCACAGTACAGGTCAACCAACTGCCCGATATCTTCCCGGGATAATTCATCTGCCAGGGTCAGGCTGCGTTCAGTCAGTCTGGCGATACGTTGAAGTAAGGGGACTGTTTCAGTCGCGTATGTCATAAGAGTGAGTATTTCGGTAACTTCCTGGTTGGCATGTGCATCTGACTGGCGTAATCGCATGACACACAGGCCTTTACGCAGGGTATGCAATAACTGATTTAGCGCCCCCGCCGACTGACTGCTGCGCTGTAATCGGGGCAGTATCAACGCTGCCCTGTCAATCATCAGGTTAGTCCACAGGGTTTCATCTGAATTCAGCACACCTTTTATGCTGCGGTTAATGTCTCGCTGGCATAATGCCAGCAACCTTTTTATCGACTTGTCTGCCTGCAGAGTTTGAAGCAGGCTCATGCCGAACACCGCAAAACCGGTCGCTAAAAATAGTGCGATTGCAGTATTCACCGCCCCGGCAAAATCACCGCTATAATGAGCACCCAGTTCGCACAGGATAGGCAGCGTGAGCGTGATTCCCATCGCCATAAACGTGGTGGGCGGTCTGGCCTGAAGTGATCCGGCCAGCAGATATACCGGAGCTAATACCGCGACCAGCACAATAAAATCACTGACTTGTGGCAGCAGAGCGAAGCTGTAGACCATGCTTATCACGACTCCCCACAAGGAGCCGATAATGTATTTCACAATATGTGGGGCCGGTGTATCAAAGCTGCCAAACAAGGTGCAACAGACACCAAGGATAGAAACTGCCGTTCCGCCATCTGGCCATGCCGTATAAATCCACAGCAGACAACCACTCAAAATGATAATGAATGCCCCCAGTGCAGTGCGGGCAGCAGTGAGAGGGTCGCGATGGAATACATAGCCTCTTACGCTGGTGTTATCCCGGAGGTCAGGCGTCTGCTGAGCGAGATGAATCCCCCTGGTAAGACGATAACACTGCTGTATGAGAACAATGGCCTCGGTAAGGTAGCGTAGAAGACTCACCTGCAGCGCTTCTTCAAACGTCAGCTGATTGACGACATAATGCTGCAGTAATTTTTCACTTCGACTTTCAAGCGCTTCGCCCCTGTGTTTAAAGTGGCTTTCATCCTTACTGTTTAGCCAGAGAGAAACGTCACTCAGCAACTTCCGCACATCACCGGGTACCTTCTCAGTCAACGCGACACGATCACGCAACTCACAGTTAACGATAACTAACCTCGCAAGTTTATCGTGAAGCCCTTTTCTGGCATTTTTGGCCGGAACAGACAGCGAAAAATCGTAAGGAATGTGATGACTGATGCCCTGCAGGAACTGCAACGCCAGTGCCATATGTAAAGGCGAAGAAACAGCATCGGTTTTACCTGCCAAAGTATCCGCGATACTCTGCCTTGCCGTGATTAGCGTCTGCAACAATCTACTGTTGAACTGCCCTGTGAGACGCGCAGGCAATACATAACGATGAATCAGTGCTGCACACAGGATACCAATCATGATTTCCTGCACCCGAATGATGGCCACGTTAAAGATAGCACCAGGATCGGAGACCTCAGGGAAACCAATCAGGCTTGCAGTATAACCGGCAAGAACAAAACCATAAGCACGGGGTGTTCGTTCCAGTAAGGACAAATAAAGGCAGAATGTGATCCAGCCCGTCAGTATCACGCTGCAAAGTATGGGGGAATTAACGAAAGTTGGCACGATGAATACCGTCATACCCGCGCCAGCGACAGTTCCCACCAGCCGATACACACTTCTGCTCAGCGATGCCCCGACAGAGGTTTGCGAAACAATATATACGGTGATAATTGCCCAGGACGGCCGATCGAGGCCAATTGACAGTGCAATGTAGTATGCGAGCATCGCTGCGATAAAACTCTTTACAGAAAAGAGTAGCGCATTCGAATCATTCAATAGCGAAGGCGAGACCCTGCCACGCAGCGGATGGCGTAACGTATTTAAAAAATGAAAGTAAGTAGCATTGATTTTTCTCATGCCGGGAATTATTACCGGCTTGTATATCCACTTAAATACTCTATTCTGTCAAAAAATACCTAAATGTTGCCAATCCTATGTTACCGCCACTCGCCAATACACTGTTTGATCCGGATTCTACCTCTAACGCCGCAGTCGCGCGGCATCTGGATTTCGTCGATTATGCCGCTGAAGTGCCGGTGCATACGCACCGCAAAGGACAATTGATTATTGCGCTCTATGGGGCGGTGATTTGTCGCGCCGAAAATGATATCTGGATCGTGCCGCCGGATTGTGCCGTCTGGATCCCGGGCGGAGTGCCACACAGCGCCAAAGCGACCTGGAACGCACACCTTAACTATCTGTTTATCGAGCCCGGAGCTGCAGCGCTGCCGGAGCGATGCTGCACGCTGGCTATTTCCGGTCTGATCAAGGAACTCGTTGCCCGTTTAACCCATGAAGGCCTGGAATACTCACCGGAAAGCCATATTGCCAGACTGATCAGGGTGACACTTGATGAGTTAGCCACTATGCCGCAACAGAAACTCAGTCTGCCGGTATCGTCGAACCCTAAAATCCGTGCCATGGCCGATGCGATGGTCAGTCAGCCTGACGATCGAAGCACTTTTAAAACGTGGGCAAAAAGGCTGGCAATGAGTGAACGGTCTCTCGCAAGACTAATGTTGCGCGAAACCGGGTTGACGTTCGGACGCTGGCGCCAGCAACTGCAACTGATTATCGCGCTTCGGGAACTGGCAAGCGGCGTGTCGGTCCAGAATGTGGCCGCAAATCTCGGATATGAATCGGTGAATGCCTTTATCACCATGTTCAAAAAGGCAATGGGCAGTACTCCTGCGCACTACTTTACTGAGCGGAAAATAAGTTCAACTCAGGCCTGAACCTGTCATCATCAGTTTAATCAATGAGCCTGCCGGGTTATACACTTGTCCGCTGTCCGGACCTCCCCCTGTATCAATATAAGTGCACATACATCAGGTCGCTGATGATATGACAACCACCGCTCAATGAGAATTTACTCTCATATTGCAGTCTCAACAGAGCCGTGCCCTTTCTGTCTGAACACAGGGTTTCGTTACCCGTTGCCCGGGGACAAATGCTTCCGCACTTAGCCGTCCGCCGGGACAATTTTTTCTCAGGAATATCGTTCAGAACGAGCTTTGGTATGGATAATGTAAGTTTAACACCGCAAGCCGTACTTGACCGCCTGGCCTTGACATCTGCCCGCAGCGTTCTAAGGTAACAAGGGAGCTATATCTTAATCTCCCCCCCTATACCGCCAGTCAGAGAGTTTTTCAGAACTGGCCGCTCAGAGGAAACACCCATGCAATACAAGAAACTAGGCTCTACCGGGCTGGATATTTCTGCGTTATGCCTCGGTTGTATGACCTATGGCGAACCGGATGCCGGCGCACATAGCTGGACTCTGAATGAAGAAAAATCCCGCCCGATCATTGCTCATGCCATCGATAACGGCATTACTTTCTTCGATACAGCAAACAGTTACTCCGCCGGAACGTCCGAAGTGATTGTGGGAAAAATACTCAAAGAACTGACCCGCCGGGAAGAAATTGTCATTGCGACCAAGGTTTTCTTTCCACCGGGATCCAGTGACGGCGAAAAAAAACCGAACGGTCAGGGTCTGTCCCGTAAAGCGATCATGACCGAAATCGATAAAAGCCTTAAGCGACTACAAACCGACTATGTCGATCTGTATCAAATCCATCGCTGGGATTATTCCACACCGATTGAAGAGACGATGGAAGCATTACATGATGTAGTGAAAGCAGGTAAGGCCCGCTATATTGGTGCCTCCTCTATGTATGCCTGGCAGTTTGCCAAAGCGCAGGAAATTGCCCGCCGTGAAGGCTGGACACCTTTTGTATCGATGCAAAACTATGTCAACCTGCTCTACCGTGAAGAAGAGCGGGAAATGATTCCTTTATGTGCTGACCAGTCGGTGGGTTTAATGCCGTGGAGCCCAATGGCGCGCGGGCGACTGACCCGCCCTGTCGGGGTCACATCCGCCCGTTCAGAAAGCGATAAGGTGAGTAAAGCGTTGTACAGCCAGACGGAAGACGCGGATAACAAAGTGATTGCTGCGGTCGAAAAAATAGCGCAGGCGCGTGGTTTGCCTATGGCACAGATTGCGTTGGCCTGGGTGCTGGCGAAACCCGAAGTTTCAGCCCCGATTATCGGTGCCTCAAAAACTGAACAAATTGATGATGCCATTGCGGCGCTCAATGTGAAGCTGACCGATGAAGAAATTACGTTGCTTGAAAAGCACTATATTGCTCATCCGATCATGGGTTTCAGTTAACTCATCAACGTTGGTTAACCGGTCACAAGGCCGGTTAACCCGCAATACGGCCAGCCAGAGAGAAACGGGTTAAATCACCAGTCAGAATTTTTGCCTGCATGACAACCCCTTCACTGACCGGACCGGGCATACTTCCTGCTGTTACCCATAGCCTCATCCAGATGTGACCACACTTCCCCTATCCGGGAAGCATGAGTTCTTAGCATCAGGAATGAAAAAAGATGCCCGGGCGTCGATGGATCGGGGTATCCGGCAATGACAGACAATAACCATTTCCCCCCGGTAAACAATAGCCCGTATAATTGTCGCCAACGCCCTTGCGCACTATCTGCCCGCACATTCAGGAAAACGGTTATGAAGCAAATACACTTTAAATATTACGACATGGTGGAAGAGTATGCGGAGGAGTGCCAGAAGCCGGTTAAAGAATCTGAATCCGATGCCCTGGCTCACTATTTTCAGCTACTGCTGACTCGCTTGTCAGAAAACCCTGAAATCAGCGAACAAGACCAGCAGCAGATGGCGGCAGAAGCCGGCATCGAAACTCACCGAATTGATGATATTGCTGAATTTCTGAATCAATGGGGTAACGAATAATCCATGCTGACAGCCCGCGGGTCCGTCCGGAGCCGGACAGACAGGACCACGGACCACGACAGCGTTCTGCCAGGGAAATTCGTCATCAGCCTGTGGCCACCACAGGCTGATGTTATACCTGCCAGTATCAGCAGATTACAGATGTTTAATCATCCAGATTCCGCAGCTGTTATGCCCGGTATTACCCATCGGACTGTTCAGATGTGTAAAACCAAAGGCTTTGTATAACCCCACTGCATCTCTCAGCTCATCCAGGGTTTCAAGATAACACGCCTGATATTCCCGCTTTTTGGCCTCGGCAAGGACAAAAGCAATCATGCGTCGGCCCAGTCCCATCCCCTTCATTTCACGGCTAAAATAGAGTTTTTGTAGTTCACAGACCCCGGATGCACCCGGCAGAGGCGCCAGCCCGCCACCGCCGACAATTTTACCGTTGGCCTCCGCTACCCAGTAACCACTGTCGGGATGCTGATAAACCTCACTTAAACAGTCGAGTTCAGGATCATGCATGCTGACCCCTTCCAGATGGTCATTTTGTTGTCACGAAAACTATTGCGGATTAGTTCAGCCATCCTGGCATTATCCCGGGATTCTATTGGTCGGAAAACCACCCCGGCTTCCCTCTGTCGACGGGCATTGCGCAGACAACCTGAAAAACGGCTGATAGTGGCAAAAAAATCGTCTATTTCCTGAGCGGAGGAAGACGCCAGCGCCTCTTCAGTAAAACGATCGGCATTTGCTTCCAGCGTTAGCAAGCGTTCCCGCCCTGCCTCCGTCAGACTGAAAGTGGAAGCTCTGCCGTCGAGCTTGCTGGACTGTTTCAGCAAATATCCCGCCTCGCTCAACGTACGCAGCGTCCTGCTCATGCTAGCCTTATCAACACATAAGCGTGCAGCCAGCTCAGTCCCTCCGGCTGGCTGACGGTTAAGCTCAATCAGGATATGACTCTGCAGAGGGGATAATTCTGTTCCGCTGGCTTTACGGCTCAGCATACCTAATTCTCTGACCATGTCGCGCAATAATGCGCGGTACTGACGAACCTGTTGATTGTCCATAGAAAGGATCCGCGTGGAGTAATTGCCACGAAGCATACCTGATCTAGTTAACCATGTTAACTAACTTCAGGGGCTAACAGGTTACTCTTTGTCTGAGTTTGCTGGTGACTTCAAAACCTGGCGAGCCGTCTCAGGCAACAGATGTTGAGCCATATAGTCGATAAAAACCCGCAGTTTGGTCGCAGGATAACGGTGAGAAGGCCAGAGAATACGGAATACCCCCTGATGGCAGGTCGCCTCTGGCAAAACCGGTAGCAATTCTCCGTGCTGAATTGCCCGTTTCACCATAAAATCCGGCAGACAAGCAATTCCGAATCCTTCCCTCACCACATCCAGTAAGACCTCCGTGGTATTACAAATCATGGTGGCAGGAAGAGCTGGTAGTGGTTTACCTTCCGTCTGAAGCAGCGGCCATGGCTCAAATTTGCCGGTTTCCGGAAACTTATGCTGTAAACAGGCATGTGCTGTCAGCTGTTCAGGTCGTTCCGGTAATCCATGCTGTTCCGCATAACGCGGTGAAGCCACTAGTTGCAGGCTAAAATACCCGAGAGTACGTGATTTCAGTCGCGAATCGGCATTATCACCACTGCGGATCACTGCATCAAAACCTTCTTCAATTACATCCACCAGCCGGTCCGTGAAATCAAGATCCAGCTCAATCTTTGGATACTGGCGCATAAAGCCACTGATCACCGGCATCACCAGACGACTGACCAACGGTAAACTCACCCGAAGTTTGCCCTTCGCCTCGCTACGTGCCCCGGTTAGTTCTGACTCTGCCGCTTCCAGTTCACTTAAAATCCGCCGACAACGTTCAAGAAACAGGGCTCCTTCGTTTGTCAGGGTGATGCTACGGGTGCTGCGGTTGAATAAGCTGACCCCCAGCTTTTCCTCAAGCCTGGCAATACTTTTCCCTACCGCTGAAGCAGAAACACCCAATACCCGCCCCGCTTCAGAGAAACTGCGCCATTCAGCCGCCTGTACAAAAAAAGTGATGCCGGTAAAGGCTTCCATCACACTCACCTGTGAATTTTAGTCCGGTATGTCAGGAACAATAGACTATTTTTCTCCGTTCTGTCGCCTTGTATTGTGCGGTGGTTTGCCCGCCGGGCAGATTGTCAGCTTCCGGGACATTTGTAACTTTCAGTGAGAAATAAGCCATGACTACCCTGTCTGTAAATTCACCGGTCACTGCCAGGCAGTTGCTGCAACTGATTGCAGCCTGCCTGACAGGAATATTGATCCCCCTTTGTTTTACCGGCCCGGCTATGGTTTTACCCGCCATAAGCCATGAGTTAGGTGGCAGTACCCTGCTGCTTAACTGGGTCGTTAACGGCTATATTCTGACCTATGGCAGTAGCATGATGGCTGCCGGGAGTCTGGCGGATATTTATGGCCGCAAGAGGCTGTGGCTCAGCGGACTGATCCTGTTTACCTTGTTTACCAGCCTGATTGCGGCTGCACCCTCCGTTGGCTGGATAGATATTCTGCGGTTGTTGCAGGGCGCCGGAGGTGCTGCGGCGTTTGCCGGAGCCATGTCTTCACTGACACAAACCTTCAGTGGCTCACAGCGCACCCGGGGATTCAGTTTGCTCGGGACTACCTTCGGGATCGGACTGGCTTTCGGTCCGCTGGCTGCGGGCTGGCTGACCTCTCTCGCAGGCTGGCGCCCCGTATTTATTGCCACTGCATGTATTAGTCTGTTCGGGCTGCTATTGGTGATGTTGTTTGCCGAAGAATCACGGCAACCGGAAGCCCTGACACCGGACTGGCCCGGCGCTGCCAGTTTTACCGGAGCGCTGGCATTACTGACTATCGCTATTCTGCAGGCCCCGGTTTCCCCTCCAGACAGTCCGACGGTGCTGATGACTTCTGCCGCAGCTTTATTATTATTTATCCTGTTTGTAGTCAGAGAACGGCGAGCCCGTCATCCAATGCTTGATTTGTCGTTGTTTCGACAGGCACAGTTTTGTGGAGTCCAGTTACTGGCAGCGTCTCCGGCGTTTTTCTTTGTCACCCTGATTGTCCTGCTGCCCGGATACCTGATTGGCGTCATCCATCTGCCTGTGGATATCGCCGGACGCCAGATGATTGCACTGGCCGCACCGCTGCTGGTGGTCCCTTTTCTGGCGGGCTCACTGACCCGCTGGCTATCACCCGGAGTACTGTCTGCCGCAGGATTACTGTTAACTGCTGGCGGACTGAGTTATGCCGGTAGCGTCCTCGCTTCCGGTACTGACAGTGGTCTGACATTAGCCATGCTTACCGTCGGAGCAGGTATTGGCTTACCCTGGGGGCTGATGGATGCTTTGGCTGTCAGCGTGGTTTCCTCTGAGAGAGCGGGAATGGCCACCGGTATTTTTAACTGTGTCAGAGTCTCGGCAGATGGCATTGCGATTGCCATCGTCGGGGTACTTTTGGCCACACTACTCAACCATTCCCTGGCTACCGTTCTGCCAGCCGTTGAACCTCAATTCCTGCAGGCCGCAGCCAGCCACCTGGCCCTGGGGGAACTGGCATCAGCCACCGAACTGCTACCGGGTAACAGCAGCCTGCTGACGTCCCTGTATCTGATCCAACTCAGCACTGTGATGTACGTGTTATCTGCCGGGTCTGCTGTCACTGCAATTTTTATTTTCCTGCTGTTCAGCCAGCGCCGGAACCACCCCCCCTTAGTACGAGAGCATTAATCCGCGTACTCCCGGGAGTATTTATTAGTGGTACAGATCGTTCTGTGCCAAAGCATCATTCCGACACAGGAGCCAGTTCATGCAATCTTCATCTAAAATGACGGTCACCGGGGCTTCCTGGCTGATCACAGCGGTATTTATGCTCTCCAATTCACCCACTCCCTTATACAGTTTCTGGCAGCATCAGTTCGGATATTCGTCCGGCATGCTGACCGTGATTTTTGCACTGTATATCGCAGGTCTGCTGGGTACCTTGTTGTTCGCCGGGCAGTTATCCGATCGCTACGGGCGTAAACCTTTGCTATTGCCCGGTCTGGCCGCCGCAATGATTGCCAGCCTGCTGTTTGCTACTGCGGAATCTGTGGCAGCACTGGCTGTGGCAAGGTTACTGACAGGCATTGCTGTCGGGATTATGGTGTCCGCCGGGATGGCAGGTGTTGCCGACCTTTCCGGTCCGCTATTACGGAAGCAGGCGGCATTACTGGCTTCAGTGGCGATGGTGACCGGCGCAGGAACAGGTCCTTTAATCTCCGGTATGCTGATACAGACGCTGACACATCCGGTGATTCCATTATTTTTACTGTTGTTCTGCGCGCTGCTCGTCGCCATCATCATCGCTGTCCGCCTGCCCTTTGCACCACGCGGCGCCACCACATCGGGCAGTTTACGTCTGACATTGCCTTTCCTGCCGGCTAAAAATATCAGTGCGCTGCTTTGCGGTATAGGTGCCTTTGCGCCGGGGATTACCGCAACATCGTTTATACTGGCGCTCGGGCCGTCGCTGCTAACCTTACTCGCTCACAGCTACAATCCGTTACTGGCCGGAATAATGACCTGTGGCATGTTTATCTGCGCGACCTTGACTCAGGTACAGGCTCGCCGCTGGCCATTATCCCGTGTATTCTTCGGAAGTTCGCTGGCTACGGTGCTGTCGATGGTTCTTGTCGTGGTTGCCATCACCCTGCATGAATATCCGTGGCTGATTTTTGGGGTACTATTGGCCGGGGCGGGTCAGGGGTTAGGCCAGTTTGGCGGGCTGACACTGCTGGCTTTACAGGTGGAGGATCGACGTCGGGCGCAGGCCAATGCATTGCTGAATATTGGCGGTTATCTGCCCGCAGGAATTCTGCCCGTGGTGGCAGGTTACCTGACCGATAAACAGGGCTTATCTGTCAGTGCCATGCTGTTTGCCCTGCTGCTGACACTGTTTGCACTGACCGGTGGCATTTTTGCACAGCGTTTTCTCAGGTCAGCCCCGGAGAACGTCGCGGTGGTCTGAAGACAAATTTTGCGCTAACGGTCAGAAAATAAAGACAGATTTTCGTTTTGGCCTTGGGTTTTCTCTGCAACGGAGTAAACTTTGTTTACCCGTTCGGGCCAGCCATTCCGGCGAGTCCTGGTAACAGCCCATCCACAGGTGAAAATAATGCGTAAACTGACCGCTGCTTTAGTATGTGCCGCTGTGTTACTGCCAGTATCGCTGGCCAATGCACAGATTATTACCCGTGCTCAGCAACAGAAAATGGAAAAACAGGGTTTAGGGGGTGGTAAAGGCGCTGTCGGGGCTGCTTTTGCGTTTACCCGTGATAAAGCCAGCGCCGGCCAGGCGATTAAAGAGATTAGCTGGCTGACTCTGAAACCAGGATCTTCTGTCGGTTACCACAAACATATTGATAACGAAGATGCCTACATTATTGTCTCCGGCAGTGGATTGTTCAAAGATGCCGACGGTAAAGATTATCCGGTCAGTGCCGGAGATATCACCATTGTGCGTAAAGGAGAATCTCACGGACTGACCAATAACGGTAAACAACCGTTAGTGCTGGTGGATGTTATTGCCGCTCAACAATAGTCTCCTGAGCCATCTCCGACTGGCGGCGAATAAGATTTCGCTGCCTCGACCGTAGCAGTGTAGTCTGCTACGGTCGCCCTCTGTTTAATCCGATGAATAAAGGTAATCTTTAAATGCGTGCAGCACTGTTTTGTGGATCCGCCTGCGGAAATGACTCCATTTTTGTCAGTGAAACCCGACGTCTGATACAGCAACTGGCCAGTCAACAGTTCAGCCTGGTGTATGGCGGCGGAAAAGTCGGATTAATGGGCTGTGTGGCTGACACAGCGCTTGATTGCGGAATGGATATCCTTGGAGTCATGCCGGAAGCACTGGTGAGTCACGAACTGGCACATCCGGGTCTCAGTGAACTTAAGGTCGTTCGTGATATGCATGAGCGCAAATCTCAGATGGCTGCCAGTGCAGATTGTTTTATCGCGTTGCCTGGCGGGGCCGGTACCCTGGAAGAAATTATTGAGGCCTGGACCTGGGCTCAGTTGGGTCTGCACAATAAGCCCTGTGCATTTTTCAACGTCAATGGCTTTTATGACCCGCTACTGTCCTTTTTTGAACGGACGATTGCCGAAGGATTTATGAAACAGACCTATGCAGATATGCTGATTGTTTCTGATGATCCGGCGCTTCTGGTCGAAAAGATTGTCAGCTATACCCCACCACCTGCCAAATGGGCACGTTGACCAGGAAACATCTTTCGGCTAGCTGCAAGAGTCACAGCAAAATGCCTGTCTTGCTGCAAAGTAAGTGTACTTTGTGATTATCCGGACCGGAATTTGCCGCGTATTGCTGTCATCACGGATGGCTGAAACAGAACCCCGTAGATGTGGCAGCAGGAGCATCATAACCCCGTTCCGTTATTAATGAAGCTGAGGTAAGCATTCCGGGAGGCCAGCCTCAAAGGCAGACCTCCCGGACTCAGTGATCCTGACCGGCTATCAGAATTCGATGCTGGCACTTAGCACTGCATTACGGGTCTCACCTTCTTCTACCCGCAGGTTACCGCCACTCGACGTGTAATAATGCTTGTTAAACAGATTATTCAGGTTGAGTTGCAGATGCGTATTTTTGCCCAGCAGATGACTATCCCAGGCAATAAAACTGTCCGCCACTGTGTAGGAAGACAGTGTAAAACTATTATCGGGATCTCCGGCACGGGAGCCCACATAACGTACCCCACCCCCAACACGCACACTGCCCGGCAGGGCACGAATATCTAATGCATGGCTCAGATAAACCGCTCCTGAATTGCGTGGGGCGTTTTGCAGACGGTTGCCATTATTAGAGGAGTCGTTTTGATCATCGGTAATGATCGCCTGACCGTAGCTGTAGTTAGCACTGATCTGCCAGCCGCGATAAATTTCGCCATTCAGTTCAGCTTCAATGCCTCTGGATCGCGCTTTCGCGACTTCATAGGTATCACCATTAAGTGACAAAGCGATATTACGTTCTTCAATATTATACAGCGCCAGTGTGGCAAACAACGAAGGCGTAATTTGCCATTTACTCCCGGTCTCATAGGTGGTGCCGTGCTCCGGCAGCCCGACATGTCCATCATCATCCACAGTCGTTGACGGCGTAAATGATTTACTCAGAGTGGCATAGAGTGAGACCTCCGGAGTCAACTTGTAAATAAGCCCGGTCTGCGGCAGAAATTTATTGCCGACATCGCTGTAGGTCTCGGTCTGCGGGTTAAAACCTTTAGATTCCCGTTGTTCGTAATGCTGGTAGCGGGCACCTAATACAGCAATCCACTGATCAGTCAGGTCGATGCTGTCTTTCGCGTATACGGAACGACTGTGAATCCGGTTCAGTAAATTGGCGCTCGCAGTTTTTTCTGTGCTACTGTCTGTCACCGGCGTCATACCGTACACCGGATTACTCAGGTTATAGACAGTGTTCGTTTTACCGGTATAGGCATGCGCACGATAAGTCTGATCCATCTCGTAATCAGTCCCGACCACAATATTGTGCGTCATCCCGGCAATAAGCGGGGTTCCCATCACATCCCATGAGACGTACTTCGTTTTATGGTTATAACCCCGGTTAGCATCCGCACGACGGGTCACTGCGCCTGTACTGGTATTTACTGCCGTTACCCTGACCTCGTTGTTACTGTAGCGACGCTGGTTCATACCAAAAGTCACCCGGGTACTCCATATATCATTGAACTGGTAATCCCAGTGGCTACTAAACGTCTGGTTACGTCCCCATGCATGGTTGGTGTAATCATCCAGCCTTGTCTTATAACCCACCGAAACCGGTTTTCCGTTGATAAATGCAGTACCGCGATCGTAAGGGATATCATATTCAAAGCTTTCATAGCTGATGCCGAAACTGGCTTTATCCCCAATCCACTGCAATGACGGAGCAATCAGGTTATGTTTATCATTACCAAATCCGCGCCAGTAATTCTGGGCCTGTTTTTCAGCAATTAGCCGGAAAGCAAAGCCATCTCCCAGTGGCCCAGTAACATCGACGCCGCCCGCCCCGCCACCGGTGCTGTTGTAATGGCCAAAAACTTTGGTATTCCACTGATATTGTGGCTTTTTACTGACGATATTAATCACCCCGCCCGGGTTCTGAATACCATACAGTAAAGAGGCAGAGCCCTTCAGTACTTCGACTTTGTCAGTGGTCGCATCAACATTCAGCCCCTGACTACTGCGAATACCATCCCTGTAAATGGAGCCATCGGAGTTGCTGCCAAAACCACGTCGTAAAATACCGTCTTCGGTCCCCGCCAGAGTGTTAGACTGAGAAATTCCACTGACAAATCGCAGCGCATCGGACAGATTGGTGGTCTGATAATCTTTCATCTGTTGCTGAGTCACCACACTGACTGACTGAGCATCATCTAATCTGGCAACCGGCATTTTACTGCCGACAGAAGTCGTTGGTGTGGTATAGCTACTTTCAGCATTAGCCGCCTGACGGCTACCGGTCACGGTCAGTGTATTGTTATCTGGTGTTGTCGCCGCGACTACAGAAGCCGGTAAGGCCAGGGTACTGCCACAAACCGCCATAATTAATTGCCGGGATCTCTTTTTCCGGGGCAATAGCTGCGAATCTGTTTTCATTTCTAATTTCTGTTCCTTGCCGAATAATTGAAAATAAACGGGTACCTGTGTCAGATTTCCCTGCGTATTGTGCTATTTCGGGACTGAGTCTGTTCTGTTGTGGCAGGCAACCGCGACCACACTGATTGATGTGCCCTTTTCTATCGCGACACATGAGAACAGAAATCTAATTGATAATCATTCAAACATAGAGGAGTGTAGTAGTAAATTTAAATTAAAAATAATTCACTACATTAATGAAATGCTAGTTGCCTGTTGATTTAACAGATTAAATTGATGTAAATCCTGATAATAATTGCGATCCACGGCTAACAGAAATTATTACACAGCGGTTCTTTGTGAATAAAACCCTCAATTATCAGCTGATCTTTTTGCTTGACTACTACATACCTCCCCCGCAAAATCACGGCAGAGAATGATACTTATTATTGTTTAGGCTCACTTCTGATGCACTAAACAGTACTGTATACCGCGGGAAACCCAATGTCGCAACAGACTGATACTGAAGACAATCACCGGGGGTTAACCCTCAGGAACGTGCGTGCCGGTTATCAAAAAAATATCATTATTGACGATATCAACTTGCAACTCCCCGCCGGTAAAATGACTATTCTGGCAGGTCCAAACGGTTCAGGAAAATCCACGCTACTAAACACCATTGCCCGCATGATAAACCCTGTGGACGGGCAGATTATTATTGATGGTAAAGATATTCACCGGCAACCGACCCGGCAACTTGCCCGCCAGCTCGGCATCCTGCCACAAACCCCGTTGCTTCCCGAAGGTCTGACCGTGGCTGAACTGGTGTCACGCGGGCGTTTTCCCTGGCAGGGTTTTTTACGACAATGGTCTGAGTCCGATGAACTGGCGGTTCAGGAAGCATTACGGCTGACCGGTACTGAAGCCCTGGCCGGTCTGCCGGTAGACAGCCTTTCCGGCGGTCAACGTCAACGCTGCTGGATTGCAATGACGCTGGCACAACAGACACCGGTGATTTTGCTCGACGAACCGACAACCTTTCTCGATCTGCGCTACCAGATTGATATCCTGGAATTGCTGCGGGACCTGACACTGCATCACCAGCGCACCGTGATTATGGTGTTACACGATCTAAACTTTGCGGTGAATTATGCTGATTACCTGGTGTTTCTGAAGCAGGGCCGGCTGTGTTCTGTCACCGACGATCCACAGCAATGTACCCCGGAACTCATCCGTTCGGTGTTCGATCTGGAGGTACATATGTCGGTAAACCCGCTGACCGGGAAACCTTTTTTTATGCCCTTTCCTGCGAATGCGGGTGCAACTCTGTGACAGCATTACTCACCCACACTGCCCAGCGCCGCTCACGTTATCTGTTTTCGCTGCTGCTGTTGCTGCTGGCAGTACTGACCGGATCGGTCTTTGAACTGGCCATTGGCCCCCGCTTTATTCCTCCTTCGACGGTGCTACAGGCACTGCTGCATTATGACCCGATGAATTTCAGTCATCATGTGGTGATCGAATTACGGTTACTGAGGCTGGTCGCGGCGCTGATGGTGGGTGCGGCACTGGGGGTTGCCGGTCTGCTTCTGCAATCGGTGATCCGTAATCCACTCGGAGAACCGCATATTCTGGGCCTCAATGCCGGAGCATCCTTAGCCGTGGTCGCCTGTACGGCTTTTGGCGTCAACTGGGTGACTACGCCGCTGTTACGTCCGCTGGCCGCCGCCGGCGGAGCCGCGCTGGTATTTAGCCTGGTGATGGCCTTTTCCTCTGCCGGTCGCAGCGGAATGACGGTGATTAAAGTCACCTTGTGTGGAGTCGCGCTCTCGGCATTTACCGCGTCGCTGACTGCCACGATACTGATTCTAGATGAGCAGACACTGCTGGACATGCGCACCTGGCTGGCCGGGGACCTGTCAGGACTTCGCTGGCCGGTGGTCAGTGCCGCGGCACTTCCGCTACTGCTGGCCGGAATACTGGCTCTCTGGCTGGCACCGGCACTCAATGCTATGGCCTTAGGAGACCCTCAGGCCCGGGGGCTGGGAGTCAATATTACCCGTACCCGGGCACTGGCCGTACTGACGATTGCCCTGCTGAGCGGGGTGGCGGTATCACTGGCGGGTCCGATTGGTTTTGTCGGTCTGATTGTGCCAAATTGCATCCGCCGGCTGGTGACACGTGATTTACAGAAATCGATCCCTTGCTGTGCGCTTGCCGGGGCGCTGATTCTGCTGGTCGCCGATATTGCTGCCCGTACCCTGATCGCCCCGCAGGAACTGGCAACCGGCGTGATGACTGCGCTGGCGGGTGCACCGGTATTTATCTTTATAGCATCGAGGCTGATTAAATGAGTCGACAGTTACCGCACAGCCGGGCCGTTGTCTGGCGTGCCGGTCGTTTTTCGTTGCTGTTACGCCCGGAAATTCTGTGCCGGCTGGGGTTGTTTATGTTACTGCTGCTGATTTTGCTCGTCTTTGGCATCAGCCATGGCAGTCTGCCGATTCCTGTCTCTTCGGTGGGAAAGGCACTGTTTTATCCGGATAACTCAGCCGGCAACAGCCTTTATATTATCCGTGATGTTCGCTTGCCCAGGCTACTCATGGCGGCAGCCGTCGGCGGTATGCTGGGAATGGCCGGTGCTGCCATGCAGTCGGTGACCCGCAACGGCCTGGCGGACCCCGGACTACTGGGGGTAAAAGAAGGGGCCAGTATTTTAGTGCTGGCGCAGATTCTGTTTTTCCCGACCGTCAGTATTCTCTGGCAACCGGTCACCGGCATGGCGGGTGGATTACTGGTGGCTGCGCTGGTGGTACTGTTGGCGCGCGATTTTTCACGGCCCGGTTTTATTCTGGCCGGTATTGGTGTTTCCTGGATTTTCGCCGCGGCTATCGGTTTCTTTATGACTACGGCGGATGTCCGCCAGGTCCAGACAGTGATGCTGTGGATGGCGGGTAGCCTGAATACTGTCAGTTGGCCATTAATGCTACTGGCGGTCTGCTGGGCAATTCCGGCGGTGGTATTGCTGTATATCACCGCCAGGGCTGCGGATGTTGCCATGCTGGGTAATACCTGCGCGACCGGCCTGGGAGTGCGGTTATCACAACTGACCTTACTGCGGTTTATTGCCCCGGTCGTTCTGACCGCAACCAGTATTTCCTGTGTCGGGAGTATCGGTTTTGTCGGCCTGATGGCCCCTCATCTGTCACGGATGCTGTTTCGTGGCGGACAATCCACATTACTGAGCGGCAGTGCGGTCTGCGGGGCTGTGCTGGTATTGCTGGCAGATAATATCGGCCGTCTGGCTTTTGCGCCGTTACAGTTACCCGCCGGGATCATTATTTCGTTGTTGGGTGGTCCGTTTTTCCTGCTGTTGCTCTGGCAACGCCGTGACAGGTTCTGAGTGTTAAGGAGTGTTATGCGTATTTTCTCACTACTACTGTTACTGTTCAGTTTCTGTAGCCAGGCGGCCCCCGAAACTCAGCAATTTACCGATGACCTGGGCCGGACCGTGACGGTTCCCTTGCATCCAAAACGCATTGTTTCACTGCATGACCTGGATATCACCATCCCGCTGATTGAACTGGGCGTTTTCCCGGTCGGTAGCCATGGCCGGACAAACCCTGATGGCAGCCATACTCTGCGTTCGGCAAAGCTGCTCACCGGGATTGATTTCGATAATTCAGACATCAGATTTATCGGCAGTGCAGATATTGATATCGAAGCCGTTGCCGCACTGAAACCCGATCTCATCATCACCGAGCCTAATCGTAGTGCTTCGGTGGAACAGTTGCAGAAAATTGCCCCGACCGTCAGTATCGATCATCTGAAAGGAGGAGCGCCGCGGATTTACAGCAAACTGGCTCAACTGACAGGGACTCAGGATCAACTGTCACGACTGGAAGCCCGCTATCAGGAGCAAATAAGACAACTTAAACAAACGATCGGTCAGCGTAAAATCACCGTATCAGTGATTCAGGCGAATAACGGAAAACTTACCGTGATGCACAGTTATCACTCACTGGGCAAAGTACTGCACGATGCGGGGCTGACTTTCCCTCCGCTGATTAACAATATCCCGGAGGACGGGAGGATCAACGTCAGCGCGGAACAGCTTCCGGAGCTGGATGCTGATCTGGTGTTTGATACCTGGCGTGGTGATAATAGTGGCACACCGCAGGATGAGATTACGGCGATGAATGGCGTGATGCCAGGCTGGTGTCATTTCCTTTCTGCCTGCCGGAACGGACATTATGTGATGGTCTCCCGCGAAGAGGCTATCTCTAATTCGTTTGCGGCAATGGGTCTGATGACAGCGATGGTACAATCGCAGGTCGCCGGACTAAGGGTGCCGACAGCCAGATGAGCGGAAAGAAAAATGACTGAGACAAAAAAAAATAAAACCCGGGTCGATGTGTTTGGCGAACGCCTGCGTCACCGGGCTCCACAGCTTTCCGCAGGGTTACAGTCGGTGTTGTATTACATCAATGAAAACCGGGCAACGGTGCTGGAGTCCACCGCTCTGGAGATTGCTGCCGCTAATGATACCTCAGATGCCACGGTCGTCCGCGCCGTACAGGCACTGGGATTTGCCGGACTTCGTGACCTGAAAAAGACCCTGCAACTTTGGTTTGAACCGGTCCTCAACTCGTCCGATAAAATGAGCAGCACGGTGAATGAATTCACCAGCGATATTAATTCGAGTATCGATTTTGTGCTGGAGGGTCACCGCCGTACCTGCGATGTATTGTCAGGCCAGGAAAACCGCACTGCATTGTCACAGGCAGTCACTTTACTACTTAATGCCCGACAGCTGGCTATTTTCGGTATCAACGCTTCCGGAATTCTGGCTGAATACGCAGCGCGACTGTTTAACCGGATTGGCCTGCCCTGCACTCCCCTCAACCGGGCCGGCATTGGGCTGGCAGAACAACTGCTCGCCCTGCAGCGTGGTGACGTGTTGTTGATGATGGCCCAGAAGTCAGCTCACCGCGAAGGGATGACGACTCTCAGGGAGGCCCGCCGGTTGGGCATTCCGGTGATCCTGCTGACCAATGCGATGGATTCACGGTTTGCCGAACAAGCGGACGTTGTCATTCAGGTACCGCGTGGCGGAGAAAACGGCAAAGTTCCCCTGCACGGAACAGTACTGGTCTGCCTGGAAATGCTGGTGCTGGCGGTCGCGTCCTCGGCTTCCCAACGGACCATCAGGTCGATGAGACGAATGCATGAATTGCACCGGGGATTAAAACCCGGCAGCCACAAACGCTGAGCAACAGGGTTACGCCAACGTTTTTTTGATTAACACCAGAAATACCGCTACCACAATACTGAAAACACTGGTCACCGCGTAGATTAAGCTGCTGTTACCCGGCAGCATGGCCATAAACGACGCGAGGAACTGACCACTGAACAAGGCCATCGACAGTCTGGCCAGCCGCCGGCCTCGATTGCCCTGCTCGCTGCGACTAACCGTCATATGGTTCACCAAGGGCACAGAGAATCCAAATCCGCTTCCCAGCAGCACCCCGGCCAGGATAAGTTCGCTCAGGCTAGCCGCCAGCGCAAACAGTGCAAAGGCTGCGGCATAACAGAGAAATGCCAGCCAGAGTGTCGCCGGTTCGGATATTTTTTTAACCACCACTGGCATCATGGCCGCAGCGGCAACCGCCACCAGTGACACCATCGACAAAAAGTATCCGGTATCACTGGCGCCAAAGCCTGCCTGAGAAAACTGTTTGGGAATCACAATCACTGCAGTAAAAAAGCAAATCATCGACATTAACGCCGCAAATAATACGCCTTTAAGTGAAGGTGCTCTGCGTCCGGCGATACTACTCTCCGACAACTCATCTGAAACCTGTTCCGCAGGAACCGGAACCCAACCTCTGACCATCACCAGCATGCTCCAACTCAGCAGATAGAGAACAAACGGCCATCGCCAGTCCTGAACCGCCATTAATCCGCTGATAAACAGGAAAATCACCCCGCCAAACTCGATGGCCATACCCTGACGGGCAATCATCGTCAGCCTGGCCTGCCCGTGGAAGAAGGCCGTCAGCAATGCGGTACCGGATGACATCACAACCGCGGTTGCTCCGCCGAGGATCAGCCTGTCGATAATCACTGCCGGCAAACCATGACATAACATTCCGGCGATTCCTGACAAGCCGTAAATAAACAACCCATACTGCAGAGCGGTATGCGCGCCCCATCGGTCGATAACTTTTCCTGCCAGGGGGCCGCCAAGCACCACCCCCAGTGAAGGCAGTGTGATCAGCCAGCCGGCCGCAGAGGAAATTCCCAGGGCTGCTGCGATTCAGGCAAACCCGGCACCAGTATACAGCCGACCATGATGGTCAGCCCGGCAACGGCCAACAGAGTAAAACTGCCAACTGCGGAGAGTGTTGATGCTTGCATAATTGTCCACATAGTGAGATTTAATGACCGATATACGGTCATGCTCGGGATCTGTTGGCCGGATGTCAAGCCAAACCTCCCGGGCGGTCACCGGACAAATTATGCTATAGTCGGCACTATTTACGTGTTACGTGAGGAATCCCCGGCTATGCCCGATATCCCTGAAAATAACGGTTCGCAGGTCATCGCCCGGGCGGCCATGATTTTCAATGTGCTCGAGACTGAGCCAGGCAGCATGACGATTGCACTGCTGGCAAAGAAAACCGGACTTCCGCGAACCACCGTGCACCGGCTGGTTAGTTCTCTGGAGTCACAGCAGTTGTTGAGCTTTCGCCAGGGAGAGGTTCGGCTGGGGCCGGCACTGGCCAGGCTGGCTGCGGCAGCCCATACCGATATTGTTCCACTGGCCCTGCCTGCAATGGAAACACTTAACCGCCGTACCCGGGAAACCGTCGATCTGAGCATTTTTCGTGGAACCCATGCAATCTCCGTCAGTCAGATAACCTCAGACCGTGAGTTGCGGGTGGTTTCCCCGGTAGGCACTGCATTTCCGGGCCACTGCACCGCTCATGGTAAAGCGCTGTTATCTTTGCTGCCTGATGAACAGATCCTCTCGCTGACCGGTAATCCACCGGAACAGAGAACCAGGCAAACGCTGAAAACGCCCGAAGCAGTGTTGCAGGACATCCGGCTATGCCGTGACAGGCAATATGCACTGGATAACGAAGAACATGCAAAAGGGGTTTGTGGGCTTGGCATGGTACTGAACACCGGGCTGAAAGAACAATATGCGCTTTCACTGGCGGTTCCGACCGGCAGGTTTATGCCAAACCTGCCTGAGCTGCTCTCTGCCATAAAACAGTGTAAAGCAGAAATCGAGTCGGTACTGGCTCCCTGACTCAGGGGGCTGAATACCCCGCCTGTTCGGCTTCTCTGATGAGCGTTGCCACCAGGGCTGCGGCAGGCATCTCTCTGGCCTGCCACGCCCCTTCCCCCGCCCACTGCGCTCCAAAACCGACTTTCCCCTGACTGGCGGCTGCCGCAGCCAGCGCTTTATTCAGTGAATAGGTCAGCGGATAGTCAGGGATTTGGTGCGGTTGAATATCCGCCGTTAATCGGCAAAACTGTGTATTCACTGAACGGGCCGGTCGTCCGGACACCGCGCGGGTCAGCACGGTATTGCCCGCCGTCTCCTGCTTTAACGCCTGGCGATAGGCGGCGTCTGCCGAGGATTCCGGACAGAGTACGAAGGCTGTTCCCATCTGTACCGCATCTGCTCCGACATTTAACATTTCCTGAATATCAGCACCGTGCATAATGCCTCCGGCAGCAATCAGCGGTAAGCGGACCGACTTTTTCAGCTGCAGTATCAGCTGACGGGTGGTCAGCATCTGATCGTGGGCATTCATATCAAATATTCCCCGGTGACCGCCTGCTTCAATCCCCTGAGCAACCAGGAATTCAACCCCTGCTGCCTGCGCTCTCAGGGCTTCCTCCACACAGGTCACCGTAGCCAACGTCACAATCCCTTGCTGCCGAAACTTTTCAATCACGCTGGTTTCCGGTAGCCCGAAATGGAAACTGACCGCCGCCGGGGCCTGCGCGAGCAAAATATCCACCATCTTTTCCTGTTGCAGAAAACTGGTATAAATTTCAGTGAGCTCAGCAGGCAGTGGCACGCCAAACTGGCTGAATAACGGCTGGAACCGCTGCAACCATTCGGTTTCAAGTGCCAGATTGCGTACCGCCACCGCATGACAAAACAGATTAACGTTGACGGCATGGCGGGTCTGCGCCAGGGTAGTGCTGATCATTTTCTGCGCCTGTTCAGGGCCGACTGCCCCGATACTGACTGAACCCAGGGCGCCGGCATTACTCACCGCCGCTGCCAGTGCTGGTGTGGAAACGCCGGCCATCGGCGCCTGAAGCAAAGGGAAACTGAGTCCCAGTCTGTCAGCTAATAAACTTTTCATCATCACCTGCTTGTCATCACATCACACTACACCATAAAATCTCTTTATGAGCTGTAAAAAGCAATTCTGTTTCTGTTTCGGGAATCAAAAATGAATCATACGTCACTAAAAATCTTTACGGTGGTGGCTGAAGAGTTAAGCATTATTAAAGCCGCGAAACGTCTGGGCAGAGTGCAGTCCAATATCACCACCCGCATCCAGCAGCTAGAGCAGGAGCTGGACGTGCAACTATTCCTGCGTGATAACAAAAAACTGCAACTTTCCCCCGAGGGCGAGACATTCCTCAGCTACTGCCGGCAATTGCTGACCCTGGCAGATGAAGCACGACAAGCCCTGCACCCACAGCAACCCTCAGGAATTTTACGGCTGGGCAGTATGGAGTCCACCGTCGCCAGCCGTCTGAATCAGCCATTATCTGACTTTAGCCGGACCTTTCCCGAAGTGCATTTGCAGCTGGTCACTCTGCCTACCCGTCAACTGACCGAGGCGGTGCTCACCAGAGAGCTGGACTGTGCCCTGGTTTCACTGCCGGTAAACCGGCAGCAGCAGACTGAATGTCCTGCCGGACTGAACTTCCGCTCACTATTTAGCGAAGACCTGTTGATGGTTTACCCTGCGGGATACCAGCCGGACTGTCAGGAACCTCTGCCACTGGCTGCATTTGCTGAGGGTTGTAGCTACCGTCGGATCGCTGTACAGGCATTGCAGTCTCAGGCATCCGGCGGTCCACTGCCGGCTATCAGTGAAGTCAGTTCTTATCATAGTATGCTATCCAGTGTGGCCGGTGGAGGCTATTGCTGCCTGCTGCCAGCCAGCGTATTCGGATTGCTACAGCCGGCCCGCGAACTCACCATCGTTCCCGCCGGTATCGCTGTCACTCAGTTTATCTGGCGGGACCACTCCACCTCTCTGGCTGTTCAGAATCTGGGGGATCTGCTGGCCAGGGAAGTGGCTGACTAAAACGCCCTGTCATCCTCTTCCGTCGCTGTTATCTGATGACAGCAAGCAGCACAGCCACTAACAGTGCGGCGGTCGCACTAAACAACGACGGACTAAATGAACCACTGATCTGGTAAAGTTCTCCGGCCACCAGCGGGCCGGCAATCTGGCCCAGGCCATACAGCGCCGTCATGGCTGCTATCATGTTAAAACTCACCAGATGAGCGAGCCGTCTTGCCTCGGGCAGAGCTATTGTCACCGTGCCCATAAAGGTAAACCCTGTCAGCAATGCACTGACCAGACACAGCCAGAGTGAGTGGCTAAACGCCGGAAGCACAACACCCACCGCCTGCACCAGCAGATTGGCAATCAGTGCATGACGAGCCCCTTTTACCACCATCCATTTATGCCAGATAAAGCAGGAAGGTATCGCCGCCAGACCGAACAATGCCCAGACCTGAATCGGGTCGACCGGCGAGCCGGACAAAAACAGTGGCAGATAGGTGGCGGTAATGATGTAACCGAAGCCGGACAGAGCATAGATCAGTAACAATCGGTAGGCAGCACTGCGGGCTTGCAGGCGAGGCGCGCCATGACTGAGTGCGGATTCGGCCTTAAAACTCAGACTATCAGCCGGAAGATTCAGCCAGCGTAATACCAGCAAAAACAGAATAGCCGCGCTGATACCGCAGATGACCCAAATGATCGGTGAGGTCAGTTGCAGTTGTTTTGCCACGGCTATCACTTCTGCTGACAGGAAAATACCCACACCGACCCCGGCATACAGCAAAGGTGCCCCGCCGCTATGTTTATGGTGCTGTAACAACCATAACGAAGCAGCAATCAGGCTGACCGCGCTGACCAGGCCGGCAATTCCACGCACTACAATCACCTGCATGCCGCTGTGGCTAATCGCGAGAGCGAACAGGCATAACAAGGTGGTGATCACCGCGAAGAAGCACAGCAGACGGGCATCTCCGGGCCTGGCTTTCGCCAGTAATAATGCCCCGGCCAGATATCCGGCATAGTTCGCGGCGGCCGCCAGATTCCCCTGGCTCAGCGTCATCAAATGTTCCTGAATCATTAATGGCATTATTCCGGTAAAGGCAAAACGCCCATACCCCATGCCTGTAACCAGTACTACAGCGCCTGCCAACGCCATCATTCTGGCTTTCGCCTCTGACTTATCATTGTTTAGCGAACCCACACGGCCTCCAAAAGGGTATCTGTCACTTTGACTATATTCTCTAAATAGGAATTCGTAGTAAATATAAATCTCAAAATGAGATATAACAAGCAAAATAACCGTGTACCGGGCCGCCACGAGGCGTTTTTCCCTGGGGAGCAGGCTAAGCTGTGCTGAAACGAACTCTGTACAACAGGCTGTCGGAGTGAAAATACCTGACTTGCGACTTATAATTTTATTCTGAGGTAACAAACCCGTAACCTTGCAGGGTCAGGTGCCATTTACAGAAGATATTCCCGGGGTGACCAGGTTGTTTTAAGGGATGTTCCGGGGAATAAACTGCGATTATCAAGCTAAATGACCGGACACTGATTTTGCTTCGCTCACTGGAATTCCACGGTTTATACATTCACAGGAAGGTCAGGCTATGCAGCCATATAAATGTTTTATCCTTGATGATTATCAGACCGTGGCTAAGAAAATGGCCGACTGGACGCAGTTGCCGGACAGTATCAGCGTCCATACTCTTCATTCGCCGGTCAGCAGCCCTGAACAACTGGTCGTGTTGCTGAAAGAGGCGAACATTCTGGTGGTGATGCGCGAGCGTACCGCCATCACCCGACAACTGCTCAGCCAGCTTCCGTTGCTAAAACTGATAGTGACCAGCGGGATGAGGAATGCGTCCATCGATATTGCGGCCGCGACTGAGCTGGGGATCACCGTGTGTGGTACCGAAAGCAGCAGCGTGCCTCCTGCCGAACTTGCATGGGGACTCCTGCTGGCCCTGGCACGGCAGATTTGTAGCGAATCGTCAGCGTTAACGACAAATGGCCCCTGGCAAAGCAGTCTGGGAATGACCCTGCAGGGTAAAAAAATAGGCATTATCGGGCTGGGGAAAACCGGGAAAATCATTGCCCGCTATGCGCAGGCATTTGGCATGGATGTGTACGCCTGGAGCAGTAACCTCACCGAAGCACAGGCCCAACAACAGGGGGTCACTTATGTGGCTTCCAAAAAACAGATTTTGCAACTGGCGGACGTTATTACACTGCATCTGGTCAGTTCACCTCGTAGTCACGGCATGATTAGTTATTCCGACCTGCAACAGATGAAAAAAACTGCGCTGTTAATCAATACCTCCCGCGCAGAACTGATCGCCGAAGGTGCACTCATCAAGGCACTGGAGAACGGTGATATCGCAGGAGCCGCAATTGATGTTTTTGAACAGGAACCTCTGCCCGCAGGCTCTGCTTACCGCCAAACCCGAAATCTGCTGGCCACTCCGCATCTGGGCTATGTCAGCGATACGAATTATCACACCTACTTCGGTCAGGCGATTGAAAATATCCGGGGCTGGCTCGACGGAGAACCTGTCAGGTGCCTGGCTGACTGATTGTTCGCCTGAATGTTCAGCGACTCTGGCGCCTGCGCTTGAAGGTGCCGACTATCGCCCTGCGCAGAAGTTTTTATTAGCTGTGCTATGTCTGTCTGGCTCAGTGCTTTACTGACCAGAGTCGCATCATCCACTTCCGGGTCCGCAGACGGTGTTAGACCGCTGAGATTTTTTCCATATCCCGGGGGTTATCCTTCAGTCATGGTTTCTCTGCCCGGAAGGGCAGTCCCCTGACTGTCGGCTGTCAGGAAAGTTGATCCTCTTCACATCCCTGACAGGCGTAGCTGTTTTGTCCATAGACTAAGCGATAACTTCCAGATTAGCTGCCTGCACCTGAGGGTATGGTTAATCATAGGTTTGAATCTCACACCAGGCTGTTGGCCGGTGACCGGTACACCGCTGCATATCTGCCGTTTTCCCTGACAGGCAGACTGCCCACAGTCACGAACTTTTGTCGGGGATGGCCAGGAAAAGGATGAACCCCATGTCAACGTCATCACTCTCTTTGCGTGAAAAAATAGGTTACGCCTCCGGAGACGCGGGATGTAACATTATTTTTGGCACGATTATGTTGTTTGTCAGTTTCTTTTATACCGATGTTTTCGGCTTATCACCGGCGATGGTGGGAATATTATTGCTGTCGGTAAGAATACTCGATGCCGTGGCTGACCCGATAATGGGAGTGATTGCTGACCGCACAGTTTCCCGCTGGGGCCGTTTCAGACCCTGGTTATTGTGGGGGGCTGTTCCCTTTGCGATAGCCAGTATTCTGATGTTTACCACGCCGGACTGGAGTTATCAGGCCAAAGTCATCTATGCCTTTGTCACTTATGCCCTGATGTCGATGACCTATACCATGGTAAATATCCCATACTGCTCACTGGGCGGCGTCATCACCAATGATCCGGTCGAGCGCGTAGCTTGTCAGTCCTGGCGGTTCGTGATGGTTGGCGTAGCCACCTTGTTGCTGACCCTGTCACTGCTACCCATGACCGAATGGTTTGGTGACGGCAATAAGGCCAGAGGCTACCAGTCAGCGATGATCGTGTTGTCGCTGATTGGCATGTGCCTGTTTTTCTTCTGCTTCTTCAACGTTAAGGAGCGTATCCATGCGGCAGTACCTTCACATGATGCCTGGCGTAAGGATCTACGGGATGTATGGAAAAATGACCAGTGGATTAGAATGTTGGCACTGACGTTATGTAATGTCTGCCCGGGATTCATCCGTATGGCCGCGGTAATGTATTACGTGACCCGGGTGATGCAGCAAAGTGCCGGATTTGCCACCTTCTTCATCAGTCTTGGGGTGGCCGGCATGATGATCGGCAGTATGCTGGCACGACCTCTGACCGATCGCTGGTGCAAACTGAAAGTCTTTTTCTGGACCAATATCGTGCTGGCCCTGTTTTCAGCCGGGTTCTGGTTTGTTAACCCGCAGGCGGTGGGGCTGGTAACCTGCCTCTATTTCTTACTGAATATCCTGCACCAAATCCCTTCCCCGTTGCACTGGTCGCTGATGGCCGATGTGGATGATTATGGCGAATGGAAGACCGGTAAACGTCTGACCGGAATCAGCTTTTCGGGCAATATTTTCTTTCTTAAATGCGGTTTGGCAATTGCCGGTGCACTGGTCGCCTTCCTGCTGTCACATTATGGATATAACGCCAGCGCTGCCACCCAGTCCCCCCAGGCGCTGTCAGGTATTGTCATGCTGTTTACTTTGATCCCTGCCTTCGGGTATCTGCTGACCGCCGGAGTGGTCAGACTGCTGAAAGTTGACCGCAGTCTGATGAAACAGATCCAGTCTGATCTGGAAAAACGGAGAAGAAATTATTCCGGTATTGCTGATCTTTATCGTCAGGTAAAAGCGGAACAACGTGAGCGCCAGACAGTCACCACCGTCCGGCCGCAAATGCTGTCATAACATTAACAGGAGCCGACATGCAGAACTGGCCAAATCCGTTTATAGAACAACGCGCGGACCCGTTTATTATCCGCCACCAGCAGTACTACTATTTTGTCGCTTCGGTGCCTGAATATGACCGGCTGGAAATTCGCAGGGCAGCCAGGCTGGAAGATTTGCCGTCGGCTCCGCCAGTGGTGGTCTGGCGTAAACCCGACCATGGACCGATGAGCGAGCTTATCTGGGCCCCTGAACTACACCTGATCAACGGTAAATGGTATCTCTATTTTGCCGCGGCCCCGACCCGGGAGCTAAGGGATAATATGTTCCAGCATCGTATGTTTGTGCTGGAATGCCAGGGAGAGGACCCGCTGACCGGTGATTGGGTCGAAAAAGGTCAGGTAACGACCCAATATGATACCTTTGCTCTCGATGCCACCACCTTCCATCATCAGGGCAGACAGTGGTATCTGTGGGCACAAAAAGCTCCGGATATCGCCGGAAATTCAAACCTGTATTTGTCTGAAATGGAAAACCCGTGGACGCTCCGTGGTACTCCGCTGATGTTGTCACGCCCGGAATATGACTGGGAATGCAGAGGTTTTCTGGTGAACGAAGGGCCGGCGGTGATTAAACACGGTGAACGCTTGTTTGTCAGTTATTCCGCCAGTGCGACTGACCAGAATTATTGTCTGGGGCTGCTGTGGATAGCTTTGGATGCGGATCCGTTACAGTTAAGCCACTGGCACAAATCACCCCGGCCAGTGTTCACCACCAGCCAGGCCAATAAGCAGTATGGCCCCGGCCATAACAGTTTTACCGAAACGGAATCCGGAGAAACGGTTCTGGTCTATCACGCCAGAAATTATACAGAAATTGAAGGTGACCCGCTGTATGACCCCAACCGCCACACCCGGCTAAAGAGACTGGAGTGGGACCCCCAGGGGATGCCGGTATTTGGCACGCCTCCGGCAGATAATCACTAATCACGACAGATTGCCGGGAGCATACTGCCCGGCAATATCTTTGCCATGCCTTGTGGGCAATATTGGCCCTGTGGCCCGGACGCACTCTGAAGGAGCATAGTAAAGGAATCGGTTAGCTTATAATTCAGTCTACTGATTTTAAAGGATAAATTTTACCCCCCACCAGTCACTTCAATGTATATATCTGATCCTCCGCCCGTTAAAAGCTTCAACACAGGTGCCGACATTAGGGTACGAAGTCATTCTTAAGCAGGAAGCCCAATGAATTTCACACTCCTCGCCACCGGCCACCTGTGACCCTGTCACATTAAAAAAGCAATTTAATATCATGATGATACCTGATATTTCATGCTACATCAGGGTCTTGCTGACTCATAATTTCGTGGGTAATTATTACCCTCATAATAATGAGTGGCACTAATCTTGCTTGATCTGACAGGTGATAAAGCCAGGGAGCCAACTTATGAAAGCAACATCTGTCCGTTACTATGTTTTTTCTCTCCTGTTCCTGATAGCTCTGATTAACTATATTGACCGTGGTGCACTCTCTTTCTCAGCCAATGCCATCGCACAGGAATACCATCTGGACAAAGTACAACTGGGCGCGGTCCTGGGGTATTTCGGTTTTGGATATCTGTTTGGCTCATTGTGTGGCGGTTATCTTGCTGACCGGTACGGTACCCGAAAAATTTGGTTATGTGCCGGAGTGGCCTGGTCTGTGCTGGAAATTGGGACCGCCTGGGCCGGTGAGCTGGGAGTCGCCATGTTTGGCGGATCCGCTATTCTCGGATTTGCGGCATTACGTATCCTGTTCGGTTTCTCTGAAGGCCCGGCCTATGCCCTGATGAACAAAACCATTGCCGGTTGGGCTCCGGATAATGAACGCGGTTTTGCCTTAAGTATTGGGCTGGTCAGTACTCAGGTTGGGGCATTACTTACCGCCCCGGTCGCCGTCGGTTTGCTGCTGTTAACCCATGACTGGCGCATTATGTTTATCGTACTGGGAATTTTTTCATTGCTGGCAATGCTGTTATTTGCCCGCACCTTTACCGATACCCCGCAATTACATCCCCGGGTCAATTCACAGGAGCTGGAATTAATTGCCAATGGTCAGAAAGCCGAAATCTCCGGAGAAAAACCGCTGCCATGGTGGAAATTTTTTACCCACCGGACTCTGGTCTGTAATGCGCTGGGATATTTTAGCTTCCTGTATATCACTTTTACGCTGGCCAGTTGGTTACCCAAATATTTACAGGACAATTTCCATTACGACCTGCACTCCCTGTGGTACGTCGCCATGATCCCATGGAGTGGCGCCTGTTTTACCGTACTGTTAGGAGGAAGAATTTCAGATGCCCTGCTGCGCCGTTTTGGCAACCTTCGTCTTGCCCGTAACCTGTTTGCCGCCACCGCGCTGTTACTGACCGCCGGCTGTTTTATGGCTATTCCCTGGGTACACTCTCCCGCCAGTGTGATTGCCCTGATGACCGCCGGCAATGCACTCAATGCCATGGTGAATAATGTCTATTGGTCAGTAGTGATTGATGTGACACCGAAAGCCACAGTCGGTACCTACAGCGGAATGACACTGGCTATTGCCAATATCGCATCGATCATTTCGCCAATTCTGTCCGGCTGGATGGCACAAAATTATGGCTATAACTCGATGTTTAGTGTCACCGCCGGAGTAGCGTTGTTTAGTATGATTGCCATGCTGATGCTGCAACCTGAAAAACGTCTGACATCAGCTGCCACGTTATCCCGACTGACTCACAAAGGGAAAACACTGCCCGCCACGGACTAACGGTTGCCGGGCGGCATGTTGTCGCCCGCAATTAGCAACGGCGAAGTTGTTCTGCTTTATACAGGGTTTCGGTCAGTTGCCCCGCCAGTGCCTCAATCACCTTCATGCACACTGAATTGCCAAACTGCTTATAGATTTGCCCGTGCGAGACAGCATTCACAATAAAATTGTCCGGGAAACCCTGTAGCCGCGCACATTCCACCGGGGTGAGTTTGCGGGGGTTTTTACCCAGGGCACTCTGATCGATCAGAATTTCCGAACCGTCTTTATAGTAACGGGCGCTCAGGGTATTGGTGTACTCACTGTCGGCGTTAAATAAAGAATAGCCAAAACCATTGCCGCGCTGTTTATGAGAGGCCAGCCGTTTCTGATGACCGATCCACAATTTATCGGACAGCGTGTAGGCGTCTTTCCCCCTGGCCGCAATTTGCTGAGCTAGTTCTTCCGGTGTCAGCAAAATGTCCCCGACCCGGGTCGGCGTGCAGGGAGCTTCCGGCCAGCGAAACAGTTGGTCAAAATCCACTCCGGAGAAATAATCTTTATCAAAACCGATAATATAAACCCGCTCCCGGTTTTGCGGTGCGCCAAAATCTCCGGCGCGTAGCACTTTAAAATCGACACGGTAGTTCAGTTTGCCAGACAGTGCCCTGCGCGCCTCATCACTCATCGGAACATCTTCGGGAATAGCCCCGCCATGCGTGCCCTCCAGGATTCCAATGATAGTTTTCAGCGTGCGGCCTTTATCATGGCCCTGGAGTTGTTTTACATTTTCAAGCAGAAAAGCCTTGGGCCGTTTTTCAGCCAGAATGCGCTGTATTTCAAAAAACATGGTTCCGCGGGTATCACTGAACCCCTGGCGGAGACCCGCCAGTGAGAATGCCTGGCAGGGAAAGCCGCCCAGCAGGACATCATGATCAGCAATATCCCGGGCATTGACCCGCGTGATATCTCCCACCGGCATTTCACCATAATTCGCCAGGTAGGTTTTCTGAGCAAATTTATCCCATTCGGAGGTAAACACGCAGTGTCCCCCCAGTCGCTGGAATGGCAGACGAATCCCCCCCACGCCAGCAAAAAGATCGATGAAAGTGAACCGGCTTTGTTGTTTAGGTCCCTGACGGAAGGGGGCTTCCAGATGATGCTTTTTCAGTCTGGCTTCAAGATGTTGAATCGCCTTCCACTTTCCGGCAGACGGGACGTGTTCGCCCGATTCCCAGCCACGAACCGTGCGTTCTCCGCTGGCTGACATACCGAGTACATTGGCAAATTCGCTGCGTCCCAGACCCAGACTTTCTCTGATTCTGGTAATCTCTTGCGGCGACGGATTTGATATAAGGGGCATAGTAGAGTGACTTATCCGGTTTTAGTCCTGGAAGACTACCACCGGCCCGGTGACCAGGCAATGAGATATTCAGCGGTTGTTTTCAACTCTCCACGTTGCCGGTGTCGCCCCGGATGACTCTGCCGTGTCGTCGTTAACTCATCCTGTCGTTAAACAATCGTAATGGAAACCAATGACAGTCAAAGCTCATGCCCCCGATGGTGGGTTAACAACTGAGTGAAGGGTTGCACCTGACCCGGAAATCCGGTTATACCCCTACAGACTGGGATTTGGGATCGAGGCGGTCGTTATGCCGGAGAAAAACTTAACCGGCCAGTCAGTCGTCGGCAGAACCTGATGCTCTGCCGACGGCAGGATTACTTCGTATTCTTAATCACCAGCTGATGCCGGTTATTATAAAACCGGCGGCAGGCCAGATATCCGGCAATAATGGTCGAAATACTGGCGGTAGAGAGGGTCATAAAAGTGACCATAATCTGGTATTTGATCGCTTTTACCGGATCGATCCCCGCAAAAATCAGACCAGACATCATCCCCGGCAGACTGACCAGTCCGACCGTTTTCGCCGAATCCACGGTCGGAATCAGGGATGAACGAATGCTGTCGCGCAGCAACTGTGCCGAAGCCTGTTTGGGTGTTGCGCCCAGGCTCAACATCTCCTGAACCTGTTGCTGATGGGAACTAAAACGCTGTCCCAGATTGTTATAACACAGCCCTACCGCAATCATACCGTTGCCGGCTATCATGCCGGAGATCGGAATCACCTGCATCGGTAAAAACCCGATGGATCCGGTGCCCACCAGGACGATCAGCGTCAGCACCGCCCCACTGGTGATGGCCACAAACGACATCACAAATGCACGGTCGATATATTTGCTGCGTTTTTTGGCATTCAGCGCCGCATTAACACAGATGAACAGCACCATCAGTATGGTCAGTAAGGCATTATTCACATCAAAGATATATTTGAGCACATAGCCGACTATCACTAACTGTACGACTGCCCGGCTGATGCTCCACAGGATCTCTTTTTCTAACGACAATTTTTCCCGGTGGCTGATGAGAATGGCCAGCAGCACCAGTCCAAGGGACATGAGCAGTGAGCTGTTGGTAATATTATGCTGGTTCATGAGCGGTTTCCCGGGGCTGGCTGGCGGTCAGGGTAATAACATTATCCGCATGGCTGATTTCGTTGCGGTCATGGGTAACCCATAACACCCCAAGGTTTTTCTCTCTGACATACTGCTGAATCAAATCATTCACCCGGCGCTTATTACTGTCATCGAGTGCGCTGGTAATTTCATCCAGCAACAGGACCCTGGGTAAAAACTGCAGATTACGTAGCAATGATACCCGTTGTTTTTCGCCGCCGGAGAGTTCAGTCACGGGTTTAGACAACAGACTTTCCGGCAATGCCAACCGTTGGAGATCCTGCTTAAGTTGCTGTGGATCGGCTTTTTTCTGCCGCAGTAGCCACGGAAAGCTCAGATTATCCCTGACCGTTTCACCAAACAATGCCGGCGTCTGCGCGCAATAAGAAACCTGACGCCGGTACTCTTCCGGGGAATAACTGTCGATAGATTTACCATCGAAGCGAATACTTCCGCTGTCGGCTGAAATCAGAGAAGAAGCGATTTTCAGTAAGGTACTTTTTCCGCATCCGGAGGGGCCGGTAATCAGGGTAAATTCCCCTGCGCGGAGAGAGAGTGAAATATCGTTAAGTATGGGGGTATTGCCCGCGCGGAAACAAATATTGCTTAATTCCAGCAGCGGCAGCGTCTTGTCCATGTTTATTATTCCTGTGTTCCTGAATATTCCCCTATCTTAACGAGGTTTCCTGCCGGGGATAAAAGGCTTTTTTCACCCGGCAACAGCGACAATCTGCTGCCGACAGGCTTTTCTGTCACTCATTCCTAATTCAGGGGGGCAACAAGCTGAATTTGTCATAATTTTTTAACTATAGTGACTGGCGTTTCCGTCCGCAGCCTTTTAAGGTAGTAGCCTTAATTCTGATGGGATGGGAGACGGGTAATGCGGATTCTGGTTGTTGGCGCTGGCTCTACCGGCGGGTTTTATGGCGCAAGTCTGGCGCGTCATGGCCGTGATGTTACTTTTCTGGTTCGTGAGAAACGCGCAGAAAAACTCAGGGAAAAAGGGCTGGTCGTTCATGCACACTCCGGCACCTTCTCCCTCCGGCCACAGATTGTTGTCGCAGATGATATTACCACCCCTTATGATCTGATTATTCTGACCGTAAAGAGTTTTGGTCTGGCTGGTGCTATCCGTGATATTACCCCGGCAGTCGGTGAAAATACCGTCATACTGCCCATTCTTAATGGGATGAAGCACCTCACGACACTGCGTCAGACATTTGGTGAAGAAAAAGTGATTGGTGGTTTATGTAAAATTCACTCAACACTGAATGACGAAGGCGAAGTGCTGCAAATGTCTGCGCTCAGCCAGCTTATCTTCGGCGAACTGGACGGCAGCGATTCGGCGAGGATCCGGGAAATTAATCAGGTATTTACTGATTGTGGCTTTGACAGCAAATTGTCGTTGTCAGTACAAAGTGATTTATGGGAAAAATGGCTGCTGCTGAGCACTCTGGGCGCAGTCACCTGTCTGTCCCGTGGCAATACTCAACAGGTGTTGCAGTCTGCCGGTGGCGACACACTGCTGAACACCCTATTTAGTGAAGTTCTGGCGGTGGTCACTGCCTGCGGCTATCAGCAGCGTCCGGCGGTCATTGCCACGACGCTGCAAACCCTTAGCAACCCGGCCACCCCGATGACTTCGTCGATGTATCGCGATTTGCATCAGGGATTTCAGATTGAAGCAGACCAGATCATCGGCGATCTGGTGGGACGTGCACAGGCACATTCTGTCCCCGTGCCACTGCTGAATGCAGTCTGGGTGAACCTGCAGGTTTATCAGATTCAACGCCAGTCCGCTACCTGAAGATACAAAAAAGCCCGGTCAGGGTACCGGGCTGATTCTGAACTGTCGGTTTATTTCTTTTCATCCACTGACGGTGCTTTCTGTTCACCCAGCAGTTTAAGTTTTTTCGAGATTTCCCGACGTTCTTTAGAAAGGTCTGCGTTTTTAATAATGTACTCGTCGACACGATCTTCATAGTCACTACGCATACTGGCAATAATTTCCTGAATTGCCTCAATACTCATGCCCGGCTTAATGTATTCACTCAGGTTGTCCAGTAGCAGTACACGCTTTTGGTTGTCACGGACTTTCTTCTCATTATCCGTTATCTCACGTTGTAACTTATTTTTACGGCGAAACATGCGTACAAATTCAAGTACGTCCTGGAATGACTGTTTGGCATTTTCCATGATAACACCTTAGTTTGACGCCCGTTCTGGCAGGCGTGTGAGTTTCAGAATCCATCGGTTCAGATGAAGTCTCTGCTGCTTTACTGTGACTTCTAAAACTTTTCAGTGCCTTATCTTAGCGCAAAGCAACTGCATTTCACATTCAGACTGTCGATTACTTTCTCAGCACCATGCGGATAAGATCATTCATTCTGACCAGCTGACCGTGTAGTTCGAGGCTCAGCCACACATAGCCATACACCTGAGCAGCCTCGGCATTCGCATGTTCCGCTTTGGAAAGCAGTAATTTCAGTTCCCGGTCAACCTCTTCCAGTTCCGCTGCAGTGGCAGCAACGTTCTCCGGAATACCACTGACCAGCATCTCAGCCAGCGTCCGGAACAGATTTTCGGTCAGCGCGTGCGTCCTCCGTATCGTCGGGGCATTCAGCAATAGCAGATGACTTTCGCGGGAGGCCCACCACGCATTGATTTGCATTTCCAGGGTATAGACCATATTACGCTGAAGGGTCTGTATGGCTTCATACACTGACTTAGGGATCCGGGTCTCTTTATTGGCCGGTTCCAGCAGCGAACGCATTTTAACAACCTCAGTCAGTAACTTCTGAATCGGTTTATTCAGCCGCGGCTTTTCCAGCAAATTGGGAGACAACCCGGTGTGGTAGATCTTCAGTGATGCTATCAGGGCATCTGACAATCTGATACGCCAGAATGTGTAGGCCCGTTGGGCCCAGATACCGGTAAAGATCACCGCCATGATAGAACCGAAAATCACGTCGCCCCCACGCCATAATGCCGTCAGGAAATCGCCCGCCGGCGCCCCCACTACGACCCCCAGGGTAATGCCAATCAACAGTGCCATATAGGGGCGTTTACCCAGTGTCAGATAACCACAGACAAACATCACTATGGCACACCACACCAACATCGCCGGCAGAGAAACCAGTTCAATTTTAAGGGCAATTAACCCGGAAACTGAACCGGCAATGGTGCCGATAATACGCTGCACCGCACGCGGAAATACCGTTCCCCAGGATGACACGGGTCCCATCACCACCACCAGGGTAATTAATGGCCAACTTCCTTCAGGAATCTGAAATAACCTGACCAGTAAAAAAGTTAGTACAAAAGAGATGGCAATACGAAGGCCATGAACGGTCTTGTAATGGCGGTACAACCAAAATTCGGGTTTGGATATCGGCTTGTCGGGACGCACTCTGAGTTTCCGGTCATTAACTGAAGGCGTATTTTTACATATTCGTGGCAAAAGATCTGTGGCAAATCATCACAGTAATACGGGATATTAAGGGATTCACCGGGTCAAAGGTTATGCAGAACAATAGTGACAATCAAAACCGGAGGCATAGCACCTTCCATCACCGCCCCTGAAGAAAGGGTCGATGCGGATTAACCCTGGCTTACCGGGAACAGTTTACTGAGGTTTCCCCCCTTCCCGCCACCTGGTTAACGGCCCGTTATTGTGCGGGCCGTTGATATACAGAACGGTTACAGTTTTTTCTTAATGTAGTCGGTGATACGAGTGACGATGCCACCCTGTTTCACTTCCTGCAGAGCGACCAGAGGATAGCTGGCAATCTGCTTATCTTTGTCCATCACCTGGATTTCCCCGACCTGCTCATCTGCAGCTAACGGCGCATCCAGCTCTTTTTTATCGATAACATACTTCGCTTTTACCTGGCTGATTTCACCACGTGGCAGCGATAAATAGACATCTTTGGCTGAACCGACATTGACTGAGTGCGGATTACCGTACCAGACATTTTCAGTGCCAATGGCTTTGCCCGCATGGAACAACTGGACGGTATCAAAATTATTCTGTCCCCAGATCAGCAGTTTTCTGGCGCAGTCTTCACGATCTTTTGCACTTTTCGCCCCCATCACGACGGCGATCAGGCGATGCTGACCAATAATATTGGTGGCGATAATATTAAACCCGGCGGTCTCGGTATGACCGGTTTTCATACCATCCACGTGCAGGCTGTTATCCCACAGCAGGCCCACACGGTTATTTTGGGTAATACCATTCCATGTCATCGTCTTCTGACTGTACATATGGTAGAACTCAGGTTCTCCGTGGATAATCGCCATCGCGACAATCCCCAGATCCCGGGCGGTACTGTACTGTCCCGGAGCATCCAGCCCGTGCACCGTCTCAAAATGGGTATTTTTCAGATGCAGATCCGCGACTACCTGATTCATCAGCTTAACAAAATTCTGCTGACCTCCGGCAACATAATCCGCCAGCGCGACACAGGCATCATTTCCTGAATCAACGATAACCCCACGGCTCAAATCGCGTACTGAGATTTTATCACCAGGTTTCAGAAACATCAGTGAAGAACCCTTAAATACCGGGTTACCTGCCCCCCAGGCATCCTGCCCGACGGTAACGATATCATCGGGGGTAATTCGTTTATCGTTAATAGCGCGATCCACCACATAGCCGGTGACCAGTTTAGTCAGACTGGCCGGATTACGGCGCTCATCCGGGTTGTTGGAAGTCAAAACCTGTCCGGTTGTCGCGTCCATTAACACCCAGGAAGCAGCATCAAGCGTTGGCGGCGTCGTGGAAAAAGGCAGGGTGTCATCGGCAAAGGCCGTTGATGTCAGTAAAATCATACCCGGTAAAGTAATAAGCAGACGCCTTTTCAAACTAAATTCCTCAGTAAATAGGGTGGATCGTCAGGTTTTAGCCGCTTTTTTACGGTATTTTTACCCGTCTGGCATCTCTCAATTGTGAGTAAATGTAACAAGGAAAGTGGCGCGATCTGCTGTAAAAAAGTCGGTTATAAAACAATATACTGCAGGCGCAGATAACCACAGGAAGATTTTCCGCACTCAGTGCCCGACGGGAACAAATTTATGGCAAGGAGTTTTGTCATGTTATCCGTTTAAATGAATCATTTTCTCACAGTCATCCGGACACAGGGCCCGGTGCTGATACCGTCGCCCTGCTCAACGCTTACTGATAATCACTGTTCATTTTCAAAAAGGTTACCTGCAAATCTTCAGCCAACCCGTCAAAACGTAATGCTAAAAAAAGCCTGAATAGAGGGCTGTTGTAAATGTTGTTCCAGTGCTACCGCCGTTGTCCATACTTCGTCATACTTACCGGGATTAATCCAACCTTCCCGGGCTTAATGACTCTGCTGACGAGTGAATTTCCTCCCGGGGGGGGCGTATGACGTTAAGGGGCTTTAACGCCCCGCCCTTCCTGCATCACTGAAGTTTTATCCTATGGCGCAAACTGTATAATGGAGCAATCCCCTGGGAGAAAAAGGGTAATCATTGAGCAATAAAGCCAATAAGATTTTGATATTAAATAAATTAACAGGAAAGAACAGGAAGGTTTTGGATGAAAAATAATGATGCAGTCACACCTACCTTCCTCTTCCATGATTATGAAACCTTTGGTAAGCATCCGGCACTGGACCGTCCGGCTCAATTTGCCGGCATCCGCACTGACGCTGAATTTAATATTATTGGTGAACCCGAGGTTTTTTACTGCCGGCCAGCCGACGATTATCTTCCTCAGCCGGAAGCAGTCATGATCACCGGAATTACTCCACAGCATGCGCAGGCTCAGGGGGTCAGCGAAGCCGAATTTGCACGGCGCATCCACACGCTGTTCTCTGAACCCGCGACCTGCGTGGTGGGTTACAATAATGTCCGTTTCGATGATGAAGTCACGCGTAATATTTTTTACCGCAACTTCTACGACCCTTATGGCTGGAGCTGGCAGGACGGTAACTCCCGCTGGGACCTGCTGGATGTGATGCGGGCCTGTTATGCCCTGCGTCCTGAGGGCATTAACTGGCCGGAAAACGAAGAAGGTTTCCCCTCCTTCCGGTTGGAACACCTGACTGCCGCCAATAATGTCAGCCATGAACAAGCTCATGATGCCATGTCGGATGTGTATGCCACCATTGCTATGGCCAGGCTGGTCAGGCAAAAGCAGCCGAAGCTGTTTGACTTTCTGTTCCGGCATCGCAATAAAAACAAACTCCAGACACTGATTGATATCCCACAGATGAAACCGCTGGTTCATGTATCGGGAATGTTTGGTGCCGCCAGAGGAAATACCAGCTGGATAGTGCCGCTCGCCTGGCATCCGGACAACAAAAATGCGCTGATCACCGTGGATCTGGCCGGTGATATCAGGCCATTACTGGATGAAACCGCCGATACGCTGCGCGAACGTCTGTACAGCACCCGTGAGCAACGAGGATCGTTGCCGGTAATACCTTTAAAACTGGTGCATATCAATAAGTGTCCGGTGTTGGCCCCCGCCAGCACACTACGACCGGAGGATGCTGAGCGACTGGCGATTGACCGCCAGCATTGTCTGGATAACCTCGCATTATTACGCCGTCACAGCGAAATTCGCGAAAAAGTGGTTGCCGTGTTCGCCACCCGCCGCGAATTCCCTGCCAGTGACGATGTGGATGCACAGCTGTATGACGGGTTCTTCGGTGAGGCGGATAAACATGCGATGAATATTATCCGTACTACTGAGCCACGCAATCTGCCGGCCCTGGATTTGACCTATCACGATCCGCGGATAAATATCCTGTTATTCCGCTACCGTGCCCGTAATTTTCCAGGCACCCTCGATGACAGTGAGCAGCAACGCTGGCTGGAACATCGCCGTGAAATGCTTTCCACCTCCCGGGTTGAGCAATATATTGAGGAATTGCAACAACTGGCGACACTCTATCCGGAAGATGAACACAGACAATCACTGCTGAAATCGCTGTATCGTTACGCAGAGTCGTTACTGAGCTAACAAGCATAACAAGCAGACGAAAAAAAACCCTGCCGGTGACCACCGGCAGGGTTTTTATCTTTGAACACGGAGAGGATTATAATCCGTCTTCACTGTACTGCGGTACCGGCAAGCGGAAACTGCGGGTGACCACGGCCAGATAGATAATACCAATCGCCGCCCAGATCAGACCCAGAACCATCGAACTCTCTTCCAGGTTAACCCACAGCGCACCGACGGTAATCGCTCCCAGCAAAGGCAGGATCAGGAAGCTGAAGTGGTCTTTCAGCGTTTTATTCCGTTTCTCGCGAATCCAGAACTGTGAAATTACCGACAGGTTAACAAAGGTAAACGCGACCAGGGCACCAAAGTTAATCAGCGCGGTGGCGGTAACCAGGTCAAAGTTAATCGCTAACAACGCAATCGCCCCTACCAGCAACACGTTCAGTGTCGGGGTAGACCATTTTGGCGAAATATAACCAAAGAAACGCTGCGGGAAGACACCATCACGTCCCATCACATACATCAGACGTGATACACCTGCGTGGGCAGCCATACCTGAGGCCAGTACGGTCACACAGGAGAAGATCAGAATACCAAACTGGAACGTTTTCCCGGCAACATACAGCATAATTTCCGGCTGCGAGGAGTCAGGATCTTTAAACCGCGAAATGTCCGGGAAGTACAGTTGCAGGAAGTAAGACACTGCAATAAACAGCAACCCACCGATCAGCGCAGTCAGGAAAATAGCTTTCGGAATAGTACGTTCAGCATCTTTGGTTTCCTCAGACAGAGAACTGATACCGTCGAAGCCGAGGAATGAGAAGCACAAGATCGTTGCCCCGGTAATCATCGGCACCACCTGCGCATCTGAAGACCAGAACGGTTTGCTGCTCGCCAGCGTACCCGCACCTACCCCGTGGCTGACCCCGTAGATAACTAACCCGACAATAAACACCATCACCGCAATCTGCAGGATCACGATAATGCTGTTGAAGTTAGCGACGGTTTTAATCCCTTTCAGGTTGGTCACAGTCATAAACACCACCAGCAATACCACAAAGATCCATGAAGGAATCCCCGGCACCAGTGACTCAAAATAGCTTTTTGCCAGCAGGATGTTAATCATTGGCATGAACAGATAGTCCAGCAATGATGACCAGCCGACCATAAATCCGACATGAGGGCTAATGGATTTTTGTGCGTAAGTATACGCCGAACCTGCCGACGGGAAGCGACGAACCAGCTTACCATAGCTCAGTGCGGTGAAAAGAATTGCGATTAAGGCAAAGGCATAGGCCGTCGCGACATGACCACCGGTCAGCCCCGAGACAATCCCGAATGTATCAAACAGGGTCATTGGCTGCATGTAAGCCAGACCAATCATAACCACCGGAAGCAGCGTTAGAGTTTTTTTAAGATTGGCACGCTGTGGTGCTGGAGAAGTATTATTTTGCATGATGGTGCCCCCCTACAGTAACAATCTGTGCGGATTGCTCCACAGGGAATTTCCGCGCGCGGCGAAAAGTGAAGTGAATAGCAGATTTGCCAAAGCATGTCGCGCCGTAATCGTCACGAAAGCGGCTACCAGAGGCAACTGGTAAAGTGGATAACAACCCCATCAATTTTTCCTCAGACTCACCTTCGGTGAGTGTTTTTTTGTGTATATCTCTCCGGAATAAATCCGGCCCCATAAGGAGTAAGCCATAAAACGTTAATGCAAAAAAAATAACCGATGCCAGGAAAGGCGTCGGTTATTTTCAAATTTGCAGACGCGCATTTTGCCCAAAACAGACCGCTAACACAAGAAATTATCGTATTTGCCCGGGATTTTTGCGGACAACGCCTATTCCAGTGGCATCTGAAACGGGTCTGACCAGCGGTACCGAAAACCCCTTTGCCGACAAATTTGCTCTGCCAGTACCACTTTCCCTTCAGTCGAAGAAAACCGCGGATCAAACTGCGGGGCCTGCCATCCTGCCTGCCGGGCCAGTTGCGGATAGAACTGATCACGTGGCGGATGCCCGGCAGCACACAGGTTGTAAGTGCCACCCTGTGCTGGCTGTTCCAGCAGTAACACTATCGCCGAAATTACGTCGTCCAGGTGCACCAGATTCACTCCGTGCTGTCCGTTAGTCAGACCCTGCTTGCCGGCCAGAAACCGTCCGGGATGGCGCGCAGGTCCGACCAATCCTGCCAGACGCAGAATATCTACCTGAGTGCCTGGTAAATCGTGCAGCCACTGCTCAAGCCGGACCAGTGACTGACCCGCAGGAGTAACCGGACGCAGCGGGCTATTTTCGTCAACCTCACCACTGGCATCCCCATAAACGGATGTCGAGCTGGTGAATATGACCTGTTTCACTTTGTGTGCCAGCGCACTGTCGACAATATTCTGCACAGCATAAACATATTGTTCGCTGCTTTCAGCACTCCGGCTGGCCGGCAAAGTCACAACCAAGGCATCAGCTTCCAGTAAGTCGGCTAAATCATCGGCATCACATTCCGGTTCAGGGGTCAGCTTCAGCAGGCAGGCATTAATGCCGACAGCACGGGCAGCCTGCACTCCATCTGCGGTGGTTTTAGTGCCGGTCACCTGCCAGCCCCGGCCTGCCAGTTGTCGTGCCAACGGCATTCCCAGCCAGCCCAGCCCCACGATTGCTACTTTTTTCATACAGATTTCGCCTTAATATTATCCTGCAACGCCAAACTCTCTGCTGAACGATGGTATTCCTCTGGCAGTTTTCAGGCCAGTACAAATTTTTGCCAGCAATTCTGCTTATCATTATAAAAAAGTGTTGCCAGTCTGCATTATTTTAGTTAGCTTAAATGCCAGACAAATGACCCTTTAAATCGTCGGAAAAATTTATGATTCGCGTTCAATCTAACCATCATCATCACCATCACCCTGACTAGTCTTTCAGGCGATGTGTGCTGGGAGACGAAAAGATCTTCCAGTGGTTTGAGCGCAATATTAAACCCCCGGAAGAGATCTTCCGGGGGTTTTTTTATGGACAGAAATTTAACAATTATAAATTCCGTGCAGGAACAGTAAACAGAGGACTGGACAGATGTTAGATAACAAACGTATCCGCATTGCCATGCAAAAATCAGGTCGCCTGAGTGATGACTCCCGCGAACTGCTGACCCGTTGTGGTATTAAAATTAACCTGCAACAGCAGCGCCTGATTGCGTTTGCCGAGAATATGCCAATTGATATCCTGCGGGTACGTGATGATGATATCCCGGGCCTGGTGATGGATGGTGTGGTTGACCTGGGGATTATTGGTGAAAATGTCCTGGAAGAAGAGTTGTTGTCCCGTCGGGCCCAGGGCGAAGACCCGCGTTATACTACCCTGCGCCGCCTGGATTTCGGTGGCTGTCGGTTATCACTGGCTATGCCGGTCGATGCCGAGTACACCGGTCCGGAATGTCTGAATAACAAACGTGTTGCCACCTCTTATCCTCACCTCCTGAAACGCTACTTCGACAGTAAAGATATCGCCTTTAAATCCTGCCTGCTGAACGGTTCAGTGGAAGTGGCCCCGCGTGCCGGACTGGCTGATGGTATCTGCGACCTGGTCTCTACGGGAGCGACCCTGGAAGCTAACGGGCTGCGTGAAGTGGACGTCATTTATCGTTCCAAAGCAGTATTAATCCAACGCGACGGTGAAATGCCCTCTGAGAAACAGTATCTGATTGACAAGTTACTGACCCGTATTCAGGGGGTGATTAAAGCGCGCGAATCGAAATATATCATGCTGCATGCGCCAACCGATCGTCTGGAAGAAGTCATCAGCCTGTTACCCGGAGCCGAACGTCCTACCCTGTTGCCTCTGGCAGGTGATCAGGCCCGTGTCGCCATGCACATGGTCAGCAGTGAGACTCTGTTCTGGGAAACCATGGAGAAACTGAAATCGCTGGGTGCCAGTTCAATCCTCGTTCTGCCAATCGAAAAAATGATGGAGTAAACGATGAGCAGCTTTGACACTATTATCGACTGGCAACAGTGCAGTGCGGAACAACATCAGGCGTTGCTGAAACGTCCTGCGCTGGCTTCATCAGGTACCATCTCGCAGACCGTGCGGGATGTGCTGGAACAGGTGCGTGAGCATGGGGATACGGCGCTGCGCAACTTCAGTGCTAAATTTGATAAAGTGAGTCCTGAAACTTTTGCTGTCAGTGAGCAGGAAATCACGGCAGCAGTGGCACGGGTCAGTGATTCACTGAAAGCTGCCATGAAAACGGCGGTCAGTAATATAGAAGCATTCCATCAGGCCCAGGTATTTCCCGGAGTGGATATCGAAACTCAGCCGGGCGTACGCTGCCAGCAGGTCACACGGCCGGTACAGTCTGTCGGGCTTTATATCCCCGGCGGTTCTGCCCCGTTGTTCTCTACAGTACTGATGCTGGCAACTCCGGCACGCATTGCGGGTTGCGGTAAAGTAGTACTCTGCTCACCCCCTCCGATTGCTGATGAAATCCTGTTTGCCGCCAGATTATGTGGTATCAGTGAAGTATTCCAGGTCGGTGGCGCTCAGGCCATCGCTGCCATGGCCTTTGGCTCCGACTCCGTGCCCAAAGTGGATAAAATTTTCGGACCGGGGAACGCCTGGGTCACCGAGGCTAAACGCCAGGTCAGCCAACGGCTGGACGGTGCAGCCATTGATATGCCGGCAGGCCCTTCAGAAGTCCTGGTGATTGCCGACGAGGGTGCGACTCCGGCATTTGTCGCCTCCGATCTGTTGTCTCAGGCGGAACACGGTCCGGACTCCCAGGTCATCCTGCTGACCCCTTCCCGTTCAGTGGCAGAAAAAGTGGCGGAAGAAATCCACCGTCAACTGGCAGAACTGCCACGTGCAGAAACGGCCCGTCAGGCGTTATCCGCCAGCCGGCTGATTGTGGCAAAAGATCTCGCTGAGTGTATTACCATTTCCAACCGCTACGGGCCTGAACATCTGATTATTCAGACCCGTGAACCACGGGAATGGGTAGAGCAAATCACCAGTGCCGGTTCGGTCTTCCTCGGCGACTGGTCGCCGGAATCTGCCGGTGATTATGCGTCCGGGACCAATCACGTACTGCCAACATACGGATATACTTCTACCTACTCCAGTCTTGGACTGGCCGATTTTCAAAAACGCATGACAATCCAGGAGCTGTCACCGTCAGGCTTTGCCGCACTGGCCCCGGCGATCGAAATTCTGGCTGCCGCTGAACGGCTTGATGCCCACAAAAATGCCGTCACGCTTCGTGTGAAAGCCCTGGAGGATAATCTATGAGCAAGTCTGTTGAACAACTGGCCCGTGACAACGTCAAAGCCCTGACCCCTTATCAGTCCGCCAGACGACTGGGGGGTAAAGGGGATGTGTGGCTGAATGCTAACGAGTATCCGGTAGCCGTACCCTTTGAACTGACCCGCCAGACGCTTAACCGTTATCCTGAGTGTCAGCCGACAGAGGTCATTGAACGTTATGCGGCTTACAGTGGCCTGAACAGTGACCAGGTGCTGGTCAGCCGGGGGGCCGATGAAGGCATCGAGCTGCTAATCCGGGCTTTTTGTGAACCGGGCAAAGATAAGATTCTGTTCTGCCCGCCAACTTATGGCATGTACAGTGTCAGTGCCGAAACTATCGGTGTCGAATATCTGACAGTACCCGCTCTGGAAAACTGGCAACCGGATGTCGCGGCCATCGCCGCACAACTGGACGGTGTAAAACTGGTGTATCTGTGTAGCCCGAATAATCCAACCGGCAATCTTGTCGAACCACAGTTGATTCGTGAACTGCTGGACCTGACCGCCGGCAAAGCGCTGGTCGTCGCAGACGAAGCCTATATCGATTTTTGCCCGGAAGCCTCACTGGCCAGCTGGCTGCGTGATTATCCGCAGCTGGTGATTCTGCGTACCCTGTCTAAAGCCTTTGCGCTGGCGGGTTTACGCTGCGGTTTCACCCTGGCTAACCCTGAAGTCATCAGCCTGCTGCTTAAAGTGATTGCGCCTTACCCGCTGTCGGCACCGGTCGCCGATATCGCCGCCCAGGCACTGAGTGAACAAGGTCTGGCATTGATGCGTGAAAATGTTAAAACACTCAATCAGACCCGCGGCTGGTTACAGCAGCAACTGGAACAGTGCCCGCTGGTTGAGCAGGTATATCCCAGCTCGGCAAACTATCTGCTGGTCCGTTTTACCCAAACTACCGTATTCCGTGCCTTGTGGGATCAGGGCATCATTTTACGTGATCAGAGCAAAAACCCCGGCCTGAACGGCTGTTTACGAATTTCTATCGGTACGCGTCAGGAATGCGAAACCCTGATGAATGCCCTGCACTCTTTAAGCGATTCTGCGGAGCAAGCATGAGCCAGAAAACTCTTTTTATTGATCGTGACGGAACACTCATCTCCGAACCCCCTGTCGATTTCCAGGTCGACCGGATGGACAAACTCGCTTTTGAACCCGGGGTTATCCCTGCGCTGCTGCGCCTGCAGGAATCCGGCTACGAGTTGGTGATGATCACCAACCAGGACGGTCTGGGGACCGACAGTTTTCCCCTGGCTGACTTTGAGGGTCCGCACAACCTGATGATGCAGGTATTCAGCTCACAGGGCGTGAACTTCAGCGAAGTCCTGATTTGTCCGCATAAGCCGGAAGATAACTGTGACTGTCGCAAACCTCATACCCGGATGGTAGAACCCTGGCTGGCCGAAGGTGTGCTGGATAAACAGCATAGTTATGTGATTGGTGACCGTCAGACAGATATCACCCTGGCAGAAAATATGGGGATTCAGGGCATTCGTTACGGCGAAGGTGACAACCTGTGGCCACAAATTGCCGACCGGCTGACCCGGCGGGATCGTCATGCGCTGGTACAACGCAATACCAAAGAAACCCAGGTGATGGCCGAGGTGTGGCTGGACCGCGAAGGTGGCAGCAAAATCAGCACCGGTGTAGGTTTCTTTGACCATATGCTGGATCAGATAGCCACCCATGGTGGTTTCCGGATGAACATTGATGTGAAGGGCGATCTGTATATCGATGATCACCACACCGTAGAAGATACCGGGCTGGCGCTGGGCGAAGCACTGCTGAAAGCACTGGGTGACAAACGCGGAATTGGTCGTTTCGGCTTTGTTCTGCCCATGGATGAATGCCAGGCCCGTTGCGCTCTGGATATCTCCGGGCGCCCTTATCTGGTATATAAAGCGGCGTTTACGTTTCAGCGGGTCGGTGATCTGAGTACCGAAATGGTTGAACATTTCTTCCGTTCACTCTCCTACAGTATGGCCTGCACCCTGCACCTGAAAACCAAGGGCCATAACGATCACCACCGTGTAGAAAGCCTGTTTAAAGCTTTTGGCCGTACTCTGCGCCAGGCGATTCAGGTCAACGGCAATACTTTACCGAGTTCAAAAGGGGTACTGTAATGAGTATCGTCATCCTGGACACCGGCTGTGCCAACCTTTCATCGGTAAAGTGGGCGGTAGAGCGCCTGGGCTATCAACCGGTTGTCAGCCGTGAAAAAAATGTGGTTCTGAATGCTGATAAACTGTTTTTACCGGGGGTGGGCACTGCACAGGCAGCGATGGACCAGTTACAGGAGCGGGAACTGGTGGAGCTGATTAAGAACTGTACCCAGCCCGTGCTGGGTATCTGCCTGGGGATGCAATTGCTGGCACGCCACAGCCAGGAAAATAATGGCATTGATACTCTCGGGCTGATAGATGAAGAAGTTTCGCTGATGAAAACCGGCGAATTACCATTACCCCATATGGGCTGGAACCAACTGACTGCCCATGCTGGCCATCCGTTATTCCGCAACATCCCAGCAGACAGCTATTTTTACTTTGTCCACAGCTACGCGATGCCGGTGTTTAGCGGCACTATCGCCCAGTGTGACTATGGCCAGCCATTCTCAGCCGCGGTTCAGCAGGACAACTTTTACGGTGTCCAGTTTCACCCGGAACGCTCCGGCAAAGCCGGTGCACAGTTGATTAAAAATTTCCTGGAGATGTAATGATTATCCCCGCACTTGATTTAATTGAAGGTAAGGTAGTCCGTCTTCACCAGGGCGATTATGCACAACAACGTGATTACGGCAGTGATCCCCTGCCACGTTTACAGGCTTATCAGCAGGAAGGGGCCGAAGTATTGCATCTGGTTGATTTAACCGGGGCTAAAGACCCTGCGGCCCGGCAGATTCCGCTGTTAAAAAAATTACTGGCAGGAGTCAGTGTGCCGGTTCAGGTAGGAGGCGGTATTCGTAGCCGTACCGATGTCGCCTCGCTACTGGAAGCAGGTGCCACACGGGTGGTGGTCGGTTCAACGGCTATCCGCGAGCCTGAGGAGGTGAAACAATGGTTCCGTGAGTTTGGTGCCGATGCTATTGTCCTGGCACTGGATGTCCGTATTGACGAGAACCAACGGAAAGAAGTCGCTATTAGCGGCTGGCAGGAAGCCGGTGGGGTCACCCTGGAGCAGGTGATTGAAGATTATCAGTCGGTCGGACTGAAACATGTGCTTTGTACCGATATTTCACGTGACGGCACTCTGGCCGGATCCAATGTGGCTCTGTATCAGGAAATTACCGCCCGTTACCCACAGATAGACTTCCAGTCTTCCGGAGGCATTGGCTCACTGGCAGATATTGCCGCACTGCGCAACACGGGCGTTCAGGGCGTTATCGTTGGGCGGGCTTTACTGGAAGGTAAATTTACAGTGACGGAGGCTATTTCATGCTGGCAAAACGGATAATACCCTGTCTGGATGTTCGTGACGGGCAGGTAGTTAAAGGCGTGCAATTCCGCAATCACGAAATTATTGGTGATATTGTTCCACTGGCAAAACGCTATGCCGAAGAAGGTGCCGATGAGCTGGTTTTCTACGATATCACCGCCTCCTCTGATGGCCGTGTGGTTGATAAAAGCTGGGTTTCACGGGTTGCCGAAGTTATTGATATCCCCTTCTGTGTCGCCGGAGGCATCAAGACGCCTGAAGATGCTGCCCGCATTCTGACGTTCGGCGCAGATAAAATCTCTGTTAACTCCCCGGCACTGGCCGATCCCGACCTGATCAGCCGCCTGGCCGATCGCTTTGGCGTACAGTGTATTGTGGTAGGGATTGATACCTGGTTTGACGAACAGACCGGTCTGTATCACGTTAACCAGTACACCGGTGACGAATCCCGGACCCGTGTCACCCAGTGGCAAACCGCTGACTGGGTGACCGAAGTTCAAAAACGTGGCGCCGGTGAAATCGTTCTGAATATGATGAATCAGGATGGCGTACGTAATGGCTATGATATACAGCAACTGAAACTGATCCGTGAATGCTGCCATGTGCCGCTGATTGCTTCAGGCGGTGCCGGAACCATGCAGCACTTCCTGGATGCCTTCCGCGATACCAATATTGATGGCGCACTGGCGGCTTCGGTATTCCATAAACAACTGATTAATATCGCAGAGCTCAAAGAATTTTTGCGTACCCATAATGTGGAGATCCGTACGTGTTAAGCGCTGAACAACTGACCCGGCTGGACTGGGAAAAAACCGACGGGATGATCCCTGCGATTATCCAGCATAAAATCTCTGGCGAAGTACTGATGCTGGGGTATATGAATGTTGAAGCTCTGGAAGTCACTCAGCAGACCGGTCATGTGACCTTCTGGTCACGCACCAAAAATCGCCTGTGGACCAAAGGTGAAACTTCCGGGCATTTTTTGCAGGTGGACAGCATTACCGCCGACTGCGATAACGACAGTTTGCTGATCCTGGCGATTCCGGCCGGTCCAACCTGCCATACCGGTACCTCCAGCTGTTTTTCTCCGGCCACCAGTGACTGGGGTTTCCTCTATCAGCTGGAACAACTGCTGGCTTCACGGAAATCTGCCGACCCGGACAGCTCTTATACCGCCAGTCTGTACGCCCGGGGTACCAAGCGTATTGCCCAAAAAGTTGGTGAGGAGGGTGTCGAAACGGCTCTGGCAGCCACAGTGAATGACCGTTTTGAACTGAAAAACGAAGCGTCTGACCTGATTTATCACCTGCTGGTACTGTTACAGGATCAGGATTTGGATTTCAGTACCGTCATCAATAACCTGCGCGAGCGGCATCAGAAGGGATAATCCTGATACCACTCACTCTGCACCCGGTGATCGGGTGCAGTTCTACTATTCACTCTTCTTTGGCGGACTTGCATGCCAGAAAAGTCTGGCCGGTCTGCTTTCCCGCGATGTTCTGTTCTTTTATCTCTCCGGAATACTAATTTTCCGGTACAGCTCGCCAAACAGGTATTCAAAATAGCGTACCCTCCTGCAGAGAGTTGTCAGGGAGAGAACAATGAATTATTACCACAGTCCGGTGTATATTAAGCTGTCCGAATATTTGTTTTATTGCCGTAAAAAATCGGTGAATGTAAATATTGCGCTGGTGATGTTACAGAAGATACGTGAATTCCCGGCCATCTATATCGAAGAGATAGCCCTGCTGGCGAATACCACTCCAGCCAGTGTGACGCGGTTCTGTAAAATCCTGGGGTATTCACGGTTTCAGACATTGAAACAGGATTTGCAGCCCTTTTTCACCCCTTCCCCGGAGTTGTCAGTCTCTTCTGTCGACCCCGCCGCACGGGAAATTGATATGCTGCAGAAAATCCATCAGCATATGCCGCTCGCGCTGTGCCGGGAGATTGCTGTCGCACTCAGAGACAGCCGCCACTTATTGATCCTTTCTACCGACTACAGTTTTATGCCATCAAATCTGTTGCGCGAAGCTCTCGCGAATGACCGCCGCAGGGTCTATCAGTTGCACCGCCAGAGTGACAGCAGCCTGCTGGCAAAATTTATGGCGGTATGCGACACCCTGATTTTGATCGATTTAACCGGACAATGGTTACGCCAACATCCGGAGCTGTTCACTGCATTGTCCGAAAAAATATCGGTTTGTTTTACTGCAAATCCCGGTCCCGCACTGCCTGATGTTTTCAGTTTTGTTATTGATTTGACAATCATCCCCGACTTTTTCAGTTCCAACTACTTTTCCTGCCAGGTAATGACCAGCACGGTGTTCCGTATTATCAACGATGTGGAGCGAATGTCCTGACAAAGCTCACTGCCTGCGACATGAATTTCTCAATATTCATTTTCTAAAACCTGAAAATGAATTCCATTGCCTGCAACAGACCGATGTTCTAGCGTAGCTGCACCGATGAGCTGACATAAGGATAGTCAGATGTCTGTCAATCTGCTGGCCGAACAAATCCTCACTGAACTTGGCGGTGCTGCCAATATACTTCATATAACACATTGTGCGACGCGTTTACGGATCCGGTTAGCCTGTCCGGAAAAATGCGATGATAAGGCGATGCGTAGTATTGACGGAGTACTGGGTACGGTCACCGTGAGCGGGCAGTACCAGGTGATTATTGGTCACCAGGTAAAACCGGTATTTCTGGCACTGCAACAACAGTCCACCTGCCCGGCAAACGATGAGCAGAATGAAAAACCGGTCCCACAAGGGAAAGTCTCTGTATTCGACATTATTTCCGGGAGTTTTCTGCCACTGTTGGGGCTGATGGCTGGCGGTGGTATGCTGAAAGTCATACTGACGTTGGTTGAGAGATTCAGTCCACAGCTTGCTTCAGGGAACACCTGTCAGATACTGGCGGCAATTGCCAATGCACCGTTCTTTTTTTTACCCGCTTTACTGGGATGTTCGCTGGCCAAAAGACTGGGAGCAAATCCTTACATCGGGCTGATGATTGGCGCTGCATTATTGGACCCCTCTCTCAGTACGCTGATCGCTCAGCCCGGCAGTTCCTTCATGGCTATCCCGTTAGTACCGGCAAATTATGCCGCCAGCGTGTTTCCGGTATTTATTGCCATCAGTGCCTTCTACTGGCTCGAAAAACTGTTGTTACGCATCGTACCTCTGTTTTTGCAGTTGGTCGTGGTTCCGTTATGTTCGCTTGTCATTATTATCCCCGCAACACTGCTGATTTTTGGCCCGTTCGGCATTGCTGTCGGCGAACAACTGGCGTCAGGGATAAGTCTGTTACAAACAACCAATGGCCTGTTATGCGGGCTGCTGCTTGGAGCCGGATACACTTTTATCGTCCTGATGGGGCTGCACTGGGGTCTGGTTCCGGTGATTCTGGCAAACCTCGCCCAGGGCGGTGATCCTGTCTATGCCATCGGGGGAATGTCTGCCTTTGCGCAGATGGGTGTCTCAGTGGGTGTACTCTTATGCCGCCCACCGGCAAAATTACGGGTGTTACTCAGCAGTGCCCTGTTACCCGCACTGATCAGCGGTGTTACCGAGCCGATTATCTACGGGGTAATGCTCCCCTACCGCCGCTTGTTCCTTTATGTTGCCATCGCCAGCGCAATCGGCGGTGCCATTAATGGCTATTTCCAGGTTCGAATGGTGGCCTATACCTTTGCCAGTGTGCCTGGCATCCCGGCCTTCAGTCCAATGGGTATCTATCTGGTGGCGGTACTGGTCACCCTGGCCTGTGCGGCACTGATGGTGACCTTGTTCGGTTACCGCAATAAGGACGTCCCCCCCCTTCAGGGAGTTAATACAGATGAATAATTCAAACATTTTCCCACAAGATTTTTTATGGGGTGGCGCAATTGCCGCAAACCAGGCAGAAGGTGCATGGCAGGAAGGTGGGAAAGGTTGGAGTGTTGCAGATATCAACCGTTTTTGTCCTGACAGTCCCTTGCGCTCTCTCTCGAATAAAGAGATGGATACTGCCACTATCCGCGAGTTAATGGCTGATACAGAGAGTATTTTTCCAAAAAGAAACGCCATCAACTTTTATCATCATTACCTGAAAGATTTGCAGCTGATGGCCGATATGGGGCTGAAGACTTTCAGAACCTCTATCAGTTGGGCCAGAGTCTTTCCGCGCGGGGATGAAACGGAACCCAACCCCGAGGCGCTGGCGTGGTATGACCGACTTATTTCAGCCATTTGTGATTGCGGTATGCAACCCATGATTACATTGTCACATTACGAGATGCCATTAACACTGGCACTGGAATACAATGGCTGGTCTGATCGTCGGGTGATTGACTTCTTTGTCCGTTTTGCCACTGTCTGCCTGCAACGCTATCAGTATCAGGTGAAGTACTGGATCCCTGTGAATCAGATAAACCTTATTCGTTATGAGTCATTTAATCATCTGGGTATTCCTGAGGATACCGTCACCGACCTCCGCCAGGCGAAATATCAGGCGGTACATCACGAAATGGTCGCTTCGGCAAAAATCAAACAGTTTGCCACGGCACTGAACCCCGCACTACAGGTAGGTATGATGCTGTATTGCGATTATGCCTATCCAGCCACCACAGATCCGCAAGATGTACTGGCGACTCTGCAACGTAATCAGATGGAGTATTACTTCGCCGATATATTACTGCGGGGCAAATACCCGGGTTATGCTCTGCGTTATTTCTCTGACCGGAATATCGCTATTGAAATCACAGCAGAGGATCAGCAGGCCTTATCGCATACCGCCGATTTCATGTCATTTTCCTACTACTATACGACCATCTCCGATCGTCATATTGGCGCCTCTGAGGTCAAAAATTGCCGGGCCAATCCCTTGCTGGCAGAAAATCCCTGGGGCTGGGCAGTTGATCCTACCGGACTTCGTACGGTATTAAACGAATACTGGGGGCGTTGGCAGAAACCTGTCATGATCACTGAGAATGGGATTGGATGTTTCGATACCATTGAGCAGGGACAGATAAAGGACGATTACCGGATAGCCTTCCTTAAAGCGCACTTACTGGCTGTTCAACAGGCGATTAGAGATGGCGTACCGGTGCTCGGGTACTACCTGTGGTCCCCGATAGATATTGTCAGTTGCTCTTCTTCCCAGATGGAGAAACGCTACGGCCTGATTTATGTGGATTTAGATGACTACGGTAACGGCAGCGGACAACGAATTTGTAAGCAAAGCTATTTCTGGTATCAGCAGGTGATAGCCAGCCATGGCGCAACGTTAAACGAGTCCCCCTGACAGATGCAGATTGTCACAGTGCTGTTGTGTCAGCACTGTGTAAATATGTTAGATTACCCTGACTGGCAGGTTATCAGTCTGCCGGCAGGGCTCACCCCCACCGTGTCATTTGGCTTTTAAAATAAATCAAACTCCCGGCACAGGGAGTGATAAACATTAACATCACCAAAACTATCAGGATTTCACATATTATGACGTTTACCAGAAAGCTTCGTTTGACTGCTTTAACCGCACTGCTGGCCGGTGCACCGTTGCTCAGCCAGGCTGCTCTGACCCAGGTTCGCTTTGCCGTTGACCCGACTTATCCTCCGTTCGAATCTAAAACTAACGACGGTAAGCTGGTTGGCTTCGATATCGATCTGGGCAATGCACTTTGCCAGGCAATGAACGTCAAGTGTGTCTGGGTGACAAACGAATTTGATGGCATGATCCCTGCCCTTAAAGCGCGTAGATTTGATGCGATTTTATCAGATATGGGGGTCACTGAAGAACGCCTGAAACAGATCGACTTTACTGTTCCTGTTTACAATACGCCGGTGATGCTGGTCGCGCGCAAAGGTTCAGGTCTGCTGCCAACCGCGGAGTCTCTGAAAGGTAAATCGGTCGGTGTTGAGCAGGGAACCATTCAGGAACGTTATGCCCGTGCTAAATGGCAGCCCTATGGTGTGAATGTTGTCGCTTACAGCGATCAGTCCCAGGTTGAAAACGACCTGGTCGCCGGACGACTGGATGCAGAATTTACCGACGGTGCTCAGGCAGGTATCGGCTTCCTGAAACAGCCTGCAGGTAAGGACTTTGCCCTGACCGGTCCTGCGGTTCAGGACCCTATCATTGGACCGGGTACCGCTATTGGTCTGCGCAAAGGCGATACCGAGCTGCTTAATGCACTCAACAACGCTTACGCAAAAATTAAAGCCGACGGCACTTTCGACAAACTGCAGAAAAAATACTTCACTACCGATATTTCAGTGAAGTAACCTGCCCTCTGCCGGAAAGGTTGAATCTTTCCGGCATGTTCTCCGGCTCCACTAATCCACAACTTAGCTGCTCACCGGCAAGTTGTGCCTGCAGGACCAGTGCCTATGCAACACAAAAGTTACCCGATACAGGGATCCGCCTTTGGTACTCAACGGCAGATCGACAGCTATGAGTATGGCGATGACCACGATCAGCAAATCTATATTCAGGCAGCGTTACATAGCGATGAACTGCCAGGCGTTGCTGTCGCCTGGTATCTGAAACATGCCCTCAGTACGCTGGAGAACAGCGGGCGGTTACGCGCCAGGATAACGCTGGTCCCCATCGCCAATCCGATCGGTTTTTCACAACAGTTACAAGGTCAGCCACTGGGCCGGTTTGAAAGTCACAGCGGACAGGATTTTAACCGCCAGTTTCCGGCGATCGGTCAGCAACTGTCTAAGCTGGCAGGGCCCAATCTTGGGCCCGATGTCGCAGAAAATAAACGTGTCATTCGTCGCGCCATCGACAATTATTTTGACCAGTATGTTCCTGAAGGTGAGTTACAGTCACAGCGCGCCATCCTGATGCGCATGGCCTGTAAAGCCGATATCATGATTGATATGCACTGCGACTGGGAAGCCGTTTCACATTTGTATACCACCCCGCAGGCCTGGCCACAGATTTCTGTACTGGGGCATTATCTGGGTTGCCGGACCGCTCTGATAGCCGATATATCTGGCGGAGAACCCTTCGATGAAGCCTGTGCTGAACCCTGGTATAACCTGCATCGACAGTTTGCGGATCGCTTTCCACTGCCTGAAGCACTCAAACCGGTCACTCTGGAGTTACGCGGAGCGCGTGATGTCAGCCACGCTCAGGCTCGTAATGATGCGCAGGCGATTATTAACAGCCTGACAGCCTGGGGATATATCTCTGGTGAGGCACCGCCCCTTCCAGCGATACCGGCTCCGCTGGCTGCCCCCCTGGCTGGCTGTGAATATCTGACAGCACCGCATGCCGGAGTCATTATCTATACCCGTGAGCCAGGGGAATGGATCCGCGCCGGTGAAGTGGTTGCCGAGATTCTTGACCCCGTCAGTGACCAGTTGACCCCCCTGTTCGGTCAGCAGGATGGATTACTTTATGCCCGACACTGGGTCAGATACGCTACTCCCGGGCTGCTGGTAGTCAGACTGGCAGGAGGAGAAGCGCTGCGCGAAGGCCCGTTACTGGTTCCCTGAGTATCATCGCGATAAAAAAAGCCTGAAGAAATCTTCAGGCTTTTTTAATGGCAGCCCGGGGGCTGCCGGTGTGGGTCAAATGATTAATCTAACCACTCAGTGTGGAACACGCCATCTTTGTCGATACGCTTGTAAGTGTGCGCACCGAAGTAGTCACGCTGTGCCTGAATCAGGTTGGCAGGCAGCACGGCTGAACGGTAGCTGTCATAGTAAGCAATCGCCGCTGAGAATGTCGGAGTAGGAATACCATTCTGTACCGCGTAAGCCACTACGTCGCGCAGTGCCTGCTGGTATTCATCAGCGATATTTTTAAAGTATGGTGCCAGCAGCAGGTTAGCGATGTCAGCATTTTCTGCATAAGCATCGGTGATTTTCTGCAGGAACTGAGCACGGATAATACAACCCGCACGGAAGATTTTCGCAATCTCACCGTAATGCAGATCCCATTCATACTGTTCTGACGCAGCACGCAGCTGAGAGAAGCCCTGAGCGTAGGAAACAATTTTTCCCAGATACAGTGCACGACGTACTTTCTCAACGAATTCAGCTTTGTCACCCTCAACAGTTTTCGCTTTCGGGCCAGACAGGACTTTAGACGCCGCAACACGCTGAGTTTTCAAAGATGACAGGTAACGGGCAAACACTGACTCGGTGATCAGTGATAATGGTTCACCCAGGTCCAGAGAGCTCTGGCTGGTCCATTTACCGGTACCTTTGTTCGCTGCTTCATCAAGAATCACATCGACCAGGTAATTACCCGCTTCATCTTTCTTAGTGAAGATATCTTTAGTGATGTCAATCAGGTAGCTGTTCAGCTCGCCGGTGTTCCACTCGCTGAAGGTTTCAGCCAGTTGTTCATTGCTCAGGTCTAATGCACCTTTCAGCAGAGAATAAGCTTCAGCAATCAGCTGCATATCGCCATATTCGATACCATTGTGCACCATTTTTACATAGTGACCAGCACCGTTCGGACCAATGTATGCAACGCAAGCTTCACCTTCGGCACGCGCAGCAATTTTATCAAGAATCGGTGCGACCAGCTCATAAGCTTCTTTCTGGCCACCAGGCATGATTGAAGGACCTTTCAGAGCGCCTTCTTCACCGCCGGAAACACCGGTACCAATGAAGTTAAAGCCCTGGTCAGAAAGCTCTTTATTACGACGAATGGTATCTTTATAGAAGGTGTTACCGCCATCAATAAGAATATCGCCTTTATCCAGATGAGGAGTCAGAGAAGCGATAGTCTTATCTGTTGCTTCACCGGCCTGTACCATTAACAGGATACGGCGTGGTTTTTCCAGGGACTCAACAAACTCTTCGACACTGTAGTAAGGTGCCAGTTTTTTGCCCGAATTTTCAGCAATTACTTCATCCGTTTTTTCACGTGAACGGTTAAAAATAGACACAGTATAACCGCGGCTTTCGATATTCAGAGCCAGGTTACGACCCATAACTGCCATACCTACTACGCCGATCTGTTGCTTGGACATTATCTACTCCTGTCAGGGACCTACACTACGCAAGTTAATCATAATTATAATCATTAACAATGAATCTATAGTAACTCTTACTATGAGTAAAGAGGAGGCATAAATGCATTGCTTTTACTGCAGCAGGAAAATTAGCCGGTATCAATCCGACCCGCCTGTCCGATAAACTACTGCGATGATCATCGCGATGGCTGATTTCCTCTGGCTTTAACAACATTAACTACCCAGTGACTCATGATAATCACAGTGTAACGAAAGACGTGACACCAGGCGTAATGCCTGGTGATGGAAACGCACATAACGACAACTTACAGATATGCAACATTCCGGAAACATAGCAAAAGGTAATGGTACTTACCCTAAAAAGCCTGATTTGACCTTTGACTGAGCAACTGCTGATAATGGTCGATATAGTGATCAATCATTTTTGCTGAAGTGAAGCTTTCCGCAAACCATTTGCCGGCATTTTCGCCATAACGACGAGCCGTCTCAGGGTTATCCCATAAGTTCTTCATAGCCTCAGCCAGTGCGTGACTGTCTCCCGGGGCAATCACCAGCCCGGTTTCGTGATGAATATTGATATACGATGTTCCCGTCCCTATTTCACAGGAAATCAACGGACGGCCGAACTGAGCACCTTCCAGCAGGCTAACGCCAAAAGCTTCGGACCGCAGATGCGATGGGAAAACGACTCCGTAACACAGTTCATAAAGAATATTTTTATCTTCATCATTCACCATCCCGGCAAAGCAAATATTACTGGCGTTTGACGACTTCGCTTGTTGCTCGAGGTCTGCTTTCATTGGTCCACCTCCTGCAATCACCACCGGTAACCCGCTGCGGGCAGCAGCTTCGAGCAGAATATTCAGCCCTTTATAGTAGCGAAATGCTCCGACGAATAAAAAAAACCGGCCACCAATTTTCTGTCGCCAATAGTTCCGACGATCGTTGTTTGCCGATATCCGCGCCGGTTTTAATCCAAACGGAATAATGCTGGTTTTATCTTTAAATCGCTGCAAAATCGTACTGGTTGCCAGATAGTTAGGAGATGAAGCAATAATACTGTCCACGCTTTTCAGAAACCGGTCCTGAACAGGTTGATAAAACCATAGTAAAGTCTTTTGCTTGATAATATCAGAATGATAAGTGACCACCGTTTTTGCATCCGGACGACCAGTCAGATGCATAACATCCATAAACGGAAAGGGAAAATGATAATTTATAATGTCGTAATCATTTTTTATCTTGTTGAATTCAGCAAACGCCTGCAAAGAAAACGGGGTGGAGGCAATTTCTAATCTGGTTCTGTTATAAATAACTTTATGGTCATCCCACAATTTCTGACCCGCAGGGGTCTGCTGACTAAAGGTAAAGACATCTGATTCAATACCTCTTTTAACACATCCGTGACACAGCTGATAAATCACCTGTTCAATGCCGCCATAAGAGTCCGGGTAGTATGTTTTGTAAACATGTAAAATTCTCAACTCCCCCCCTCAGATTAACTGGTAAGCAGCGATAGTCTGTTCAGTGCAGCGTTGCCATGAAAAATTTCTGGCCCTGGACAAACCGGCACGGGTTGCCTCTCCCCGCCACTTTGTATCCATAAAACTGCGTTGAATAAGCTGACTTAACATCACGACATCCTTTGGGTGGCTCATCAGAGCAGCATCACCAGCCACTTCAGGTAACGACGTGGTTGAGGAGGTCACCACCGGCGTTCCACAAGACATCGCTTCCAGCACCGGCAACCCAAAACCTTCGTAATGTGAAGGGTAGATAAAAGTAGCCGCGGCAGAATAAAGAAATGGCAAATCCTGTTCCGGAACATAACCTAAATAATGAATCCATCCTTCACGGGTTCCTCTGTCAACCAACGTCCATACCTCAGAATCTTCCCAGCCCCGGTAACCGCTGAAAATCATCGGATACTGTCTACGCAGATCTGCCGGTAAACGTTCATAGGCCTGCAAAATACCTTTGATATTTTTTCGTGGCTCCATCGTGCCGATATACAACCCAAATCGCTGCCAGGGTAGCTGATACTTAGTTAATACCGGCAGGCATTCTGCTTCACTGCGGGGGTAATAATCCTGATTACAGGCCAGTGGTGTCACGATAATTCTGTCCCCCGGATAACCACAGGTTTTAATAATTTCGTCACGCGAGAAATCTGAAACAGTGAGTAATAAACTGGCGGTGTTCAGACTTTCCCTGAGGGACTTTTCCATAAACCTGACCCGATCTTTAGGATGAAACCAGGGACAGGTAAAAATAGAAATATCATGGAAGGTAGCGACACTTCGGCCGATGTTGTGCGGCAGGTAAAAATTCGGGCCATGATAGACAGCATCTTCAGTATTGCGCAACGCCCTGGCCTGTCGTCGGGGATGCAGGAAGCGCCAGGTTTCTATAGCCAGTGGATTACTTCGGGCCCAGGCGACCAACGGCAGGTGTCGCGATGACTTATTATCCTGACCGGGAACAATTTCAGGCAAATCACGGATAAAACATGTGCCGTGAAAATAGCGTATGCTGTCAACTTCGGGGGAATCGCGTAGACGTGTTGCCAGTTCCCAGGCATAACGACCAATGCCTGTCAGCGGGTATTTAATCGATTCGGTAGAGAATATTATTTTCATAAGTTTGATAATCCCTCCCTGGGATGATGCTTTCCTTCTGGCGTTACCGGGAGCTTTTCTGCCGGTGAAGCGGCAGATTTTCAAGCAGAAATTCGGCACTTTGCTTCCATGTCAGCCAGTGCATATTCTCTGATTTGAGATGTTCCCCTTTCTCAAACGCAACCAGCCATTGCTCCAGCACCTGCTTTAATTCCCGGGGGGATTCCCCGGAAAAATAGCAGGCATGGTCGCCGGCGATTTCACGGAAAACCGGAATATCGCGTATGATGACCGGCAGTTTCTTTTGCGCTGCTTCAATTAATGGCAGACCAAATCCTTCGCCGAGTGAAGCGAACAGTAATGCACTGGAGTGATGATAGAGTTCGGAAAGGAACTCATCGCTGATATCATGCAACCAGAAAAGTTGTTTTTCCAGCCGTGGATGGTTACGCATCCGTTCACTTAAATCATCGACATTCCAGCCCTGTTTGCCGACGATAAACAAATTGTAGTCCTTACCTTCGGACCACAGAGCTTCAAATGCCGCCAGTACCTGCGCATGGCCTTTACGTGGTTCCAGCGTCCCGACCATCATAAATGAAGGTTGTTCGGCCATTTTGCTGAGTAGCTCACCGGCATCTGCCGGCATCCCAAGACTGGGTACGCTTGACTCGATATCCGCTCCCAGGTGGAAATGACTGATTTTTAGCAATGGATTTGGCTTAACCCGGAGTTTATTCTCTGAGACCCACAAACGAACATCAGCTGCCACACTGGCCGACACACAGATTAACCGGTCTGCATGGGCGACCAGCGAGGATAACCAGACAGGAAATTCCCGCTGAACCCCCTCAATACTCCACTCAGGCCGTCTGAGCGGAAGAATGTCATGCACCACAAAACAGGCGGCAGCTCCGGCTTTGCGTAACCTGCCGATCTGTGGATTAATTTCCGGGAACAGGTGAGCGGTTAAATCCGTTGCCAGCAAAATATCGCCTTTGGTGAACAGTACCGGGGAATCCTCACCACGGCTTCCGCCAAAATGTGTATCCAGGTAATGGTTAGCATAGCGATAGCATTCTCCCGGCGTGTAATAGACTGCAGTTACGAGATAGTCGTCGACACCCGACCTGAGTAACTCACTCAGGATGCTACGTGATACCCGCTGGATGCCCGTTTTAGCATCATGTTTCACCAACACAGAGATATCCAACAGCAGTTTACGCCGGTGGTTTTTAAAACAGTTACCTGCCACAGCCCAGGCCAGCAGCAGATAGTCGGCTTCTGAAAGTCCTGTCATCTGCTGTAAAGTGTGGAAACGTTGTTCAGCGATAGCCTCAAAAGACAAGGGTTGGTTAACCGGGACCTCAGTCAGCCGCAAAAATCCCTCCAGCGCCCGTCTGGCAGTATTATCCCAGGAAAACTTCGCCGCCTGAGTCACTGCATGTTGCTTCAGCTCTCTGAAAAACGTGTTATCAGTCAGCGCACGTTGCATCACTCGGCAAATCTCTTCCGTATTGCGCGGATCAAACATTGCCTCATTCCAGCCGACCACCTCAGGCAGGCTGGTGACATTGGAACACAGTGTTGCAGCCCCACAACTCATCGCTTCCAGCGGAGGAAGACCGAACCCCTCATGCAACGACGGGAAAACAAACAGAGTGCACAGGTTATAAAAAGCAATCAGATCGTTATCGCTAAGAAAACCTGTGAAGATCAACTGTGAACGCGATAAACCATAGCTTTCTGCCAGTAACATAATCCGCTCAAGATCTTCCGGGCTGACTTTATACGCTAACACCAGGGGATACTGTTGTTGCAGACCTTTGGGTAACTGACTGTAAGCATGGATTAGCGCTTCGACATTCTTACGTGGTTCAATCATAGCCAGGGTCAGAATATATTTTTCCGGCAGTCCGAATTTATTTTTCAGTTCGGCAACATCGGACTCTGAATAGCGATTAACGGTGAATTCCTCGCCCACCGCTGAAGAGATATTAACGATCTTCTCTCGCGGAATAGTGGTATATTCCAAAATTTCGTTGGCTGCGGATTCTGAAATGGCAAAGATAGCGTCAGAGCGTTGATAAGCCTCCAGCTTGCCCATGTAGAATTCCCGGAAATTCGGATCGCCCAGATAGCGTTCTTTATTCAGCAGCGGGATCAGATCATGACAGACGCAGACCGTTTTCCAGGGCACTGCATCGCCGGGCACCGAAACTGTATAGTTATCACCATGCCCTTCAAAGAAACTGATGACGTAGACAATATCCGGGGAGATATTCGCTATCGCAATGTCCCTTGCTGCTTCGGCTGCCTGCACGCGGGGATGATTATCAATGTTGCAGTAGTCCGTGGGCGTCGCCGCAGAAAAAACAAACATCTCTTCTTCAGGCAAAATATCCTGATATGCCAGTTTAACACTGATGATACTGTCAACCGGATACATACCATTAATCAGGATGCTGACCCGGTGTTCACCGGCATTTTTAATAATGGCACGACTCATTGCCAGAGTACTACGGCCGATACCCCGGGATTTACTTTCCGACTGATATCCCTGTACGTCGATCAAAATATGCAAGGCCATCCCCTTATTTTCTTTTTGTTAACCTGTGAAAAAGATCATTAACTTCCGATGGCAACAAATCAGGGTTTGCTATCTGCTTTTCTGTTTCCGACTGGCTTTGCGATTCCGCCTGGATGTTTGCCTGATGCAACGGACTCATCCGCTGGTAAAGTTTGAAGGCTTTATGGTACAAACCGGTCTTATACAACAGTTTTACCACCTGCTGTTTAAGTGCCGGATGGCGTCTGAAAAAACAGATTGCCAGACTCAGTACTCTTTTCGCCAGATGCTTACAACGCTGTTTTACACCGTATTGCTTAAGCAAAATCACCTGTAATCCTGCATAGCGATAAGGGCGGGTCAGTTTCCAGGAGCGACTGCGATGAATCTTCTCTATTTCCTGCTGTAACTGTTGATTCTCCTGCTGATACCGGTTCAGCTCACGGCGACTTTGCTCAAGCTGCAATAGCAACTCTGCCACATCTGCTGGCACTTCAGTGTGTACCGGTTCAGCAGCGAGTTCTGCCGCGTGTTCCACTGCCAGAGTCTGTTCCGCCAACTGCTTATGTTGCAGTGCTAAATCATCAAATGCCGCTTCGAGGCGGATTAAGCGCAGATTTGGATCTTCTGCACCCGGTTCATGTTCTGCTCTCTGCTCAGTTAACTGACGGACCCTGGTCTGCATTTCCAGCAGTACCGTTTCCTGGGCGGTGCCCCATAACTCAGTGGCCGTCAGGCTGCGGTCCGGTTCCGGTAAGCTGTCTCTGTTGTCAAATAGTTGTTTCAGCAGATGATAAGACCATTGATCCACCGGATGTTGCCAGAAAGCATACAACCAGCCGGACCAGGGGGAATTTAACCGGAAAGGGTGCGAGGGTGCTGAACGCCAGAATCCGAGAAAATTGCCGTTCAGACCAAAAATTTCGTTCACAAATATAAAAAATGACAGAAACAAATTGTCCGGCCAGCTGCAGTCCCTGCGAACAGAACTTATTGAGCCAAAATCGATGAGTCTGGCCTGACTATTTTCATCGACCAGGATATTCCAGGTTCTGATATCATCATGATACAGATGCTCTTTTTCCAGATTAACCAGTTGTTCCAGTATATCCGACAGCAGCTTCCCGGCATCTACTGGTTGTCCGTCGGCCAGCAGGTCACTGAGCAGTCGGCCAGGTAATTTTTCCATGACCAGCCAGCTAATGTCGCTGTCACTCCCGTTGGCCAGCAATTCTGGTACCGGAAATCCTGCAGGTGGCTTAGAAAGAAAAGCGGCTTCGTCCGCAATCTCTTTACTGTTGCGCTCACGTTCATCAACCGTTAACTCTACTTCTACCGGGCCATGAGCAAATAATTTGCAGATAAAATCGTCACCATAATAATAGCGGCGACTTTTTTTATGAGCCAGGCCCGCACCGCGGTAGGGCTGATCAGTCCAGTCACCGAATTTCCGGCAGAAACCTGGCAGCATTATCCAATGGTTACTGACCAGATACATCGGACGATAAATATCAGAGAGATGGGTGTTGAAACTCCCCGTCTGATAATAAAAAGCACAGTTATTGATCAGTTCCCGGGGATCCGTTGGCTGAGAAACGCCCCAGTATAGCGGTTCCTGTTGCAGCGCCAGTTCAAGAATGACAATCTGCGTGCAATCTGCCAGATGGGATAACCATGCTTTGACCTGTTCAGCGCCGTGGAGATGAACAATATGATGGAAGACACTTAAACCTATGACCAGATCATACTGATCTTTTTCCAGACAGCTGACGACATCTTCAACTCTGCCGTTCTCAAAAGAGATATCAAACGCTGGATTTTCTTCAGCCAGCGCCTGACAGGCATCGATATTTTGCTGTTGAAAATCGATTCCTTTTACCGTCGCGCCGTAGCCTGCCAGGCTGAGGCTGAAAAAACCCTGGGCACAACCTAAATCCAAAACCCGTAAGGGTCTGCCTAAGGCTTCCGACAACTGATCATAGTACTGCTTTATAAGTAACAACCGCTGATTACAGTCGCGGGCCGCATCAGAATTCCATTGCGGATGTCCAAAAATAGTCTGATAAATTTCGGGAAGTTCAGATACCAATTGTTCAATTTTTTTCTTCATAGTTGTGGATCATCTCTGGTTCATTGGTAACTTTTAAAGCCGGATTTAAGATCGACCACCCCCCAAAAATCCATGTTTTTTGCAACATGTAAAATGACGGAGTCATAGCGACGGTCAAGTGGCGTGAGCTCTGTCTCGGGTCTGCCGGCGGAGATACCAAATGACAGCAGATAGTCACCACTGTTTAGATTCATCGGGAAACTGAACTGAAAGACTCTGACATCCCCGCGTGATACCACTATATTTTCCCTGCCTTCAGACGACAGAAAAGAGTTAGTACCATAAAGGAATAACCCTTCCAGCGTTTTCAGCAGGATGCCGGGCACGACAGAATCGAAGTCGTACTCAAACAACACCTTTATCTGAAAATCGACTTGCTCATTACTGGTCAGGGAAGAAGGATAATTTTGTTGCTGGCTGACAATATTAAAATCAATAATTTTCGCACCGCCCTGCCCCCACCGATATTCTTCCGGTCGATAGCCAGGCCGGGTGTGATAAATATCCCGGGTGTCTGACAAGGAGAGTACAGCGTCAGTTTCGCCAGGGGAATGCTGTGAAGGCACCGGTAACGTATCATTTTTACCAAATAATTCATCCAGATAATGGTTGGTGACATCGCGCGCTGCCCCATCCAGATGGATATTACCGTTTTTAAGGAAAATAACGCGGTCACAATGCTTGACGATATCACCGGCACTGTGTGAAACCAGCAACAGCGTGGTTCCCTGCTGTTTAAACTGTGCAATCCTGGCATAGCATTTGGCCTGAAACCGGGAATCACCTACAGACAAAGCTTCATCAACAATCAGGATATCCGGACGTGACGCTGTAGCCACTGCAAATGCCAGACGCATTTGCATCCCACTGGAATAGATGCGTACCGGTTGTTCAATATAATCACCAATATCCGCAAAAGATTCGATCCCGGGCATCAGTCGGTCAATCTCTTCACGACTCAGCCCCATCATCAGACCAGACATATGAACGTTCTGACGGCCAGTAAAATCCGGATGAAAGCCCATGCCGAGTTCAAGAAGCGCAGCAACCCGGCCATCGGTTTCTATCGAACCTCGGGTCGGCTGGGTGGTCCCCGTAAGGAGTTTCAGTAAGGTACTCTTGCCGGCCCCGTTGACCCCCACCACTCCCACTGACTCTCCGGGCTGAATGGTAAAACTGATATTATTCAGTACCCATTTCTTCTCATGCCGGGCTTTGCTGCCGGGCAACAATTTTTCCAGCACACGGTTCCATTTCGAGGAATAATATTTGTATGCCTTGCCGACATTCTGAACTCTGATACTCATCATCAAATCTCGTCCACGATATCGGCAGAATGCTTTTTAAACAGGCGCCATGCAAAGAAAAACAAAACCAGTGCGATCAGCGTAACAGGTAACAATGACATCCAGTCCGGCTGCTGGTGATAGAGCATGATTTTCTGACAGGCACCGATAATAGTTGCCATCGGATTCCAGACCAGCAAGTGGGTAACCCATTCCGGAAGAGTCTTAGCAATATAGACGATAGGGGTAAACCAGAACCAGAATTGCAGCAGGATATTGATAAATTGCCCAACATCGCGCACAAAAACATTCAATACCCCGAGAATAATCCCCAGCCCCACCGTGAAAATTGTCTGAATTAACAATACAGGGATGATAGTGAGGTAGACCATTCCGGGAAAGTTTTTAGTCACAATCAGGAACAAAGTAAACAGGCCGAAAATAATCATGAAATTGATAAAGGCCGAGATGGTAATAATGATCGGCAGGCAAATTCTCGGAAAACTGAGTTTCTTCAGGATATTGGCATTCGTCAGAAACAGATTAACCAGATTATTGAGCGTTTCTGTAAACAGCCCCCATGTCAGAACTCCGGAACAGAGGTAGATACTATAGGCAAATGGAGTGTCCATTCCTGACAATCTGGCCCGCATCAACTCTGAAAAAATCAGTGTATAAACCGAAATCATGGCGACTGGCTGAAGAATCAGCCAGGCTGCTCCCAGGAAACTGGTCTGATAACGGGACTGAAAATCTCGTTTAACGCTGTCAATAATAAAGCCGCGATAGCGATATATTGCCGCCAGCATTGTATTCAAAAGTGATCCTCTCTCAACAACTTCAGTAACTCCGATGTTTTTATTTTCATTAACTCTGGATCAGATTTAGATTCGACATTCAGTCTGACTACCGGTTCGGTATTAGAACTGCGTAAATTAAATCGCCACTCTGGATATTCAACACTTATACCGTCGATATAATCTACCCGCACAGCATCCGCAGAATAGTGCTCCAGAACCCGGCTGATCGCAGCCTGTGCATTGGTCAGAGTGCTGTTTATCTCACCTGAAGAAGGAAACGCCTGCTGACGCTCACCGACTAACTGATGAATCGATTTATTCTCAATATTCAGCAATTCTGTCACCAGCAACCAGGGAATCATTCCACTGTCACAATAAGCAAAATCACGAAAGTAATGATGAGCACTCATTTCCCCGCCATAGACTGCATTTTCATCACGCATGGCTTGTTTGATATACGCATGTCCGGTCTTAGACATTACCGGTATCCCACCACTTTCACGCACGATGTCCAGCGTATTCCACGTCAAACGCGGATCATGGATAATTTTTGCACCTGGTGATTTTTTAAGAAATGACGCTGCGAGTAACCCCACGATATAGTAGCCTTCAATAAACTCACCCTGTTCATCAAAAATAAAGCAGCGATCGAAATCTCCGTCAAACGCAATCCCTAAATCCGCGTGATGATTTCTCACCGCTTCAGCAGTATCCTGACGATACTCTGGCAACAAAGGATTAGGGATGCCATGAGGAAAAGTGCCGTCCGGTGGATGGTGTACTTTAATAATTTTGATAGGTAACTGCGCTGCCTGAAACCGTTTTTCGATATCATCAATAACATGACCGGCAGAGCCATTACCTGAATTAATGACCAGTGTCAGTGGCCGTGAAAAGTTTTTCAGGTCGACATAACTGAGTAAATGATCGGTGTATTGCTTTGAAACAGAAATTTTCTGATAAAATCCCCGCTGAGATTCGTCTGTGGGTGGGAACTGATTAAGTTCTGCGATTTTGCGGATGTCGTTCAGTCCGTTATCTCCACTGATCGGACAAGCCCCCTGACCAACCAGCTTCATCCCATTGTAATTTATAGGATTATGGCTGGCTGTAATCTGAATTCCGCCCTCTACCCCGAGATGAAAAGTGGCAAAATAGACCTCTTCTGTTCCACTTAAACCAATATCGAAGACATGGGTCCCCGCATCACGCAAACCCTTAACCAATGCCTGCTTGAGGGTTTCGCTGCTGAGCCGGTTATCACCCCCCACCACCACGGACTCAGGTCGCAGAAACTGAGCGTATGCCCTGCCAATCCTGTAGACAATATCCTCATTAAGCTGTTCACCCAGAACACCACGGATATCGTAGGTTTTAAAACACGGTAATGACTCTGTCATGAGGGACATCCTTTTCCTCGGTAAATTGCTATTTAATTTTGATTAAATCATCGTCACCCAGGTAGGAGCCTGACTGAATCTCCAGTAATTCGACCGGGATTTTCCCGGGGTTTTCCAGGGTATGCTCATGCCCAATGGGAATAAAGGTTGACTGGTTTTCAGTCAGGAGCAGGGTTCGGTCTTGTATCGTAACTTTTGCCGTTCCTGATAAAATGACCCAGTGTTCAGTACGATGAAAATGCATCTGTAAGTCAAATCGCTCACCGGGTTTAATGGTAATTCGGTTAACATTGAACCGCGGAGTATTGACGACAAGGTCACAACGACCCCAGGGCCAGTACGTTTCCCTATGCCGGCGATACTCGCTCCGACACTCCTGCTTAAGGTACTCAACAACCCGTTTGACATCCTGAACCTGATCTTTGTGCGCGACCAACACGGCATCTTTGGTGTTCACAATAACCAGGTTATCAACGCCAATGGCTGCAACCAGTTGGTCTTCACTATTGATATAACAATTGTGGGTGTGATACAAAAAGGTATCACCCTTCAGAGCGTTACCTGACGAATCTTTATTATTAACTTCCCATAATGCCGCCCACGAGCCAACATCACTCCAGCCAGCATCCAACGGGACAACTACCGCTGAATCTGTTTTTTCCATGACCGCATAATCTATCGATTCGTCAGGACAGTCGGTAAACTCATGTTCGTCAATGCTGATAAAATTATCTCTGACAGAACTCCCTGCTATGGCTTTACGACAGGCATCCAAAATATCTGGTCGGAATTTTTCAAGCTCCTGGAGATAACGGCTGGCCCTGAACATAAACATGCCGCTGTTCCAGTAATAATCTCCTGAGCTCAGATACTGCTGCGCGGTAGCGAGATCGGGTTTCTCAACAAATCGTTGTACAGTGAACGGGGCATCAGGGTTATCACAAATTCTTCCGCCCCGGTGGATGTAGCCATAGCCAGTTTCAGGACCTGTAGGCACAATGCCGAAAGTCACCAGTTGACCGTTCTGCGCATATGAAGTAGCTGAAACAATCGCCTGATGAAAAACGCTGGTATCTTCGATGACGTGATCAGCGGCAAGTACCAGTAAAACAGGATCTTCATTGCGGGTGATAACATCCAGAGCCGCCAGAGCAATTGCCGGAGCAGTATTCCGTCCTACGGGTTCAAGGATGATATTATGTGAGAATATTTTCATCTGGCATAACTGCTCTGCAACCAGAAAACGGTGTTCCTCACTACAGATGATCAGAGGGTCAAGATTATCAGTCCCTGAGAGTCGTTGCAGCGTCTCCTGTAACATCGAAGATTCGCCATGCAAACTTAAAAATTGTTTAGGATACAACTCTCGCGACAGAGGCCATAAACGGCTTCCGGTACCCCCTGCCATTATTACGGGAAGCAACATTTGTGAGACCTCTTTATTATTGTCAGGCACCAGCCCGCATTTAACCACCATGAATCTGTCACACAACCGCCTTGAGTATTCTCTGCCAGATTCGGACTCTTTAATTTCAAAAAATGTTAAGGTTTATTTAAGATATCAGACAGATAAACTTGTCAGTAAATTATAAGGCTAGCATCTGAGATGGAAATATTCTTAATTTTCAGCCCGGAGATTGATATATATCAAAATGATATCAAAGAAAGCCCCAGGGCTCTACGAGTAGGATAAAAAACAAATACCCCTTTAACAACAATGAATAATCATTGATTTAAGCAAGATCACAAACTCTTTCACTCAGGCGCTTGGGTAATATTCATAATTATTGGGAGGACCAGATTTTAAAGGTGTGAAAAATAGATTTTTTTCCAAAATTTCGCACCTCAGAAATCGACTAAAATATCATCGCCATTTCTGAAACAAAAGCCTCATAGGATAGCCATGAAAATCACATAAACCTTTTACTTCTTAAATATAATCACCATGACGAACGTCTTGGTTATTTAATTAATTTCATTTATGCACTACCGGATAGCACAGTGAGAAATGAATCATCATCAAAAAGCATGACTCATTATTTTTATTATACCATTTAAAAAAATGACTTAACCCCTGCGTTCAATTTCCCAACCCGCAAAACAGAAATTAAAGACCAAAAACCGACAGCAAAAGATTACAAACCCTCTATGATAATGAGTAACTGCCTATTTAAAAAAACATAAAAATTAAACACTTTCACTAAAAAAATATACATAAATATGGATAATATGTTACTCCGTGACACTATCAAATAAATACAATGCAGACATTGGCACAAACAAAAAAATACTGATGGATTTCATTCTTGTTTTTCGGCCTGCGGCAGAGTAGTCGGTAATATCTCGCTTATTTGTGCATAGAGGCTTAAAAATAATTCAACTGTTAAGCAGAACCCTGTAGCTGCTTTTCTAACATTAACTGATGATATTTACAGATGATATCGTCCGGGTGACCGATGTCTCGTAAACGATGATCTTCAATCCAAATCACCTTATCGCATACCTCCCGCACATCAGACATATTATGACTGACAAATAAGATAGTCACACCTCTGCGTTTAAAAGCATTGATGGTCGCCAGACACTTTTGTTGAAAAGCAGCATCCCCTACCGCCAGCACTTCATCAATGATGAGAACATCAGGCTCCACCTGACTAATCACCGAAAAACCTAACCTGGCCATCATCCCACTGGAATAAACTCTGATAGGTTCATCAATAAAGTCTCCCAGCTCAGAGAATGCAATGATATCAGGCATTTTCTCAAGAATCTCTTTCCGGCGAAGCCCTGTCAGCGTAGCATTCAGGATAATATTCTCACGACCTGTCAATTCCGGATGAAACCCCCCGCCTAATTCCAGCATGGAAGCAATACGCCCCTGAACCGTGATGTGGCCCGCAGTAGGTTTTATCACTCCTGTCAGTAAACTGAGGGAAGTACTTTTACCTGCGCCATTGGCACCAATTAAAGCGACTGCCTCTCCTTTGTAAATTGTGAAAGTAACATCCTCAATCGCCAGATATTGTTTACCTCGCAATAATGAAAACGCACGACGAGGGTGTAGTAACAGATCTTTGACTCCGGACCCGATATGATGATAGAGAGGAAAGGATTTGGTTACTTTATCAAACCTAATCACAACGTCCATTATAAAATCTCTGCAAAACGATATTTAAGTTTATTAAACACTATGACACCTGCCAGTAATACTCCAGCCGAAAAAAGATAAAACTTTGCCAACAGAGGATAGTTCAACTGATTCTCCATTAACAAATCACGCCAGCATATAATCATATCCGCCAGTGGATTGAATATGATTAACCATCTATATTTTTCCGGTATCATATCTGCCGTGTAGAGAATCGGAGTACAATAGAACATTAGCATGATACCGAGCGTCACAAATCTCTCTGTATCGCGAAAAAACAAATTAACTGACGAGAAAATAAGCGCACAGCCAAATGTGAACAGAATCTGAGCTAACATCACTGCCGGCACGCCATATAACCAGATAACTGAAGGATGCCTCTGATATATCAGCATAAAAACAATAATTACAGGTAAGGTACACACAAAATGTATGCCTTCCATCATTACATTGCTTAATGGAATGACAGAACGTGGGAATACAGTTTTTTTTATGATCTGTGAATTAGAGAGAAACGAAAATAAAGAATTATTTAATGACGTAGAAAACCATTGCCATGGAAACAACCCGGTAATAATGAATAAGGTATAATCTTGTATATTTACACGCATAATTATTTTAAAAATAAAGTAATAAATCAAAGCAAACAGCATCGGGTTGGCTATTGACCAAAGATACCCCAAAAAGCTGCTTTTATAACGAACCTTTAATTCTTTAGCCGTCATAACATAGAGTAACTCAATTAAATAACCTGCTTTACTTCCCATTTCCCCACCCAATCCGGAACGACCATAACGCATAAATCATCTGCCAGTTAATATTATTCGTTTAATAATAAACAACCCCAGGCAACTTCCCATTCTGCTACCAGGCTGCACACTCAGGGCCGGATTAATTTAACGACATTGTCAAATTAAGCGCAACACCTGATTCCAGTTTGAAAACACCGGAAAATGAAAACACGAACAGCAATAAACATCCATCAAAATTTACTGATGAATAATAATCAAAAATTATAGTTACACAGAATTTAAGTTAAAGACAACGGTCTATGAATAAGCGCATATGGCGATATATTACATCGCCAGAGATATTTATTTGGCTTAACTCCCACTGTCTGCTAATTTCTTCTCATCCTTCAGGTCGGTAAACAACAAACTGTGATGAACTATCAGGTAAGCAGTGTAATGAGCCACTATGATTTTCTGAATCCTCCCCGCTGTGTTCAACTCAATAGCAATGACGACAGATTATTCTCAGGAATGGTGCAGGGATATTATCAGCAGGAGGCTGCTGGAGGTGCGGTGCATGTATAATTACAGATAACAACGCTTAACACTTAAAGAAAGAGACAGAATTAACCGACGGGATTGTTCATCATGAATCACTGCCGGCAGTCAATTCCTGCCGACAGTGAAGCTGTTATTCGGGGGTTAACGATAGCCTTGTGGATTTTGGCTTTGCCAGTTCCAGGTATCCTGCATCATTTCATCCAGGCCGCGGGAAACTTTCCAACCCAGTTCACGTTCTGCCAGTGAAGGATCGGCCCAAAAGGCGGGTAAATCACCACTGCGACGCGGTTTAATAGCATAAGGAACCGGCTTACCACAGGCTTTTTCAAACGCCTTAATCATTTCCAGCACTGAATAACCTTTACCTGCACCCAGGTTGTAAGCACGATATCCCTTCGTGTTTTTCAGATGATCAAGGGCTTTCAGGTGACCTTCTGCCAGGTCAACCACATGGATATAATCACGTTGGCAGGTACCATCCGGGGTGTCGTAATCATCACCAAAAACCCCTAACTGATCTAGTTTGCCAATAGCGACCTGCGCGATATAAGGCAACAGGTTGTTAGGGATACCCGCCGGATCCTCGCCAATTTCCCCTGAAGGATGCGCACCAACAGGATTGAAATACCGCAGAGCAATGGTATTAAAATCAGAGTCTGCTTTAGAAAAATCCTGCAGGACCTGTTCGATCATTACCTTAGAGGTACCGTAAGGGCTGGTAGTACCACCAATCGGGGACGTTTCAACATACGGGACCGGCGCATTTTCACCATAAACCGTCGCCGATGAACTAAAAATAAAGTTCATAACGCCGGCATTACGCATCTCTTCCAACAATACTACCGTGCCTGAGACATTATTATCATAATATTCCAGTGGCATCCGTGTCGATTCGCCTACTGCTTTCAGGGCAGCGAAATGAATCACTTCTGTGATCGAATGTTCTGCAAATAATTTCTGCAGACACTGGCGGTCACGGACATCTCCCTCAACAAAAACGGCTGGTTTTGCAGCTAGTTGAGCAACACGGCGCAGGGATTCTTCAGAAGCATTACAAAGATTATCCAGTACTACGACCTCGTCACCACGCTCCAGCAGGGCTAACACCGTATGAGAACCGATATAACCTGCGCCACCTGTGACTAAAACTGACATATCTGACTCCGTGTTTTTATGATTTGAAATAACGGTTATTCAATTATTTAGAAATGATTTTCCTGATACTGTCACGGAACTCCCGGCCCTGAGAAGGATTACGTAATCCATAGCTGACAAATGCCTGCATGTACCCCAGTTTGCGTCCACAGTTATAATCCACACCGCTTAACAGAGTCGCTTCAACCGTTTCTTTCTGTTTCAGACTGGCAATCGCGTCTGTCAGCTGAATTCTTCCCCAGGCTCCGGGTTCAGTCTTTTCCAGTTCCTGCCAGATGCCGGCAGACAGTACATAACGGCCTGCGGCCGCCAGATCAGATTCAATCTCCGGAACCTCTTCAGGTTTTTCGACGAATAAGTCAATTTCGCTGATATCACCAGGACTATTCAGTGGTTCACGGGTGGTAATAATTGAATATTCGGATAGTTCTTCGGCGGGCATATGCTGGCATAAAACCTGACTGTTACCAGTAGATTCGAAGCGGGAAATCATCGCTGCCAGGTTATAGCGCAAATGATCTGCCGTATAACCGTCCAGAATAATATCCGGTAAAACCACCACAAATGGATTATCTCCAATCATAGGCCGGGCGCAAAGTACTGCATGCCCCAGACCCAGAGGCTGAGGCTGGCGAACATTCATGATAGTCACACCAGGTGGACAGATGGACTGAACTTCTTTGAGTAACTGACGTTTAACACGCTGTTCCAGTAATGCTTCGAGTTCATAGGTCGTATCGAAATGGTTCTCTACCGCATTTTTCGAGGCATGGGTAACCAGCACAATTTCTTTGATTCCAGCGGTGGCACATTCATCAACGATATACTGAATCATTGGCTTATCAACTACCGGCAACATCTCTTTCGGAATTGCTTTGGTGGCCGGTAACATGTGCATACCTAATCCGGCAACCGGAATGACAGCTTTTAATTTAGTCATAAACATTCCATTTCTTGAGTAAAAGTTAATGCCCCGATTATGTGCGATAACACACGTTAATCTGCATCAGTATCTTCTTAAATCCCGTCGTGACTGCACTCTCGCTGGCATGGATTTCATTGGGTGGTTGTCTGCTATTCCGCTATTTGCCGGGGCTGATGGCAGCCGTGAATCAGTCAGGATTATTGGCTGATTAACAGGTCAATGCCAGCTTTAACCGTAGGGACTAAAGAGTTTGGGGGGATTCTCGCAATCCGAAGATAGGCACATTATACCCCGCCAGCATGATCAAAACGCAGATTCATATGCCTGGTCTCATTCAGATTGCGGTTATTTATCCCTGCCGGGTTTGCTGTTATGGTCGACCCACTGATTAATCCGTTTTTTTATTTCATTACGCAGGTTACCGTTCAGTAACTGACTCACGGGTAACGAATATTGTAGCTTGCTCCACGGACCATAAAAACGTACCGGCACCGCCTCTTCAGAGAGTAACTTAACCAGCTTGTCGTCACCTTTCCAGTCCTTCATCATCAGTCCGAAAGTCACATCCATCGTCCGGTGGGCGAAGTCAATATTGCCCTGGCCACTCAGTTTCATATCACTGTTTTCGCCCTGCAACTGAGAGAGGGTCAGATTGCCCGGGACCAGGCGGATATTACCTTTTAGCGGTGGGACCCCGGCTTTTATTAGGTTGTCAGAATGCACCCGATCGCTGGTTCTTGCCACTGCATCACTCACCATTTGCCGCAAATTAAACGGGGCAGTATCCAGTTGAGATACACTCAAATCTGCCTGTCCATGCCACTGGTTAAGGATATCCTGGTTACTTAACCCTTGCCCACTGAACTGGCCTTTCATGGTCAGTTCACCCCGAAGCGCCTGTGGAAGTTGCAGGAATGCCAGCGCAGGCTGAATCTGAATATTCTGTAAATCCGGAGCGAAAACCACCTGTGCAGCCTCAGAACGCAGATCGATCTGCCCGGGCAGAGAGAAGTGACCATTACCCAACTCACCGGTGAGGGTATTGATGGTCATTAATCCCTGAGCATTGGTTGCGCTTAGTTGTAACTGTTTGAGCTGTAAGCCACGCCAGACCGCGCTATCCGCATGGATGCTGATATCCATCATCGCATCACGCAGCCAGGCTTCCTGTAACGGTTGGCTATCGGTATCGGCGATAACCGGTGCTCTGACCGCCGGCCGGACTACATGGCCGCCTGACGCTCTGGCGGAGGTCAGTAACTGGTCGAAATCGGCAGTCTTCGAGTTCAGACGCAACTGCAAGGCTGGTGCGGGGAGTAAATGACCGTGAAGTTCACCCGAAAAATCACTGTTATTGGCCCCGAGTAATAACCCGGTCACATCGAACTGGTTGCCGGAGGGCTTCCAGACAGCATTAAACGAAGCCTGTCCGTTGATTCCATCAGTTGGGAGATCAACGCCGGAAATCTTATAGCTGGCACGGGAAACCTGTAACCCCAGTTGATGAGGGTACTGAGTCGCATCCAGAGCCCCCCTCACATCCAGTGCCAGATTTTGCTGATTACGGGAAACTCTGCCACTGAACTCAAAGCTACCTTGCTTGTATTGTGGCTGATAGATGGAAAGATTGACATCACGGAAGTTAATCTGATTACCATGAGCGTCCTGCCAGATAAACAGACTGTCAGCAATATTGAGTCGCGCAATGTTAAAACTCCAGCCACGTCCAAAGGATCCAAAAGCAGGGCTTTCTGGCGGAGCTAAAGGCTCACCTTGTTGATGTTCGCGGGTAGTGGTTGGAAGATCACGGATGACGGCATTCTTCAGTAAAACCTGACTTACCTTAAGCTGATGGGACAGTAACGGCAATAATTCAACGTCCAGTCGCATATTTTCGGCACTTACTGCAGGGTCAGTGGCGCCAGGTGCGGTCAGAGAGACCTGCTCACTCAGAATGCTCAGCCGTGGCCAGACGTGCCAGCGTAAATCACCAGAGATTTTTAACTGATAACCACTGCGTTTAGCGACTTCCTGTGCCATATATCCGCGAAACTGGTTCGGATTCACCAGCATAACCAGTGCCGTCATTCCCGCGACAACGACCACCAGTAAAATCGCCAATGTGGTTATCAATCTTCTCATACCATCCCCGGTGTGATTTTTTAGTCTTTATCGATCCTGCTGGCTACTGCACCCTGTTGATCACGATATTTTGCATCTTCTCTGCGGTTGTAGGGCCGCAGGGCCGGGCCGGACAAAGGTTCGAAACTCAATGCTCCTATCAACATACCCGGTCGAAGCGCTAATGGCAATTTACCTGAATTATAGAACTCCAGCACTATCCGCCCTTTCCAGCCAGGATCGATGCGGTGCGCGGTCACGTGAACCATCAGTCCAAGCCGTGCCAGTGATGAACGACCATCCAGCCAACCCACTAAATCATCCGGTAATGTCACTGATTCCAGGGTGACTGCCAGAGCCAGTTCTCCGGGATGAAGAAAAAAGGCATCACCTTCCGGCAGGATTATTTCGTCGCTCATCACGCGGTCAAGGGCTGCGCTGACTTCATCTTTCGGACCGCTAAGGTCAATAAACGCAGCCGTATGCCCACGGAAGGTTCGAAATTTGTTACCCAGCCGCACATCCACTGTAGCACCACTGATACGTTCTACAGGCGGACGGGGTAAAATTTCAAGCCTGCCAGTGTCCAGCCAGACTTCGATATCGCGGTCACACAATCTCATGCTGATCTCTCCATAACTCTGCTCAGGGGGAGGAAGATGAATCTTCCCTGCCATCATTATTCAAAAAACTGATTGATTTTTGCTTTAAGTATATCGATAGCAATCCGGTTTTTCCCACCGCGAGGAACAATGATGTCGGCATATTGTTTCGAGGGTTCAATAAATTGCAGGAACATGGGCCGGACAGTTTTCTGATACTGAGTCATCACCGAATCCATTGACCTGCCGCGTTCATTCACATCCCGCTTCATTCTGCGCATCAGACAAATATCCAGCGGCGTATCCACGAAAATGGAGAAACTCATTTCTTCACGCAACCGGGCATCCGTCAGTAGCAGGATGCCTTCCAGGATGATGACTTTCTTCGGCAACAGCTTAATCGTTTCTTTCATCCGTGTATGTTCAGAATAGCTGTAAACCGGGAGGTCTATCGCATGCCCGGCTTTAATCGCCTGCAAATGAGTCAGTAACAAATCATGGTCCATCGCATTTGGATGGTCATAATTGGTTTTAATCCTCTCTTCCATGGTGAGGTGGCTTTGATCCCGGTAATAACAATCTTCCGGGATAACTCCGATATGCTCGTCACCCACCTGGTCACGAATTTCACGGTAGAGAGTGCTGGCAATCAAACTTTTACCGGATGCCGAAGCTCCGGCAATGCCCACGATTACGCACTGATGGGACGTGTCAGTCATACTTTTTTGAGACCTGAAACTGAAGCCGGTAGTTTCTGAAAATTAACAGATTGTACGGGCAAATTGAGAGGGTTTACGCCGGCGATTATAGGGACTTCGTGCCCCTGATGCCAGAAAAATGCATCACTAATCTTCAGACTCACCCCCATAGCCGGTTTTGCTATTACGCTATATACTCTGCGGCCACTCTTAAACCTGATTACTGATTAATCATCTGGCCTGTGCCATCTTTACGGGCAGACCCTACCAGGAAAAACATGTACTGGAAAAATTTGACTTACCTGGGTGACAGCATGCTGCTGCTACCTACCGCTGTGCTGATTGCTGTGTTTGTTTTCTGGAAAAGCGGACGCTGGCAAACCGCTTTTGGCTGGTTAGTCACCTTCGGCACTGCCGGTATGATAGTGAGTATTTCAAAAATTTTGTTCCTGGGTTTTTTTATTGGCAGCAGAACTTACAACTTCACTGGTTTCAGCGGACATACCACCATGTCCTCGACTTTCTGGCCGGTATTAATGTGGATGATATCGGCACAGCGTCCAATCTTATGGCGTCGCCTGCTAATGATCACCGGCTATGTGCTGCCGTTAGCTATAGGTTTCTCGCGGCTGCAATTGCATGCTCACTCCCCGAGTGAAGTCGTGAGTGGCGCTATCCTGGGGCTGGGGCTGAGTTCACTCTATCTGTTTATTCAGCGTCGCACGGAACTGAAAGCAATTTCTGTGCTGCAACTGGCTATATTTTTGGTTCTGCCGGTGTGGATTATGTTTCATGGTCAACCCGCTACCACTCAACAGTTTCTGGCTAAACTCTCGGCCAGACTGGCCGGAATCGAAAAACCCTTTACCCGCACAGAGTTACTAAAACTCCATTCAGCAAATTAACCGCTGACCATTTACGCCTGTCGTTTTACAGGGTAAAGTCGCCCCCTTTTTTCTGTGTTCAGGGGGCGACAGCCATGTTTATTGGTTTTGATTACGGTACCGCGAACTGTTCTGTAGCCACAGAACAGGAAGGCATTTTCCGCCAGTTATTGCTGGAAAAAGGCTCGCCACTGCTCCCCTCAATGATCTCAGCACCGCTGCGTACTGTGCCCAGCGAATGGCTATACCGCTGTCACGAGGTCGGGTTTCCTACCCCGGAAAACACGGCATTGTTGCAATATGCATTACGCCTGAATCGTGAAGAAGATATTCGGGTCACTGCCGATAGCGTTAGTTTCGGACTTCAGGCACTGGAGAACTATATTGCTGACCCGGAAGATACCTGGTTTGTAAAATCTCCCAAGTCTTTTCTGGGTGCCTCTGGCCTTAAATCTCAGCAAATTGCGTTTTTTGAGGATCTGGTGTGTGCGATGATGCTGCACATTCGCCAGCAGGCCGAGCAACAGACGAATACCCCGATAACTCATACTGTGATTGGCCGTCCGGTCAATTTCCAGGGGACCGGCGGTGAGGAAGCGAACCACCAGGCTCAAAATATTCTGTTACGTGCTGCACAGCGTGCCGGATTTCGCGAAGTTGAATTTCAGTACGAACCCGTGGCCGCAGGACTGGAGTTCGAAGCGACACTCAGCGATGAAACCCGGGTACTGGTCGTCGATATCGGTGGAGGAACCACGGACTGCTCACTGCTGCTGATGGGACCGCAATGGCGTGATAAGGTCGATAGAGTGGACAGCCTGCTGGGTCACAGTGGTTGTCGGGTTGGTGGAAATGACCTGGATATTATGCTGGCATTTAAAACGCTGATGCCATTGCTGGGCCAGGGAGGCATCACACTCAAAGGTACCGGTTTACCTACCCTGCCATGGTGGAATGCGGTAGCCATTAATGACGTTAATGCTCAAAGCCAGTTTTATTCCACAGAGTGCGGCAAATTATTGCAACAAATGGTCAAAGAGGCACATCAGAGTGATTTGGTACGTCGGTTGTTTAATGTCTGGCGCCACAAACAAAGCTATCAGTTAGTACGCAGTGCCGAAGAGAGCAAAATACGTCTGTCTGACAGTGAGATGACCACCATACCGTTGCATTATCTCGACCAGGGCCTGGAAACCACGCTAAACGTCAGACAATTGAATGAAGCCATCAGCCAGCCACTCGACAAGATGATCCAGCAAATTACAGCCGTCATGGCCACTGCTGACTGCAAACCGGAAGTCATATATCTCACCGGAGGCAGTGCCCGCTCACCATTGCTGCGTGATGAGATTGCCAGAGTTTTACCCGGCACACCAATCGCCAGCGGGGATGATTTTGGGTCCGTCACTCTCGGACTGGCCCGCTGGGCGGCAACACTGTTCCGCTAGCCGCTGCGCCCCGTTAAGGGGCGTCATTTCTCCCTGTCTGACCGCCTGAACTGCCGTTCAGGGCCTCCCTGTACCGATATCCATATTTCCTCCAATTTTTGCCGGAACTTAAGGTTATACTGTTGGGTCAGAGTGTGGAAAAACGTCGGTTCAGATGCAGGAGAGCATAGCAGAGCATGAAAGCAAAACTTCGGGTGTCCACGGTGGTGCTTTTTTTACTGATCGTCATTGTGCTGGCGTTAGCCACCATCCATTTTTGGCATGCCAAAAACACCAGGCCCTCTTCTGCCAGTCCGGCTCTGGGCCTGAGCTCTGCCAGCCATGACCCGGCGGTTCCGGTACAGATTGCCACGGTTCGCCGGGAAACAGTGCCGCAATATATCACCGCCCTGGGCACAGTAACGGCCTCAGCCATTGTGACCGTTCGCAGCCGTGTTGACGGGCAACTCATGGCGTTACACTTTCGGGAAGGAGATAGCGTGACTGCCGGTCAGTTACTGGCAGAAATTGATCCGCGTCCCTTTAATGTCGCGCTGTTACAGGCTCAGGGGCAACTGGCCAAAGATCAGGCAACACTTAACAATAGCCGCAATGATCTGCGTCGCTATCAGAAACTCGCCACCACCAAACTGGTCTCTCAGCAGGATCTGGACAACCAGCAGGCACTGGTCCGTGAAAGTGAAGGAACGGTAAAGAGTGACCAGGCTGCCGTGGATAATGCTCAGCTCAATCTGACCTATAGCCGGATCACCGCGCCGATCGCTGGTCGTGTCGGGTTCAGGCAGGTGGATGCGGGTAACTACATCACTGCCGGGGATACCACCGGGATTGTGGTTATCACCCGAACGCACCCGATTGATGTGATTTTTACCGTCCCCGAGGCCGCTATTGAACAGGTTGTCGGCGCGATGAAGCAAGGCCAACCGCTGCTGGCTGAGGCCTGGGATCGCAGTGACAACCATAAACTGGCAGAGGGTAGCTTACTCAGTCTGGATAATCAGATAGACAGTACCACGGGTACGCTTAAGATTAAGGCAAGATTTGCCAACCAGGATGACCGGCTGTTTCCTAATCAGTTCGTCAACCTCCATCTGCGGGTCAGTACTCTGACAGATGCCCTGCTGATGCCGGTCTCAGCACTGCAGATGAATAACGAAGGCAATTTTGTCTGGATTGTCAGTCAGCAGAATACCGTCAGCAGAAAACAGGTGTCGGTAGGTCTGCAGCAGAACCAGCAGGTGGTCGTCACCGCCGGGCTGAGTGCCGGAGACAGAGTGATCACCGACGGTATTGACAGGCTAACCGAAGGCTCTGCGGTGAATATCGTCCAGGGCTCTGCGGCAGTAGCTGACAGCGATGCCGGAGGAACAGACCAATGAACCTGCTGCCGGACAGCTCTTCCGGCGGACCTTCCCGCCAGTTCATCCTGAGGCCGGTCACCACCACCTTACTGATGGTGGCTATCGTACTGGCCGGGATTCTCGGCTACCGTTTTCTGCCGGTATCTGCATTACCCGAGGTGGATTACCCAACGATACAGGTCGTGACCCAATATCCCGGCGCCAGCCCGGAAGTCATGACATCCGCGGTGACAGCCCCACTTGAACGCCAGTTTGGGCAAATGTCGGGTCTTAAACAGATGTCATCCGGCAGTTCCGGCGGAGCTTCGGTCATCACTCTGCAATTTCAGCTAACACTGCCGCTGGATATTGCCGAACAGGAGGTTCAGGCGGCGATTAATGCCGCGATGAGCTACCTGCCTGATGATTTACCGAATCCCCCCGTCTATAACAAAGTCAATCCGGCTGACCCGCCAATTATGACACTGGCAGTAACCACCTCGAGTCTGCCACTCACCCGGGTACAGGATCTGGTGGAAACCCGGATTTCGCAGAAAATTTCCCAGGTTAGCGGTGTGGGACTGGTGACCCTCGCTGGCGGACAACGGCCGTCGGTGCGGGTGGATCTCAATGCACAGGCACTGGCCGCATTAGGACTTACCAGTGAGGATGTTCGTACCGCTATCGATAATGGTAATGTTAACACCGCTAAGGGCAGTCTTGATGGGCCTGAACGGGCCATTACTTTATCAGCCAATGATCAGCTGCAAAGCGCCGAAGACTATCGTCAGTTAATCATCAGCTACCGGAATAATGCTCCGGTCAGGCTGGGAGATGTAGCCACAGTCACTCAGGCTGCTGAGAACCAGTGGCTGGGGGCCTGGAGTAACGGACAGGCAGCCATTATCCTGAATGTTCTGCGTCAGCCTGGCGCGAACATCATTGATACGGCCGATAATATTCGCTCCCTGCTACCCACCCTAAAAAGTAACCTGCCGGCCTCAGTGAAACTGGAACTGATCAGTGACCGGACCATGAATATCCGCGCCTCCGTCAGTGACACCCGGTTTGAATTACTGTTGGCGATTGCACTGGTGGTCATGATTATTTATCTGTTCCTGCGAAATATTCCGGCCACCATCATTCCCGCAGTGGCCGTACCGCTCTCGCTGATTGGCACCTTTGCAGCGATGTATCTGCTGGGATTCTCGGTTAATAATCTGACACTGATGGCCCTGACCATTGCCACCGGTTTTGTGGTGGATGATGCGATAGTGGTGATTGAAAATATCTCCCGACATATCGAGAAAGGCGTTCCCCCGTTACAGGCCGCGCTTCGGGGTGCGGGTGAAATCGGTTTTACCATTATCTCACTGACGATTTCCCTGATTGCCGTGCTAATCCCCTTGCTGTTTATGGGCGATGTGGTTGGCCGGTTATTCAGGGAGTTTGCTGTCACGCTGGCTGTTTCTATCCTGATCTCCGCCGTCGTCTCGCTGACCCTGACCCCAATGATGTGCGCACGTATGCTGAAAAATGGCACGCTGCATCAACAAAACCGCTTTTCACTGGCCTGTGAACGGATATTTGAGCGAGTGATTGACGGTTATGGCCGTTTACTCAGTCGGGTGCTGAATCACCCATGGCTAACCTTAGGCGTCGCTATCGGCACGTTGGTCCTGACCATTGTACTCTGGGTTTTTATTCCGAAAGGATTTTTCCCACAACAGGATAACGGGCTGATTCTCGCCAGCGTTCAGGGCCCGCAAAATGTCTCGTGGACCAGCATGACCCGACGCACCCGTGAAGTGACGGATATCCTGCAAAAAGATCCGGATGTGGCCAACGTCAGTGCCTTTGTCGGCATCGACGGGACGAACCCATCGCTGAATAACGCACGGTTGCAGATTACCCTGAAACCGCTCTCAGAACGGAATGATCGCATTCCGCAAATTGAACAACGGTTACAACAATCAGTCAGTGGTCTGCCTGGTGTCAGTTTATGGATGCAGGCAGTTCAGGATCTGACTATCGATACCGAAGCCAGCCGCACGCCTTATCAGTTTACCCTGCAGTCCCCTTCTCAGGAGTCTCTGGCCGGGTGGATACCTAAACTTCTGGGAGAATTACGACAGGCCCCACAACTGCGTGAAGTCAGCAGCAACTGGCAGGATCAGGGGAATGAGGCCTTTATCCGCGTTGACCGCGATACCGCCAGCAGGCTGGGGATTACCATGGCGGATATTGATAATGCACTGTATGACGCTTTTGGTCAGAGACTGATTTCCACTATTTATACCCAGTCCAGCCAGTACCGCGTGGTGCTGTCACAACAGACAAGGATGGATCCGGGATTACAGGCACTCCGCAATATCCGGCTAACCAATAGCGATGGCGGCACGATACCGCTAACCTCAATTGCCCGGGTAGAACAGCGCCATGCTTTGCTGGCAATTAACCATCTCGATCAGTTTCCTGCAGCGACAATATCCTTTGACGTCGCCGAAGGCTATTCTCTCGGAGAAGCGGTGAATGCCATAACCCACATAGAAAACCAGCTGAATTTACCCTCAGATATGTTGACCCACTTTCAGGGGAGTACCCTGGCCTTTCAGGCTGCGCTTTCGGGTACTGTCTGGCTGGTTATCGCCTCCATTGTGGCGATGTACATTGTGTTGGGTATTCTTTATGAAAGTTTTATTCATCCGGTCACTATTCTCTCAACCTTGCCTACCGCCGGTGTCGGAGCGCTACTGGCACTGATGGTCTCCGGCCATGAACTGGATATCATCGCTATTATTGGAATTATCCTGCTGATTGGTATCGTCAAGAAAAATGCCATCATGATGATCGATTTCGCGCTCTCCGCAGAACGTGAACAGGGCGTCACTCCACAGGAAGCCATTTATCAGGCCTGCCTGTTGCGTTTCAGGCCGATACTGATGACCACCATGGCGGCCCTGCTAGGTGCTCTGCCTTTAATGCTAAGCTTTGGTGTGGGGGCTGAGTTACGTCGGCCGCTGGGCGTTGCCATGGCCGGGGGGCTGATCGTCAGCCAGGTTCTTACCCTGTTTACCACCCCCGTCATTTATCTGCTGTTTGACAGGCTGAGCCGTCGGCTGAAACCCCACCAAACTCATCCGTCGTCGCCGGAGTCGTTACCGTGAGGTTTCTGGCAGTATTCATCTATCGCCCCGTCGCTACCCTGCTGGTGGCGACTGCCATACTCCTGGCAGGTATTCTGGGTTTCCGCTTATTACCGGTGGCCGCGCTGCCGCAGGTCGATTTTCCGGCAGTAGTCATCTCTGCCAGTATGCCCGGAGCTTCAGCCGAAACCATGGCTGCGTCCATAGCCACTCCGCTGGAACGTTCGCTCGGCAGGATTGCCGGTATCAGTGAGATGACATCGTACAGTTCACTGAGTAATACCCGCATAATTCTGATCTTTGATCTGGACCGTGACATCAATGGTGCTGCCCGTGATGTTCAGGCGGCACTGAATGCCGCACAAAGTCTGCTCCCGACGGGCATGCCTTCACGTCCGACTTACCGTAAAGCGAATCCTTCGGATGCACCGGTGATGATTCTGACACTAACCTCAGAGACTTACTCACGGGGGCAGTTATATGACTACGCCACTACCCGGCTGGCGCAGTCGATATCTCAGATTGAGGGGGTGGGTGATGTCACTATTGGCGGAGGATCGCTGCCGGCCGTGCGGATCGATGTTGACCCGCAGCAACTGTTTAATCAGGGGGTATCACTCGAACAGGTACGCACCGCCATCAGTAATGCAAATCAGAGACGGCCTCTGGGTGCCATTGATGAAGGAGATCAACGCTGGCAACTGTCCACCAATGATGCTCTGAATAACGCTGCCCGGTACCGGCCCCTGATTATCCACCATAAAGACGGTGGTGTGGTCAGGCTGAGTGATGTTGCCACCCTTACCGATGATGTTCAGGATAGCCGGAACGCCGGTCTCAGTAACGGTAAACCGGCCATCCTTATGATGGTCCGAAAAACTGCTGACGCCAATGTGATTTCGACCGTTGACCGGATACGTGAGCGGCTTCCCGAACTCCGGAAGGAGATCCCGACAGCCATACATCTAAGCATCGCTCAGGACAGGTCACCGACGATCCGGGCTTCTCTCAGTGAAGTCGAACAGTCTCTGCTAATTGCTGTGGCACTGGTGATTCTGGTGGTATTCTTTTTCCTGGGATCGGCCAGGGCCACCCTGATTCCGGCGGTAGTCGTTCCGGTATCGCTGGTGGGGAGCTTTGCCGCTATGTATCTGTGTGGCTTTAGTCTGAACAATCTGTCGTTGATGGCCCTGACGATAGCCACCGGATTTGTGGTCGATGACGCTATTGTGGTACTCGAAAATATTTCGCGACATATCGAAGCCGGCATGAAGCCATTTAAAGCCGCAGTGACCGGTATGCGGGAAGTCGGGTTTACGGTGATTGCGATGAGTCTGTCACTGGTCGCGGTTTTTATACCCCTGATGATGCTCGGGGGGCTGATTGGCCGTTTCTTTTCAGAATTCGCGATGACTCTGTCGGTCGCCATTGTTATTTCATTATTTATTTCTCTGACACTGACACCAATGATGTGCGCCAGGTTGTTACGGGTGACAGGTCACCAGACACCGGTAAGGCGGAGTATTTTTCGTCGGACCACGGACCTTTTGCAGGCTGGATATGCCCGTTCGCTACACCGCGTTTTACACTATCCGAAACTGACACTGTGCGTATTGCTGGCCACTCTGGCGCTCAATATTCTGCTGTTCGTGACTATTCCTAAAACCTTTTTGCCAGAGCAGGATACCGGGCGGATTTCCGGCAGTATCTCCGCGGATCAGAGCATTTCATTTCAGGCAATGCGCGGTAAGCTGGAAGATTTCATGCGAATTGTCAGCGCCGATCCGGCAGTCGATAATGTGACCGGCTTTACGGGGGGAATGCGGACTAACAGCGGTTCTATGTATATCTCGCTTAAGCCGCTGTCTGAACGCGATGTCAGCGCCAGACAGGTCATTGACCGGTTACGTAAGGCTCTGTCGAAAGAACCCGGCGCCCGGCTTTATTTGAGTCCGGTTCAGGATATCCGTACCGGAGGTCGGGAATCCAATGCCAGCTATCAGTTCAGCCTGCTTTCCGATGATCTGCAGGCACTGCGCCAGTGGTCACCGGTGATCCTGAAAGCATTTCGCCAGTTACCGCAACTCACCGATGTCAGTTCAGATCAGGAAGACAATGGTGAGGAGCTGCAACTGGTCTATGACCGTGCTGCAATGGCAAAACTGGGGATCAGTGTAGCGCAGGCCAATGCCCTGCTGAATGATGCGTTCGGCCAGCGGCAAATATCGACTATCTACCGGCCGCTGAATCAGTATCGGGTCGTGATGGAAGTTGACCCCCGTTATACCCGTGATGCCACGGCACTGTCACAAATGTACCTGATCAATAAGGAAGGCAAATCGATTCCTCTGTCACAGATAGCCCACTGGGAATCCGCCAACACCCCGATATCAGTTAACCACCAGGGATTGTCAGCAGCCGCGACCCTCTCCTTTAATCTGGCGGATGGAATAGCTTTGTCACAGGCTTCTTCGGCGATTGAAACCACCATGGTTCGTCTGGGTGTGCCGGCCAGTGTCCGGGGTGAATTTGCCGGCGATGCCAAACTATTCCGTCAGTCACAGTCGAGCCAGTTGTGGCTAATTGTCGGGGCCATTGCGGCGGTCTATATTGTATTAGGAATGCTGTATGAGAGTTATATCCATCCGGTGACTATTCTCTCGACCCTGCCCCCCGCCGGTGTCGGTGCTTTGGTGGCATTACGGATTTTCGATACCCCCTTCAGCCTGATAGCTATGCTGGGGATTCTGCTGCTGATTGGCATTGTAAAAAAGAATGCCATCATGTTAGTAGATTTCGCGCTGGTCGCGGAGAGGGAAGCCAGGCTGACTCCACGTGAAGCCATATACCAGGCCTGTCTGCTCAGGTTCCGTCCTATACTGATGACCACTTTGGCCGCACTATTCGGTGCACTGCCGCTGGTAATGAGTTACGGGGATGGCGCCGAACTGCGACAACCACTGGGCATTTCGATTGCCGGAGGCCTTATCATCAGCCAGTTACTCACCCTGTATACGACCCCGGTCGTGTTCCTGATGATGGATAAACTCAGGAAACGTAAATCCGGGCCACAGGACCTTGTTTTATGACCAATAAAAACAACGCACCTCCAGCCACTTCGGTTCGCTGGCAATTGTGGATAGTCGCTTTCGGATTTTTTATGCAGTCGCTGGATACCACGATTGTGAATACTGCCCTGCCCTCTATGGCCAAAGCGTTGAATAATAGCCCGCTGAATATGCATATGGTCGTTGTCTCGTATGTATTGACTGTTGCCGTAATGCTGCCGCTCAGTGGCTGGCTGGCAGACCGCTTTGGGGTAAGAAATGTCTTTTGTAGTGCCATTGTGCTGTTCACTCTCGGTTCCTTGTGCTGTGCAATTTCAGGTAACCTTGATCAACTGATTTTATCGCGGGTGCTGCAGGGGATTGGCGGCGCCATGATGGTACCGGTGGGCCGTCTGACCGTGATGAAAATTGTGCCACGTTCCGAATATATGGCGGCAATGGCTTTTGTCACCCTGCCCGGACAACTCGGACCGATGGCAGGCCCCACCGTCGGCGGACTGCTGGTTGAATACGCCAGCTGGCATTGGATCTTTCTGATCAACCTGCCGGTAGGTATTGTGGGTACCATTGCTACTCTGAAATTGCTGCCCAACTACAGTCTGCCGGGCCGTCGTTTTGATTTCCCGGGATTTCTGATGCTGGCTATCGCCATGGCTGCGCTTACCCTGGCACTGGAAAGCCATCAGTGGGCATCCAGCCATACCTTGTTGCTGGCCGTGCTCCTGAGCAGCGGTATTGGTTGTCTGGCTCTGTATCCCTTGTATGCCAGGCGACGTGAAAACGCCCTGTTTAACCCGGACTTATTTAAGAATCACGTGTTTCGTATCGGGCTGATTGGCAGTATGGTGGCCAGGACCGGCAGTGGTATGTTGCCCTTTACCATGCCACTGTTTCTTCAGCTGGCGCTGGGTTTAAGTCCGTTTCATGCAGGACTGATGATGCTGCCGATGGTTGCCGGCAGCATGCTTATCAAACGGGTCGTCGTCAGACTGGTGAATCAGACAGGCTACCGGATGGCGCTGATCAGCTCGACCCTGTTACTTGGCCTGATTGTTCTGACGCTACCGGTGCTGATGAAATTCGATCTGATCTATGCTCTTCCCGGGGTCCTGTTTATTCTTGGCGGGGTCAATTCTGTCCGCTTCACGACCATGAATACCCTGACACTGAAAGAGTTGCCGGATACTCTGGCCTCTTCGGGTAACAGCCTGTTGTCGATGGTGATGCAACTGGCGATGAGTACCGGGGTTACCCTGGCCGGCCTCGCTATGGGGGCTTTTAGCCATCAACAGTTAATGGATACCGAAACACTCATCCACACCTTTAGCTATCTCTGGCTGGCAATCGGTATTTTCCTCTGGCTACCGATCGGCGTGTTTTGGTTTATCCCGGAGGATCTCAGCCGCAATAGTCTGTTAAAGAAAACAGGTCATCGCCGATGAAAAGCCGCTGGACCTTTAATATCGGCAGCAAACTGTTTGTGACTATCTTTGGCACCTGTCTGCTGGTGCTGGTCACCATGCACTGGGCTGTCAGAATCAGTTTCGAACATGGGTTTGTTGACTATATTCGCGAGAGTAATGAACAACGGCTGAACCTGCTTAGTGATGCTCTGGCCGAGCAGTATCAGCAACACGGCGACTGGACCTTCCTGAGAAACAACAACCGGATAATCTACTCCCTGTTACGTTCACTGGAACAAAATCAGCAACAAGCTAACTATCCACGCCCCGGCTGGCGAACTCCGTTCTGGATAGTCGATCTCCGCTATCGGGTACTGATAGGCCCCCGGGAGAGCCTGCCGTACGAACGCGTCGAACACCCGATTATCACGACCGATGGCAAAACTGTTGGCTGGGTGTTAGGTTCCCCCCCGGAACAGCTGACCCGCAGCACCGATATCAATTTTGATCATCAGCAGAAAAGAGCCAGTTGGGTCATCGTCGGACTGACCACCCTGCTGGCTGCCATTGTGACCTGGTTTCTGGCACGAGGCTTACTGGCTCCCGTGAAACGACTGGTGGATGGCACGCATCAGTTGGCTGCCGGAAAACTGACGACCCGGGTGGAAGTGACCAGTCAGGACGAACTTGGCCAGTTAGCCCGGGATTTTAACCAACTGGCAGAGTCTCTGGAAAAAACGGAAACCAATCGTCGCGCATTTATCGCGGATATTTCCCATGAATTGCGTACCCCTTTAGCCATACTGCAGGGCGAGCTGGAGGCAATACAGGACGGGGTCCGACGTGTCACCCCCGAAGCTCTGCAGTCATTGCAAAGTGAAGTGATGATCCTGAAAAAAATGGTCGATGACCTGCATCAACTGGCGCTGTCAGATTCCGGAGCATTACGTTATCAGATGATGAACTGCGACTTAAGTGAACTGCTCAGCCAGGTGACCACCGCTTTTCAGCAACGTTTCATGGCCGCAGGGATCACCCTGAGCTGCCACTGTCCGCCGAAGGCACCGATTTATGGCGATTTTAACCGGCTTAACCAGTTATGTCATAACCTGTTGGAGAATAGCCTGCGCTACACCCATGCTCCGGGAGAGTTGAGGGTGACCCTGTCAGCACAAGCGAATGGCTGGTACCTGGAATTCTCTGACAGCGCCCCCGGGCTGACCCGTGAGCAACAGCAGCATATCTTTGACAGATTCTACCGTGCCGAGAACTCCAGAAACCGTGCCAGTGGAGGCTCCGGGCTGGGTCTGGCCATTTGCCGTGCCATCACTGATGCTCATCAGGGCGAAATTAGCTGTCAGCACTCCCCCGCAGGAGGTGTTACTATCAAAGTAAAACTTCCTTTCAATAGTGACAGGCCGGACTCATGACTGAAGAAAAACTTTCAGCAAGGATTATGGTAGTAGAAGATGAGCCCAAACTGGCACAACTGCTGGTAGATTATCTGGAAGCCGCCGGCTATCAGGTGAGGGTGGTTTCACGGGGGGACGAAGTTATTCAACAAGTCAGGGAATTACCGCCTGACCTGATGATCCTTGATTTGATGTTGCCCGGTAAAGACGGATTGAGTATTTGCCGCGAATTACGTCAGTTTTCCGATCTGCCGGTGATTATGCTGACTGCCCGTAGTGAAGAGATCGATCGCCTGCTAGGACTGGAAATAGGTGCCGATGACTACGTCTGTAAACCCTTTAGTCCGCGTGAGGTGGTAGCCCGTGTAAAAATCATTCTTCGCCGCTGTCTGGTACGCCGGGATGAGGCACAGACTGAAGATATTCCTGGTCTGGACATTGATACCGGGCGTTTTCAGGTGAGCTGGGATAACCAGCCGATAGAACTGACCCCGGCAGAATTCAGATTGCTGAAAACGTTGTCCCAGGAGCCCGGAAAAGTCTTTACCCGGGAACAATTGCTGAACCTGTTGTATGACGATTACCGGGTGGTGACCGACAGAACTATCGACAGCCACATTAAAAACCTGCGCCGCAAACTGGAAAATATGGACAGTGAACAAACTTTTATTCGCGCGGTTTATGGGATTGGGTATCGCTGGGATACTCACAAAAGCCGACTGCACTGACTAGCGCATTGCTAACAGAAATGATTTACATCCCGGTACTGCCCCTCTACAATTCCCCTTCTTTTTGTAGGGTCGAATTTTTCGGCTCTGACAACACCCTGCGGGTGTCCTGACCTGATATCAGAAACGAGAATGACCATGTTTAAGCCTGAACTACTTTCCCCTGCCGGCACCCTGAAAAATATGCGCTATGCCTTTGCTTATGGTGCCGATGCGGTCTATGCCGGACAACCACGTTACAGTCTGCGGGTACGTAATAATGAATTCAGCCATGAGAATCTGCGACAAGGTATTCAGGAGGCTCATGCCCTGGGGAAAAAGTTTTATGTGGTCGTGAATATCGCCCCGCACAATGCCAAACTCAAAACCTTTATCCGTGACCTGCAACCGGTCGTGGATATGCAGCCTGATGCCTTGATTATGTCTGATCCCGGGCTGATTATGCTGGTCCGCGAGGCCTTCCCGGAAATGGATATTCATCTCTCGGTGCAGGCAAATGCCGTTAACTGGGCCACGGTGAAATTCTGGCAGCAGATGGGACTGAGTCGGGTCATTTTGTCACGCGAGTTATCTCTGGAAGAAATCGAAGAAATCCGCCGTCAGGTGCCGGAGATGGAACTGGAAGTCTTTGTCCATGGCGCACTGTGCATGGCCTATTCTGGCCGTTGTCTGCTTTCCGGCTATCTGAATAAACGTGACCCTAATCAGGGTACCTGCACCAACGCCTGTCGCTGGGATTATCAGGTTCAGGAAGGAAAAGAAGATAATATCGGTAATATTGTTGAAAAATTTAAGCCCATCCCGGTACAGCAGGTTGAACCGTCTCTGGGTATCGGCCCAGCCACGGATAAAGTGTTCCTGATCACCGAGAAGATGCGGCCCGAAGAGCCAATGAGTGCTTTTGAAGATGAACATGGCACTTACATTATGAACTCCAAAGATCTGCGAGCTGTCGCTCATGTGGAACGTCTGAGCCAGATGGGCGTTCATTCGCTTAAAATCGAAGGGCGCACCAAATCGTTTTATTACTGTGCCCGTACGGCGCAGGTCTATCGTAAAGCAATTGACGACACTGCTGCAGGTAAACCCTTCGACCCCTCGCTGTTGGATACCCTGGAAGGACTGGCTCATCGCGGTTATACCGAAGGTTTTTTACGCCGGCATACGCATGACAGCTACCAGAATTACCAGCAAGGATACTCTGTATCAGTTAGCCAACAGTTTGTCGGGGAATTTACCGGTCAACGGCGGGACGACTATGTGGAAGTCGCGGTTAAAAACAAATTTTTGCTGAATGATAGTCTGGAAATCATGACTCCTGCAGGTAATCTTACTTTCACACTGGACGAGTTGCTGAACAGCAAAAATCAACCAACAGAGGTTGCCCCGGGCGATGGTCACAAAGTCTGGATGCGGGTACCTGCAGATATCTGTCTTGATTACGCCCTGTTGTTACGTAATCTGCCGGACGGAGCCACCACTCAGGCCCCGCATACTTCAGTAGTTCAGGCCTAAGTTTTGCTATTTAGAATCTGATCACAGTTATCCGTCATTACAGTGGTTAGAATTAGCACATTATAACGAAGGATAAAGATTCTCTGATTACCTCAGAATCCACCTCATTTGCCCGCCTGGCCCCCCTGGCGGGTTTTCTTTTTTCTGCATTTCTGCACTGCGGTCACCGGCCTTTTTATGCTATAAATTCGGTTAACTGGCTTGTTTTTTCAGGAACAGAGGAATGAAACTCAGTACTAAAGCCATGATCATGGTGAACGGAAAAAGTGCCGCCGTTGATCCGCTACGTCAGGCAGTTTATCGTCTGCGGAGTGAAGGACATCTGATTGACGTCCGTGTTACCTGGGAACATGGTGATATTAGCCGTTTTCTGGACGAAGCCTCTGCGATTGATGCCGATACGGTGATTGCTGCCGGGGGTGACGGTACCATCAACGAACTGACGACTGCACTGGCCAGCCTCCCCCTCCATGCCCGCCCGACGCTGGGAATATTACCACTTGGCACCGCCAATGATTTTGCCCGTTCCGCCGCCATTCCGGAGTCTCTGGAAGCCTCTCTGCGGCTGGCTTTGCAGGGTGAAGTGACGGCGGTTGATCTGGTGAGAGTGAACGGTCAGCGTTATTTTATCAACATGGCGACCGGCGGATTTGGCACCCGGATCACCACCGAAACCCCCGATAAGCTCAAAGCTGCCCTGGGGGGGATGTCTTATGTTGTCCATGGCTTATTACGGATGGATACGCTGCAACCTGACCGGTGCGAAATCATCAGCGATGATTTTAGCTGGCAGGGCGACGCTCTGGTTATTGGTATCGGTAACGCCCGTCAGGCTGGCGGTGGCCAGCAGTTGTGCCCGACGGCCCTGATTGATGACGGGATCCTCGATATCAGCATTGTCACTGCCGAACAGTGGCTACCCTCGCTGTTGCATAATCTGGCGGGTACTCCCGGCAATCCGGGCGTGATCACCGGCCGGTGTCATCAACTGGAGATCAAGGCCCGCCACAATATGACCTTTAACCTGGACGGAGAGCCGTTGCAGGGTAACCATTTTCGGTTCGAGCTGTTACCTAAAGCAGTGAATTGCCGGCTTCCGGAGCACTGCCCGCTACTCAGCGCTACCACCGCGCAGTTTACTGAGTGATTACCACCAGCGATAAAAATGATGTACCGGTCCGTTACCCTGCCCTGCCTGCAAGCTATCGGCCGCCGCAATGGCTCCGGAAAGCCACTGTTTAGCGGCTAACACGGTGGCTGCCCAGTCTGGATTGCGTGGTCGTAATGCGGCCAGTGCCGCCGACAGGGTGCAGCCGGTACCATGGGTATTACGGGTATCAATACGTGTCGTGGTAAAACGTTGTTGAACTCCCTGACTGACCAGCCAGTCAGGGCTTTCGTCACTCCGCAGGTGCCCACCTTTAATCAATACCGCCTGACAGCCGGTGTTCAGCAACTGCTTCGCCTGGTTCAACATTTCCTGTTCGCTGGTAGCTTCCCTGCATCCCAGCAGTGCAGCGGCTTCCGGCAGGTTCGGAGTGATCAACGACACTTCCGGCAACAGTGAGTCCCTGAGCAGAGCCACCGCCTGCGGATCCAGCAACGGATCGCCACTTTTCGCCAGCATTACCGTATCGAGAACCCGCCACGACACGGTCGTTTTCCGCAGTTCGTCCGCCAGCATCCGGATAATCTCTGCGTTATGCAGCATACCGAGTTTCAGGGTATCAATCCTGACATCGTCCAGCACGGCCCGGAGTTGCTGACGGACAAACTCTGCCGGCACCGGAAATACCGAACGAACACCACAGGTATTTTGCGCCACCAGTGCGGTAATCACACTGGTGCCGTAGGCTTCCAGCGCTGAAAATGTTTTGAGATCGGCCTGAATCCCGGCACCACCGCTGGGATCCGTTCCTGCGATAGTCAGTGCATTAATACGCAGCATCAGTCACCTCCTGGCACGTGCCGTGGCGTAATTGCCAGAGAGCATCAATCAACCTGACAGCAAAACTCCCGGGTCCTGCAGACCGGCGGGCAGCCTGTTCACCGGCCAGCGACATCAGTTGGCAGGCGGCAGCGACGTGGTGAATCCTGTCGCCCGGTAGCGCACTGTAAGCCGCGACCAGTGCCGAGAGACCACAACCCGTTCCGGTGACCGCAGTCATCATCGGTGATCCCCCCTGCACTCTGATAATCCGGTGACCATCCGTCACATAATCTGTCTTTCCGGAAACCACCACCAGGGTCCGGTAGTCTGCTGCCAGCCGGATAGCGGCATCCACGGCCCGTGATGAGTCCTCCAGGCTGTCTACTCCCCGGCCCCCCACTCCTTCCCCTGCCAACGCCAGTATTTCAGAAGCATTACCCCGTATCACCGCCGGTGAGGCATCCAGTAAACGACGGCAAAAATCGCTTCGTAACGGCAACACGCCCACGGCAACAGGGTCCAGAGTCCACGGAACTCCTGCTTCACTGGCCGCATTCACTGCTAACTGCATCGCTTCGCTGAGTTCCCGTGTTATGGTGCCGACATTAATCAGCAGAGCTCCCGCATGGCGGGCCATCACCGGAACTTCTTCCGGATCAATCACCATCGCGGGAGACGCACCGGCTGCCAGTAAAATATTCGCGGTCTGGGCCTGTACTACCAGGTTTGTCATGCAATGTACCAGCGGTGGGGACGCTGAGAACTGCTGCCAGGATGCAGCAGACTGACGGGCGGAAAAAACAGAAGTGACTTCAGACATTTCAACGCTCCTGACGGGCATCAGGAAACGGATACCACTATTCAGGTATCAGACTTCCCTCCGCCGGTATGATCCGGTTCAGGTTCAACGGGTATTTCTCAGCCGTAAAGGGCACCCCGAGTCATTGGATTTAAATTTTACGGTCATTATTGTTAACTAACCTTAACAACAGATAGTAATGTCAGACAGAAGCATTGTAAATGTCGGGAGATTGCCGGATTCCCTCCGGGGAGAGCTCTGGCCTGACAATATCAGACAGCGATGGATGGACATCATTGATGATTTAAAATTTATCAGGCCGCACTTTAGCCAGTTATTGCATCAGGCATGAACAAAATGCAGACAGTTTCCTCCCAAATCCTGTTGCGGACTTCTGCCCGTGTCAGTCTGACAATGTGGCTGATTTTAGCGCTGCCGCCCCCGTGTTATCTCTGTTATTATAGGGCTATCTGTATACAGGCTGACGGCAACATCAGTGTTGCTGCACTGCCATACCGGCTGGCCTGCCCCTGTTAATCGTCTGAGAGTAAATCCTGTGACCCAACCTTTTGCTTCCCTGTCGCTGCCTGCCGCGCAGCTCGAAAACCTTGCTGAACTTGGTTATACCACCATGACGCCAGTTCAGGCCGCAGCCCTGCCGGAAATCCTGCAAGGTCGCGATGTTCGTGCGCAGGCCAAAACTGGCAGCGGCAAGACTGCAGCGTTTGGTATCGGACTGTTGCTTAACATTGATGCATCACAGTTCACTCCTCAGGCGATGGTTCTGTGTCCGACCCGTGAACTGGCGGATCAGGTGACGAAAGAACTGCGCCGCCTGGCACGCTATATTCCAAACCTCAAAATTCTCACATTGTGTGGTGGCCAGCCCATGGGACAGCAACTGGCATCACTGGCTCATGCGCCGCATATTGTCGTCGGCACCCCGGGACGCATTCAGGAGCATTTGGGCAGAAAAACTCTGGATGCGGGGCAGATGAAAGTGCTGGTGCTGGATGAAGCTGACCGGATGCTGGATATGGGATTCAGTGAAGCTATCGAAGATGTTATCAGTTATCTGCCGGTACAACGCCAGACATTGCTGTTTTCTGCCACTTACCCTCAGGGAATCGAAAGCATCAGTGCGCGGGTACAACAGCAACCGGTGAGTATCACCACCGGTGAGGTCTCCGCATTACCGGATATTGAACAGCAGTTTTATGAAGCTACCCGCGGTGAAAAACTACCACTGCTACAGACGCTGCTAAGCCACCACCAGCCAGCCTCTTGTGTCGTGTTCTGTAATACCAAACGCGACTGTCAGGAAGTATATGATGCACTGACCGACTCCGGCATCAGCGTACTGGCTTTGCATGGTGATCTGGAGCAACGTGACCGGGATCAGGTGCTGGTTCGTTTTGCTAACCAGAGCTGCCGCGTACTGGTTGCTACTGATGTGGCAGCTCGTGGACTGGATATTAAAGAACTGGCTATGGTGGTTAACTACGAACTCTCTTTTGACCCGGAAGTCCATGTTCACCGTATTGGCCGTACCGCTCGTGCAGGTCAGAAGGGCCTGGCGGTCAGCCTGGTTGCCCCGTCTGAAATTCAGCGGGCAAACGCGCTTGAAGATTATATTAGCCTGAAGCCTCAATGGTTGCAGGCCAGCAGTTTATCCGCCTCCTCCGCCGCCCCGATGGAAGCGACAATGGTAACTTTGTGTATTGATGGCGGACGGAAAGCGAAAATCCGGCCAGGAGATATTCTGGGTGCACTGACCGGAGAGGCAGGGCTGAACGCCGATAATATCGGAAAAATAGATCTGTTTCCGATGCATGCCTATGTTGCACTCCGTAAAGCTGCGCTGAGCAAGACTTTTCGCCAGTTGCAACAGGTGAAGGTTAAAGGGAAAAATTGTAAAATCAGAGTGCTCAGGTAACCCGTGGCAGGAGGTCTTACTGAACAGGGCCTCCCGGAATGACAGTTTTCCGTCTTCCCGTTTACCTGCCGACGGCAGCGACCCTCTTTAAATGAAGTCGCGCGCCAAATACTGCCCTGTGGCTTATCAGCGGGTTGCGGTAATGTCTGTGTTTCCTTTTTCATTGCACCTTAACTTTCAACCGAAGTCATTGTTGGCTGTCACTGAGCTGTGCCGCGCTGGCCAGTGTCTGAAAGTCAGGCCAGTGGTAGTAACATTTCGATACGGGTAACTGTTGCATCGACTGCCCCGTGAACAGACGTAATTCACCCAAAGCGGCCAACGATTCCCCCGCATAGACCGTTGGCAAGGTAAGTGCCAGACTAGCTTCCGGCTGACCGGGAACCGGAGTCGGAATTCGATCATTGCCGGTCAGATAGTTACGTTTCAGCACTAAGAATTTTTCAGGGACGGCTCTGCGGCTGTTCCACCATTTGCCATCCAGCATATCAAAATGAAAACGAGTCCCTTCCGGGGATTCAGCTTCGAGCCGCTGCAAAGCTTCCGGCAGCAGCGCGCTCATTGCAGTGTTAAAACCACCTTTACTGTAACCATGCCCTGTAAGCAGGAGGGTAGCAGCCAGACGAACCCCGACCAGATTAGAATAGAGATCTTCCGGAGAGAATGCGGAAATACCCTCGGAAAATCCGGGAACCGATTCAAACCCATACCATTGCGCAATTTCGTGCCAGGCTGCAATTTCAAAGGCTATCCTCGCCGATATCCAAACCGCCAGCGTATAGGCAGTAGCGGGATCATCTGGTGGACGAAAAGCACTGAACACTATTTCCCGCTTTGCCAGCTCGTCCTCACCCGGTGAAATAGTAAATGCTTTTCCCAGTCCGGGGTAGAGCTGGCTGAATATCCAGAACGTCATATCTGCGCTGTCACGGATATGCGCAGTATCGATAAAACCGCCAAGCCTGGTGTAGATAATGCCGTTGTACTCCGGGTCAAGGCCCGTCAGTGCCAGCACTGCCCCCCAGTGGCTGTCGTTATAACTGTGCTGGCCAGTATTTTCGGCATCAATCACATTATTAATCCGGTACCCGGGCACAGGTATACCCGCCAACCGGGTTTTCAGATCATAACCAAATGCGCAGCATGGGCGCAGCCCCTCCGGAGGAGATAACGGCTTCACTACCGGCCAGGCTTCGCTGGCTTGTTGTTGCGGCTGATGAGAAAAATCGATACTGACAGGCACTACTGCTTCCGCCAACGTAACACAAAGTAACAGCGCCAGTAATAAAACACCCATCCCTGTTTTCAAAACGCCTCTCCTGCCTGAAAGTAAAATGCGCTGCTGCCTCTGCCGATGCCATAGTCCAGTCTGATATTCATCCCGGGTTTAAATTCAAAGCGATATCCGGCGCCGACAGTGGGTAACCAGCGTTCAGCTAAAGATGCCGAAAAACGCGGTGCCATTGTGCCGCTGCCAATCCAGCCGACAACGCCGTTCCTCCAGCTCAGCGCATGACGGTATTCCAGTTGCGCAGTAATCACATTCCTGTCCCGGTAACGTCCCGGGTAATACCCTCTGAAATGATTACTGTCCCCCAACATCGGCAGCATATTCCAGGGTACCTGCCCGCTGGTGAATGCACCGTTAATTTCAAAGGCAATCACCCGTTTATCATCCAGGGCATGATAAGCACTGAAATGGGCCGTCCAGGCATCAAATCCGGTATCACTTCCAGTCTGACGCCGGTAACGAATATACTGCAGGCTGGCATCTATTCCCCGATGCGGATTAGGCACAAAGTCACGACTGTCATAGCTCAGGCTGAACAGTGGGCCGCTACTGAATACTCCCTGCCCGTCAGCCTGCTGTTCCGGTCCTGGCTTGTGTTTATTCCGGATGCCACCGGCTTGCATATTATTCAGTGACCAGCCAGCGCCCAGATACGTGTCCGGAGCAATCTGACGTAAAACCTGAGGTATCACACTGATGTCCTGAGAAATATACCTTATCCGGTTTCGGTTCTGACGACCGGCTGCAAACCCCTTCCCCCAGTACCAGGTTGGGGTATGACTTAAGGTCGCTTCGATAAATAACCGCCAGCGATCATTGTCGTAGAAGCTGTAGTTGTTCAGATGTAATCCGGCAGCCCCGGTGCTACTGGCGTAGCCACTGAGCGTGACCGAGGAGTTCTGGCTGATATGATCATTAACATCCGGACGGTACAATCCGGCCACCACCATCCCCAGACCTATCCCCAGCTCGGGGGTATAAAAAGGGCCGGGTATCATTCCCCAGTCTATGCCGTGGCTTGAGTCAAACGTCCGGCTGGCTCCCAATGGAGTCAGCCAATGGTCAATTTGTTGACGTGAGGGCAAAACCTGCGCAGATGTCAACGATGACCACAGTGAACACCCCAACACCAATATTTTCGGTAACCGGCAATACATCAGAAACGATATTCCCCGGAGACGAAGAAACTGTTTCTCTCAGCAAATCCTATTTCGGTGGCGATATTAAAATGGCGGGTAATACTGTACTGGGCACCTATCAGAACATTCCACGGCGATTGCAGGCGCTGTTTCACATCAAAACGTCCGTTTCCGTTACGATTCGCCATCGCCATCAACTGTTTCAACGAAGCCGGCATCGTCAAATCATTAAGATTTCCCTTAAACTCCTGCTGAACATTCTGGTACATCGTTCCCATCCAGACGTTCAGTTTTCCCGGGGTCAGACCTATCCTGCGTATACCCGGTGTGTCAAAGCGGTAACCTATTCTCGGCGAGACAGTCAACGCATTGATGCTGCCATCGAGAATATCAAAGTGAGTCTGGGTATAGTTAAAATCGACCAGTCCATACCAGTTACCGACCCCTCCAGCCAGTACAGTCCCTATTCCATAGGTATTTCCCTTAAATTTCAGTTCAAAATTGAGGTTATCGAACTGACCGGCGTTGTGCATGCTGTGGACCACATTGGAAATCAGCTGGTCCAGAATATTGCCTTTAAAATCGGCGGGATCAGAATCTACCCCGATTGATGAAACCGAATGGCCGCGGGTCTTGCCCAAAATTCCATAGATATTCAAGAATGGCAGTACCCAGGCATCCAGCCTCAGTGTGCGGGTTTTACTGTACTGCCGCGTTTTGCTGGCATCGATTTTGAACATCCCGGGAGGTAAGGCGATATTCCCCAGACCGAGTCCGGTGAAGTTGATCGAACTAACGTCAATATTCTGTCGGATATTCATATAGTTGATACCAATACCGAAGGGCTCAGGCAGTTCATACCCCATCTGAACGGCTTTGTCCCCGAGTAGCGGGAACCAGCGGCCATAATGCTTTACCGGAGTTGCGCTCAGCGGTGCCGGATTGGCGCTGACAGGAGCTTGCGGGGAAACCGTCGTCTCCGGGAGTTGATACAGTGATGAAATATCCTGAGGTGTGGCACCGTAAGCGTTACAAAGCATGCCCTGGAGGGCGAACAGACTGAGAGCCTGATATCTGATTTTCATTGTTTTAAGTTCTGCCATTGCCGGAAATGAGGGAAATTTACCCTTACAAAAAGAATGGAATTATGCGGGACAGTTGCGGGTAATTATCAGCATAACGTGCTAACAATTAATAATTATCAGACCATTAATCTGCAATTAAATAATATTTATTATATATATTCTGATATGTAAATGCTTATTTATGACTTAATGCCCGCAAAGGCAGGGTGTTTTTCTGTGTATAGCGTCCGGATGGAGGCTGGCGATTTGCCAGTGAGTCATTACAGGAAAAGTAAGATCATCAAAAATGATGTATGAAGAGAATGGCGGATAAAGAAATCTGACAAAAAATACCACAGGTGATATTCAGGACAATCACCTGTGGGTGGCAACGGATTATTCGTCAGCCTGTATGGTTCTGATCAGGTAATCAAAAGCACTTAGTGAAGCTTTGGCTCCTTCACCGCTGGCCACGATAATTTGCTTATAGGGTACGGTGGTACAGTCACCGGCAGCAAAAATTCCCTTCTGATTGGTTTCGCATTTACTGTCAATTTCGATTTCACCAAAACGATTCAGAGTGATGTTTTCACTCAGCCATTGGGTATTAGGCAACAAACCAATCTGTACGAAGATCCCTGATACCGCCAGATTATGCTGCTCACTGGTCTGACGGTCCTGATAACGCAGACCCGTCACTTGCCTGCCATCACCGGTGACTTCCTGAGTCTGAGCATTAACAATGACATCCACATTTTTCAGGCTGTGCAGTTTATCCTGCAATACTTTATCGGCTTTCAATTCGCTGGCAAATTCCAGTAATGTGACGTGTTCGGTGATACCGGCTAAATCAATCGCCGCTTCAGCTCCGGAGTTACCGCCGCCAATCACAGCAACCTGTTTGCCTTTAAACAGCGGGCCATCACAATGTGGACAGTAAGTCACTCCCCGGGTCCGGTACTGCTCTTCTCCCGGCACGTTCATATTGCGCCAGCGGGCACCCGTCGCGAGGATAACCGACCTGGCTTTCAGGGTAGCACCGGAGGCGGTAGCCACAGAATGCAATCCACCAGTAACCTGAGCCGGCAGCAGCTGGCTGGCGGTCTGAGCTTCAATAACATCTATCTGATAATCTGACACATGCTGGCGTAATGCTCCGGCCAGTTTGCTGCCTTCGGTTTTTGGTACCGAAATATAGTTTTCGATATCTACTGTATCCAGCACCTGACCACCAAAACGTTCGCCCATCAACCCGGTCCGAATACCTTTACGTGCCGCATAGATGGCCGCCGCAACACCGGCAGGGCCGCTACCGACAATCAGAACATCATAGGGCTCACGCTGGTTTAGTGACTCAGCGGCTTTTTGACCGGCACGGGTATCCACTTTAGTGACGATTTCACTCAGTGTCAGACGGCCCTGAGCAAAGCTCTTACCATTCAGGAACACCGCCGGGACACCCATAATCTCGCGTTGTTCGATTTCGTTCTGGAATATACCGCCATCAATAGCCGTATGAGTGACCTGAGGATTAAGGATAGCCATCAGGTTCAGCGCCTGTACTACGTCAGGACAGTTGTGGCAGGACAAGGAGTAATAAGTTTCAAAGTTCAGTTCACCGTCCAGTTCGGCAACCTGAGATAACAGTTCCTGACTCTCTTTCGACGGATGGCCGCCGGTCTGAAGCAACGCCAGCACCAGGGATGTAAATTCATGCCCCAGTGGCGATCCTGCAAAACGCGGACCATGGTTCTGGCCTGGCTGAGAAATCATAAATGAGGGTTTACGTACTGCCAGGCTGTTATCCAGCGTCAGAGTTAACTTGTCGGACAGTCCGGTAATTTCATTCAGCAGTTCCTGCACTTCACCGGAAGCCTTACTGTCATCCAGAGTCGCGATTAACTCCACCGGACGGGTCAGTTTTTCAAGATAAATACTGAGTTGGTTTTTTAATGTGGTATCAAGCATATCGATCTCCTGGCAGAAAAACGGGTGCCGTAGCACCCGAATAAAACAGAATATTGGCTGGCAGGAAGGTTAGATTTTACCCACCAGGTCCAGTGAAGGAGACAGAGTCGCTTCACCCTCTTTCCATTTTGCAGGGCACACTTCACCAGGGTGAGTCGCCACATACTGAGCCGCTTTCACTTTACGCAGCAGGTCAGAGGCATCACGGCCGATACCTTCAGCAGTAATTTCGATTGCCTGGATGACGCCTTCCGGGTCAACGATAAAGGTTCCACGGTCAGCCAGACCCTGGTCTTCACGCATGATTTCGAAATTACGGGTCAGTGCACCGGTCGGGTCGCCAATCATCGCATAACGGATTTTAGCAATGGTTTCTGAGCTGCCATGCCATGCTTTGTGGGTGAAATGGGTATCGGTAGAAACAGAGTAAATATCTACTCCCAGTTTCTGGAATTCGTCGTAATGGTCAGCAACATCACCTAATTCAGTCGGGCAGACAAAAGTAAAATCAGCAGGATAGAAGAAGAAAACGCTCCATTTACCTTCGGTGTCTTTCTCTGTCAGTTCGACGAACTGGCCATCTTTAAACGCATTGTTTTTAAACGGTTTGATTTTAGTATTGATAATAGACATTCGTTGCCCTCCGTAAAAAGTTGAGTTCTAAAGTACCCTGCCGGCTCAGAGAGCACCAATACTCTGTCGTTATCAATTTAATAACTAAAATCTATTAAACGGTGGATGAATAATATGCTGGACTGTTTCATTTAACCCGTTATCCGGTATAGAGTTTGCCCATGGAAAAGTCCCTGAGCTTTATCATACGCCCTTACTGCGAAGCCGATCGCCCGTTTCTCAGAACACTGTATCTGTCCAGTCGCCGGAGTAACTGGCACTGGCTGACCGGCGATAACTGGCAGCTGGAGGATTTTGACCCGTTGATTCTCGGTGAGCAGGTGTTCGTTGCCATGGCAGATCAGGAGCGTGCCGGTTTCGCGGCCTGGTCGCCGGTCAATAATTTTCTGCACAGTTTATTTGTCAGCCCGGATTACCAGCGAGGCGGTGTAGGTTCGGCACTATTGCAACAGGTACAGCAACAGTTTACAACGACCGGCAGTCTGAAATGCATGGCCAAAAATCATGCTGCCCACCAGTTTTACCTGCAACATGGCTGGGAGGACATTGCCTGCGGAGAATCGGAAGAAGGTCCCTATATTCTGATGCACTATCCGCGTCATCACCGCGTTGACAATGATGACGCAGACACCAGAATTACAGGGCGCGGAAACTGATATCCGCGGGGATCACTTTACCCTGCCAGTAGAGTTTCGCCGCCACCGTCGAAGCCATCCGGCGATAAAGTTGAGTAAATTCACTGTCCGGTTGCCGGATGACTGTGGGTTCTCCGGCATCCAGATCTTCACGTAATGAAATATGCAGCGGGATCTGTCCCAACAATTCGATACCGTAATCTTCAGACAGTTTTTCCGCACCGCCGGTGCCAAAAATTGGCTCATGAAAACCACACTGGCTACAAATATGAACACTCATATTTTCCACCACACCCAGTACCGGGACATCGACTTTATTAAACATCACGATGCCTTTACGGGCATCGAGCAGTGCCACATCCTGGGGCGTGGTCACCACCATCGCCGCCGTTACCGGTATATTCTGCGCCAGTGTCAGCTGGATATCCCCTGTGCCGGGAGGCATATCAATAACCAGATAATCGAGTTCGGGCCACAGGGTTTCGTTAAGTAATTGCAACAATGCTTTACTGGCCATCGGCCCGCGCCAGACCATCGCATTATCTTCGGTGACCAGATAACCTATCGAGTTGGTGGCCAGCCCGTGAGCCATAACAGGAGCCATATGTTTGCCGTCAGGTGAGGAAGGCCGCCTCTCTTCCGTCCCAATCATTAAAGGTATTGATGGCCCATAAATATCGGCATCCAGTAATCCCACACGGGCCCCTTCAGCCATCAGCGCCAGCGCCAGATTGATGGCTGTCGAGGACTTTCCTACCCCCCCTTTGCCTGAGCTGACTGCAATAATATTTTTTACGCCGTGCCCCGAAGGAAGATTTTTCACCCGCTTCAGGGTGGCGATGTCGTGGGTCAGTCGCCACTCGACGCGAGAGGCTCCTGACAGCTGTTGCAATTCGGCGTTCACCGCCTGCTGTAATGCCTCAAACCCGGACTGCCAGGCAAACGGCATCACCAGTTCGATATGTAATACGTTGTCCAGCAGCGCCACATGATGCACAGCATTCAGCCGGACCAGATCCTGTTGCAGGGTCGGATGTACAAAGCGTTGTACGACGGCGCTCACCTGCTGATACAGGGCTTCCGGTGAATATTGCTGACGGGAATCTGACATCATCCCTTCTCCTTCTGACAGATTACGTGGTAACCACAACGCACAATAAACCGCTGTTCAACCGCTAGTGTAACAGATCGCTCCTGTGGCCTGCGATCCTGCCATTATCCCCCAGCGCTTGTTTACGTTAACGGTGCCTTCGGTTACCATTCAGAACTCATTTTCAAACCAACAGAAAGCTACGCAAACTATGAATCAGCTCGCTAAAAAAATAATGGTAACGTGCGCTCTGCCGTACGCCAATGGATCAATCCATCTCGGGCATATGCTGGAACACATCCAGGCAGATATCTGGGTACGTTACCAGCGAATGCGTGGCAATACCCTGTGGTTTATTTGTGCTGACGACGCCCACGGTACACCTATCATGCTGAAAGCACAGCAACTCGGGGTTACCCCGGAGCAAATGATTGGTGAGATGAGCCGGGAACATCAGACAGATTTCGCCGGGTTTAACATCAGTTATGACAATTATCACTCTACTCACAGTGAAGAAAACCGCGTACTGTCTGAACAAATTTATGGTCGCCTAAAACAAAACGGTTTTATTAAAAACCGTACCATTTCTCAGCTTTATGACCCGGAAAAAGGGATGTTTTTGCCGGACCGTTTTGTCAAAGGAACCTGTCCGAAGTGTAAAACACCTGACCAGTACGGCGATAATTGCGAAGTCTGCGGGGCAACGTACAGCCCGACTGAACTGATTGAACCTAAGTCAGTGATTTCCGGTTCGACTCCGGTAATGCGTGATTCTGAGCATTTCTTCTTTGATTTGCCCTCATTTTCCGCCATGTTGCAGACCTGGACCCGCTCCGGGGCATTGCAGGAACAGGTCGCGAATAAGATGCAGGAGTGGTTCGACTCCGGTCTGCAACAATGGGATATTTCGCGTGATGCGCCGTATTTCGGTTTCGAGATTCCGGATGCTCCGGGCAAGTATTTCTATGTCTGGCTGGATGCGCCTATCGGTTATATGGGATCGTTTAAGAATCTGTGTGACAAACGGGGTGATATCGATTTCGAGGAGTACTGGAAAAAAGACTCGACGACTGAGCTGTATCACTTTATCGGAAAGGATATCGTCTATTTCCATAGCCTGTTCTGGCCGGCGATGCTGGAAGGCAGCGGGTACCGTAAACCTGACAACCTGTTTGTTCATGGTTACGTTACGGTAAACGGTGCCAAAATGTCTAAATCCCGCGGGACATTTATTAAAGCCAGTACCTGGTTACGACACCTGGACGCCGACAGCCTGCGTTACTACTATGCCGCCAAGCTCTCTTCACGTATTGATGATATTGACCTGAATCTGGAAGATTTCGTACAGCGGGTTAATGCAGATATTGTCAATAAAGTCGTTAACCTGGCGTCTCGTAATGCCGGATTTATTACTAAACGTTTTAACGGAAAACTGTCTGATCATCTGGCCGACCCGGCGCTGTACCAGACCTTTGTTGATGCCAGTGAAAAAATTGGCGATGCCTGGGAAAGCCGTGAGTATAGCCGCGCTATCCGCGAAATTATGTCCCTGGCAGACCTGGCAAACCGCTATGTGGATGAGCAGGCCCCGTGGGTCGTCGCCAAACAGGAAGGCCGTGAGGCTGATCTGCAGGCTATCTGCTCAATGGGTATTCACCTGTTCCGTATTCTGATGACCTGGCTCAAACCGGTGTTGCCGGAACTGGCTCAGCGGACTGAAGCCTTCCTGAACAGTGAACTGACCTGGGACAGCGTGGCACAACCACTGACAGGTCATACCGTTGCGCCATTTAAAGCGCTCTACCAGCGTATCGAAATGGCGAAGGTGGCAGCCCTGGTGGATGCATCGAAAGAAGACGCCGCACAGACACCTGCCCCGGTCACCGCTAAGGCGGATAAAAAAGCTTCAGTCGCCACCGAAAAAGCGGCTAAAAAGGCTGAAGAGCAGACGGAAGGCGTGATAGGCATTGATGATTTTTCCAAAGTGGATATGCGTGTTGCTCTGATTGAACAAGCAGAACTGGTCGAAGGGTCTGATAAACTCTTACGTCTGATGCTGGATGTCGGAGGTGAGAAACGGCAGATTTTCTCCGGAATTCGTGCAGCCTATCCTGACCCGTCAGTTCTGGTGGGACGACTGACCATTATCGTGGCCAACCTCGCACCACGTAAAATGCGCTTTGGTGTTTCCGAAGGGATGGTACTGTCAGCCGGTCAGGGTGGCAAAGATCTGTTTATCCTCTCTGCTGACAGCGGCGCTCAACCGGGAATGCCGGTACGCTAACCCAACCAGCCTCATCTGTTGATTAAAAGCCGGTCTTCGCCGGCTTTTTTTCTTTGAGATTTTTATTGTTACCTCAGGCCAGGTTGACCAGCGGGTAACTTTGCGACAGGTCCCGCATAGTTGTAATCAAAACTGACGGTTACATTGTACATTTGACAGAGATCACATATAAAAACCTACCCAACTTAGGTTCATTGAATGAGGCATGGTATGCACCCACGATACAGATCCGCTTTTGCGAACCTCGATGCCACCTTGCAGCAGGAATTATTGCCGCTCATCGACAGCCCACAATTTAAGGCTACCCTTGATCCGCAAACTATCTCACGGCTCATGGCTCGCAGCGACTTAGATGAAAATGCACTGGCTCTTGCGCTGTTGCCTCTGGCCGCCAGTTGTGCGCTGACGCCGTTATCTGAATTCAATGTCGGGGCCATCGCACGCGGCATTAGTGGTCACTGGTACTTTGGGGCCAATATGGAGTTTAGCGGCGCTCCTTTACAACAAACCATTCATGCAGAACAGTGTGCAGTGACTCATGCCTGGCTCTCCGGAGAAAAGCGACTGAACGCCATTACGGTCAACTACACCCCCTGCGGGCATTGCCGGCAATTTATGAACGAACTTAACAGCGGAGGATTGCTGCAGGTATGTCTGCCCGGCCGGCCGCCGCGGACTCTGGCTGAATATCTGCCGGAAGCCTTCGGTCCTGCTGATTTGCAAATTAGTCAGGTACTGATGGATGAAGATACACAATCTTTTGTCGGCCATCAGGATCCCCTGATCAATGCCGCGATTCAGGCAGCTGCTGCCAGCTATGCCCCCTATTCCGGCGCTTACAGTGGCGTTGCTCTGTTAAGTGATGAAGGTACCGTTTACGCCGGACGCTACGCCGAAAATGCCGCCTATAACCCGTCGTTACCGCCGCTACAATCTGCACTGATTTTAATGAATTTACAGGGCGGAGATTGTCTTGCCATTCGTCAGGCCGTACTGGCTGAAAACGCCGGAGCCAAACTGAGTCAGCACAGAGCTACCCGTGCAACACTCGAGGATCTGGGTTGCCACCAGCTGCTGGTGGTCGCTCTGCAGACAGCGCCCTGAATGTTGTTGGTTAAATTTGCGTCATCATTAACAATTTATTGATCTTTTATACTTATCATTCGGCGGTTAACGCTATATTTTTGTCAGACACTGACACCTTTGGTGACACTGTGCGGTCACCGGAGTCTATTCTGAGGAGCATGCACGACATGGAACTCGACTACGAAAGCAAACGCCCGTTATACATCCCTTACGCGGGTCCTATTCTTCTGGAATTTCCGTTACTTAACAAAGGCAGTGCCTTTACACGGGAAGAGCGTAACGAATTTAATCTTAATGGTCTGCTGCCGGAAACCGTGGAAACCATCGAGGAACAGGCTGAGCGTGCCTGGCATCAGTTTCAGGAGTTCAAGAATAACAACGATAAGCACGTTTATCTGCGAAATATTCAGGACACGAATGAAACCCTGTTTTACCGCCTGCTGGATGACCACCTTGAAGAAGTCATGCCTATCATTTATACCCCGACGGTAGGCGCCGCTTGCGAACACTTTTCCGAGATCTACCGCCGCGCCCGTGGGGTATTTATTTCTTATCCCAACCGTGAGCATATCGAAGATATGCTGCAAAATGCGACCAAACAGAACGTCAAAGTCATTGTTGTTACCGATGGAGAAAGGATCCTCGGACTGGGTGACCTGGGGATCGGCGGAATGGGGATCCCTATCGGCAAATTATCTCTGTATACCGCCTGTGGGGGTATCAGCCCGGCATACACGCTGCCTGTCGCGCTGGATGTCGGAACCAATAACCAGCAGTTGCTAAACGATCCGTTGTATATGGGCTGGCGCAACCCAAGGATTGGGGGCGAGGAATATGCAGAATTTATTCATGAATTTATCTCTGCGGTAAAACGTCGCTGGCCCAATGTTCTGCTGCAGTTTGAAGATTTTGCTCAGAAAAATGCCATGCCGTTGCTGGAACAATACCGTGATGAACTGTGCTGTTTTAACGATGATATTCAGGGCACCGCAGCAGTCGCTGTGGGAACGCTGATCGCCGCCAGTCGTGCTGCAGGTGGCAAGATTTCTGACCAGACTGTGGTTTTCCTGGGCGCTGGTTCTGCCGGGTGTGGGATTGCCGAGCAGATCATAATTGAAATGAAAGCCGAAGGTCTTAGCGATGCTGAAGCCCGTCGCCGGGTGATGATGGTCGACCGTTATGGTTTACTGACCGATAAGCTACCTAATCTGTTGCCTTTCCAGACCCGTCTGATCCAGGCATCTGAGGATGTGGCTGGCTGGCAGGTAGAAAATGACGCAATTTCGCTGCTGGATGTAGTCCGCAATGCGAAGCCGACGGTATTAGTCGGGGTTTCTGGTCAGCCGGGACTGTTCACAGAAGAAATTATCCGTGAAATGCACAGCCACTGCCCTCGCCCTATCATTATGCCGTTGTCTAACCCGACATCCCGTGTTGAAGCAGTCCCGGCAGACCTGATCGCCTGGACGGAAGGTGCCGCACTGGTCGCTACCGGAAGCCCGTTCGCGCCGGTCAGCTGGAAAGATAAAACCTACCCGATTGCCCAGTGTAATAATGCCTATATCTTCCCGGGTATCGGACTGGGTGTTATCGCCTCAAAAGCCAGCCGGATCACCGACTCCATGCTTATGAGCGCCAGCCGTGCACTGGCAGATTGTTCTCCACTGGCTACCAAAGGTGAAGGCCCGGTCTTACCGGAACTGAAAGATATTCAGCAGGTATCCCGCTACATTGCCATTGAGGTGGCTAAAGCCGCCCAGGCGGCAGGCGTTGCTATAGAAACCTCTGAAGAAGTCCTGACTCAGGCAGTAGAAGATAATTTCTGGAAACCTCAGTACCGCCATTACCGCCGTACATCCATCTGATGTCCGTGACCCGGTAATAGCGCGTGTCTTTCGTCGGGTCACACATCAGTCTTGCCTGTCGCAAGTGGCTCAAGTACCCTTGGGTCACTTTCAACTATCAACCAGTGAGTCATAAGGCCGCATGCTGAAACGCATCTTAACCATTATCTGTTGCCTGATCCTGCTGGCAGGGATCACTGCATTGGGTCTTGATCGATGGATCAGCTGGAAAACTGCGCCTTATATTTACGAAAACATCAGTGACTTACCCCATCGTGAAGTGGGCGTGGTACTCGGCACCTCCAAGTATTACCGCGGAGGTGAGCCGAATCAGTATTATCTGTATCGTATTCAGGGCGCACTGAATGCCTATAATAGCGGAAAGGTGAATTACCTGCTATTAAGCGGGGATAATGCGCTACAAAGTTATAATGAACCCCGCACCATGCGCAAAGATTTGATTAAGGAAGGTGTCGACCCGTCCGATATCGTGCTGGACTATGCCGGCTTCCGTACGCTGGATTCGATCATCCGCACCCGTAAGGTATTTGATACTAACGATTTTATTATTATCACCCAGCGTTTTCACTGCGAACGTGCGCTGTTTATTGCGATGCACCAGGGAATTCAGGCCCAGTGCTACGCCGTTCCGTCGCCAAAAAATATGCTGGGTATCCGGATCCGCGAAGTCGGAGCCCGGCTGGCTGCTCTGGCTGACCTGTACATTTTCCGCAGTGAGCCGCGTTTCCTGGGTCCACTGGTGCCTATTCCGGCAGTGCCTGAAATCCCGGAAAATGGCCCGGGTTATCCGGCAATTACCCCTCAGCAATTGGATGAGTTGAGCCGTAAATCTGCAACTGTGACGGTGAATGATAAAGACCACCCGCCTGCAGCGACAGAAAAATCAACGGCGGACGATACCCCTCAGATACCGTCCGCCGCGGATAAGCAGGATCCGGCCGAAACTCCGGCCATTTCTGCTACTTCTTCCGGGAATACTTCAGAGAATCCAGTGCCACCGCAAAAATAATGATTGCGCCTTTAATAATGTACTGCCAGTAGGGATTGACCCCGATGTAAGTCAGCCCATAGTTGATCACCGTAAAGATAATTACCCCAGTCACCACCCCGGCGACAGTTCCGACCCCTCCGGCGAAGGAGACTCCTCCGACGACACAAGCTGCAATCGCATCCAGTTCGTACATAAAACCCAGATTGTTGGTCGCACTACCAATTCGTCCTGCTTCCAGCATACCGCCGAAGGCATAAAATACCCCGGATAAAGCATAAATCAGTATCAGGTTTAACGGCACATTGACCCCTGAAACTCTCGCCGCTTCAGGATTACCACCGATGGCAAAGATGTTCTTTCCGAAACGGGTTTTATTCCACAGGATCCATACCAGGACAATCGCCACTACCGCATAGAAAGTGATATAGGAAAGTTTGAAATCGCCAAATCGCATAAAGCCCTGAGCAAACTGTGAAAAATTATGCTCAAATCCGGCGACGGGTGATGCCCCCACATAATCGTAATAGAGAGAGTTAACTCCGTAGACGATAATCATGGTTCCCAGCGTAGTAATAAAAGGGGTGACTTTGAGGTAGGCGATGATAATTCCGTTAACTAACCCTATGACTGCGCCAATAGCACAGACGATCAGGATAACCAAAGGAATGGGTAATGCCGCCATATGGGGAAAGACTTTATTGGCATTGTCCATTGCCTGAAGCAGCGTGGCAGCCACCACCGCCGCCAGCCCTACCTGACGTCCGGCAGATAAGTCAGTTCCCTGAGTGACTATCAGTCCCGCAACCCCCAAAGCAATAATAATTCTGACAGAAGACTGAGTCAGAATGTTACTGAGGTTCATCAGGCTCAAAAACGTCGGGTCCTGGAAAATGATAATGCCCAGCAACAGCAGCAGGACAATATAGATTCCCCCTTCCTTAACCCATGTCAGCAGATTTTTTTTAGTGGTTGCTTTCATTATCACAGCCCTTACTTCATTAAAGATGCAACGATGCCAGACGGATGATCTCGTTCTGTGTCGCGGTTTTTGTATCGACAATGCCTGCAACCCTGCCATTGCTCATGACCAGGATACGGTCAGTGATCCCCAATAGCTCCGGCATCTCCGAAGAGATAATAATGATGCCCTTGCCTCTTTTAGCCAGCTCAGAAATGAGCTGGTAAATTTCAAACTTTGCGCCAACATCAATGCCACGGGTGGGCTCATCCAGCATCAAAATCTCAGGCTGAGTCAGCAGCCACCTCCCAATGATGACCTTTTGTTGATTCCCCCCGGAGAGAGAACCAATGGAGGTATGATGGCCGGGTGTTTTTACCCGCATCGCATCAATAACCCACTGCGTATCACTCTTCATCCGGCTGTTATCCAGAAGTCCAAGGCTGTTTTTGTACTTTTTAATATTCGATATCAGCGAGTTAAATCCAATATCCAGATAGGCATAGATGCCGGTTGTCCGCCGCTCTTCGGTGACCAGCGCGAACCCATGATTAATGGCTTCATTAGCACTGTGATTTTTAATCGGTCGTCCATGCAAACGGATTGTGCCACCCGATTTTTCCCGGAGTCCGAACAGTGTCTCCACGATATCGGTACGCTTAGCGCCCACCAAACCGGCAATTCCGAGGATTTCCCCCTCATGCAGGTCAAAGGAGATATCACGGATCGAAGGCTGACGCAGCGAAGTCAGATTTCTCACTTCGAGGATTACATTGCCGGGATGATTTTGTTTGTCTGGAAAACGTTGAGTCAGAGATCGCCCCACCATCATGGCGATGATCTGTTCCATATTCATCCCGGCCAGTGGTTGGGTCGCAATCCACTGGCCATCACGTAATACCGTAATGTCGTCACACAACTGGAATATTTCTTCCATTTTGTGAGAGATATAGACAATTCCGCAGCCACGATCTTTTAGCTTACGGATAATAGTAAACAGATGATTAACTTCTTTTTCTGTCAGGGATGAAGTGGGTTCATCCATAATAACGATCCGTGCATCATAGGAGACTGCTTTGGCGATTTCTACCATCTGCATCTGAGAAACAGATAACGTGGAGACTTTATCCCGTGGATCGATATTAATATCCAGTTCATCAAAAATCTGTTTCGTGTCCTGGTACATTTTATGTTGGTCGACAAATATTCCTTTTAACGGATAACGGCCGAGCCACATATTGTCCATCACGCTGCGCTGCGTCACCAGGTTTAATTCCTGATGTACCATTGAAACACCATTTTCCAGGGCTTCTTTAGCGCTTTTAAAATTAACTTCTTTGCCACGGAATAATATTTTTCCGCTGTCTTTGCTGTAAATACCAAACAGACATTTTAATAATGTCGATTTTCCGGCACCGTTCTCGCCCATTAATGCATGGATAGAATAAGGCCGGACATCTAAATTGACATGGTCAAGCGCTTTAACGCCGGGGAAGCTTTTGCTGATGTCCTGCATTTGCAGCAAAAAATCACCATGGTTATTATCGGGTTCACTCACCAGTTCATCTCCGGCTATCAGACAACAGACAAAATAAGGGCGCAGTCTGAGACTGCGCCCTGCTGATGATTATTTTACGAATTTAGATAAATTATCGCGGTCAACCGCTACGTAGGGGACACGGACGATTTTATCTTTCAGAGTAAATGCGGTTCCTTCCGTGGCAGGTTTACCCTCAGCCAGATTTTTAGACATATCCACTACGGCTTTAGCCTGGTTTTCCGCATCATTCAATACCGTTCCTTCCATCTGACCCGATTTAACCAGTGCCAGGGCTTCAGGTAATGCATCGACGCCGAACACCGGAACAGACGCTTTATTGTGTGCCTTCAGGGCTTCAACAGCCCCCATTGCCATCGCATCGTTGTTAGCGATAACGACTTCAATCTTGTTGGCATTCGGTCCAGACAACCAGGCATCCATCTTATCTTTCGCCTGCGCGGTATCCCACATAGCGGTATCCAACGCCAGCTGTTGGGTTTTTACGCCGTCTTTATTAAGTGTTTCGATAACATAGCGGGTACGAGCTTCAGCATCAGGATGCCCCGGTTCGCCCTTCAGTAATACATACTGTAATACACCGTCTTTATTTAAATCCCAGCCAGGATTAGCCTTCCAGTGTTTTTCAATCAGCTGCCCCTGAATAACGCCGGACTCTTTAGAATCTGTACCTACATAATAGGCCTTGTCATAACTGGCGAGTGCTTTTGCCGTTGGTTCTTTGTTAAAAAACACCACGGGGACATCATTACTGCGGGCCTTATCAATCACCGTAGGTGCGGCTGCCGGATCAACAAGGTTAACTGCCAACACTTTAACCCCTTTCGCCATTAATACATCAATCTGGTCATTCTGTTTGGACTGGTCATTCTGCGAGTCATTCATTAATAACTGCACACCACCGACCGCTTTGGCTTCTTTCTCAATATCCTTGCGGACCATTGACATAAAATTATCGTCATATTTATAAATCGTCACACCAATACGCGCGTCAGCAGCATGACTGGCAAAAGATGCCATCATTCCTGCCATTAATACTGTCAGAGCAAGTACCTTTGTTTTCATAACAACTCCGGTTAACGACAGGCCAGCATCATTAATAATGACGATGCTTAAAGGCTTGAAAAATATTGCGGTTCCCCGCCCAAAGGGTCAGTCTATTACCTGTATTCCGGGTGAAATATCGGTACAGTTTTATAAGGTAATAGCTGACAGCCCTGCGCCATGACAACTGATGCAGGTAATGAGCTTATACTAGGGGGTGCGATGTTGCCTTAATGTGAAATTAGTCACAAATTGAAACCGTTTACATCAGGCAGAATCATGAAGGGTGATCCACTACACATTTTACGGGGATTACAGCAGGATACATGGCGATTCAGCTTGCCACGCAGTCACAATCCCCCCCCTCTGTCAGGACAGGAAAGCCTCTTAAAGCAGTAATGAAACGCAGATTTCAACGGAGAAGAATGGAAGCGATTACACTTGATGGGTAAATCACAACCTCAGGCCGTTTTTTGTGTCAGCCAGCGCCACAATCTTTCCATTGGCCCCTGACGGAAATAGTGCAACCAGCCAACTGAAAACATCCCGTTAATCAGCCATATCAGGGGTACTATCATCAGCAGTTGCCAGCGGCTAAAATGCATAAATAAACCACCGACCGAAAAAATCAGTGTGCATACCAGTGTCTGAAGCAGATAGTTACTCAGAGCCAACCGACCGATAGCAGAAAACACAGTATTTAATCTGGTCGTGGATATTTTTTTCCAGCCGCCCAGTACCAGTGCTGCGTAGCCAAGACTGACCAGGGGACTGGCAATTTCACCTGGCAATTGCAGATAAAAACCGCTCCAGCGGAATGACCATCCGGTCAGCCATTGTGCCAGGGCGCCCGCACACTCCAGCAACAGTCCCGGGATCAGCAGCCGTCTGGCGTCACGGAAATAGTCAGCCTGACTACGTTTGCCAATTAACCAGCCATTGTGCACCAGTGCCGCACCCACCAGCATCAGCCCCGATAACTCCCAGCCGTACTGACAAAAAAAAGACACCAGCATTGAGCCCAGATGATCAAGCCGGTAATCAAAGGCCAGCATACCGCCATGCAGCTTAATCTGCTGCTCATAGATAATTTCGGACTGGCCAGGCAGCCAGTCACTGCCCCCCGTCCCGTTGGAAATCAGACCAAAGACCAGTAACATCAGACAGCCAAAAGCATACAGAAGCATCCCGGTACGCAATAGTAGTTCTGCTGAACGGGCATCACGTATCAGTCGCCAGCTCAGCATGCCCGCCAGCCCCCAGGCGACCAGAATATCGCCTTCCCACAGCAGTAAAGCATGCAGTACCCCAAAAGCAATCAGCCATCCCAGCCGTGACTGGATCCATCCTCCTCCTTTGGGTATCTGAAACACCAGACCGGCACCAAACAACAAGGCGAACAGGTTAAGAAACTTCAGCCGGGCAAAGATTTCGGTCAGCACCCAACTAACGGTGTCAGGCAGGCTGATGTTGCCCGACCATGCGGGATTGAGATACGCGGCTGACGGCAGGGCAAAACTGACAATATTGAGCAACAGAATTCCGGCGATGGCTACACCACGAATAAAGTCCAGTTGAGGGTAACGCGGCATGAGGTATCCTGACGGGGATCAGTAAACAGGAGACTGTCGTTAGTTCAGCAGTCTCCACAGGCAGGAAAATCAGTTATGTCTGACTGAGCGTAAAAATTCCTGACGGGTATTCTGGCTCGACTTGAACAACCCACCCAGTGAGGTCGTAGTTGTCGCACTGGTCGCATCCTGAACACCGCGCGCTTTCACACAGTAATGAACGGCATCAATACACACAGCCACATTATTGGTGCCAAGCAAGGTTTGCAGTGCCACCAGAACCTGTTGGGTCAGACGTTCCTGAACCTGAGGACGGCGGGCAAAAAACTGCACGATGCGGTTAATTTTAGATAAACCAATCACTTTATCTTTCGGGATATACGCCACGGTGGCTTTGCCGTCGATAGTGACAAAATGGTGTTCACAGGTACTGGTCAGAGAAATGTCACGTACTGTCACCATTTCATCGACCTTCATCTTGTTTTCGATGACCGTGATTTTCGGGAAATTAGCATAGTCCAGCCCTGAAAAAATCTCATCGACATACATTTTGGCAATGCGATGCGGAGTTTCAGTCAGACTATCATCCTGCAAATCCAGATTGAGCAGTTGCATAATTTCGGTCATATGACCCGCGATAAGGGTTTTACGAGCCTGATCATCCAGTTCACGGGCAGGTTTGCGTAACGGGGTTTCAAGACCGCGTGCCACCAGGGCTTCATGGACCAGCACCGCTTCCTGACTAAAAGGGGACATTCATTATTCTCCGGCAGGTGAATTCTCTGCCCTTACATGGACGGAGCATCATAAACAGTGCATATTGTGAAGCAGTCGGCACGGATTATCCAGTCTCTTACGATGATCATCATCGTTCATTGCTAAAAAATTTTTCACCGTCCCCCGCGGAAATATCACGGTTGCCTGGCTCTGTAACAGCGCATACAATCCCAATCCGGGTGAAAGACCCGCATTATCTGAATTACCTAAAGAGAATCATTATGGATTTGGTGCAGCTTCGGATGTTTTGTGCAGTGGCCGAAACCGGTTCTGTCGCCCGTGCGGCTGAGTTACTGCACCGGGTGCCTTCCAATCTGACCACCCGGCTTAGACAGCTGGAAGAAGAGCTGGGAGCTGACCTGTTGATCCGTGAAAAGCAACGGGTTCGCCTGTCACCGATGGGGCATAATTTTCTCAGCTATGCCCGGCGAATCCTGGCCTTAAGTGAAGAAGCACTGAATATGACCCGCCAGGGGGAACCCGCCGGTAATTTTGCGCTGGGCACCATGGAAAGCACGGCCGCGACCCGGCTGCCAGGCCTACTTTCGGCATTTCACCAACGCTATCCGGCCGTCTCTTTGTCACTGATTACCGGGACTTCCGGTGAGATTATCGATCATGTCCGGGAAGGTACGGTTGCAGCTGCACTGGCCGACAGCCCGGAAGGCTATGATGAACTGGAAAGTTGTGTCGCGTTTGATGAAGAGTTGGTATTGATCACCAGCAGCGAACACCAAACCGTCACCTGTCCTCAGGATGTGCAGGGTAAGACTTTTTTTGCCTTCCGCAACAGTTGTTCTTACCGGATGAAACTTGAGGACTGGTTCAGGGACGGCGGTGCTCAGCCTGGCAGTATTATGGAAATCCACTCTTATCATGCAATGATTGCCTGTGTTGCCGGCGGTGCCGGGCTGGCGATTACACCGGCCTCGGTTCTGGCACAAATCAGTGACCGAACCCGCATCCGAACCCATGCCCTGCCCCCGCAATATGGTAAGGTATCCACCTGTCTGATTTGGCGGCGGGATGCATTCACCCCAAATGTCGATGCTATGAAACAGCTCATGCTGACATATTTCGCTCAGCCTGCAGCAGGCGACATCTCAGTCTCCTGACGTCACAGCGCTTTAAGGGCACTACACTTACAATACGCAGCACTGTCAGCCAGTGAAGGGCAGATCTGCATTCGATAACTATGACAGGAGCTATCATGTCTGAACTGACACTCTGTGAAGAACATCTGATGTTTGGCGGTCGCCAGCAACGTTGGCAACATACCTCCGGGGTACTGGGATGCCCGATGAAATTCAGCGTGTTTCTGCCCCCTCAGGCCGGTGAGCAGCCGGTTCCCCTGATTTGGTGTCTGGCAGGCCTGACCTGTACCGATGAGAACTTTTCGGTAAAATCCGGCGCCCAGCGTCTGGCGGCAGAAGCCGGTATTGCCCTGATTATGCCGGATACCAGCCCGCGCGGTGAGGATGTGGCCGATGACCCGGCGTACGATCTCGGCCAGGGGGCGGGGTTTTATCTGAATGCAACCCGTGCCCCCTGGGATAAGCATTACCGGATGTATGACTATCTGACCAGCGAACTGCCCGCTCTGCTGGCAGAACACTTCTCCTTCAGCGATCGACAGGCCATCATGGGGCACTCTATGGGGGGCCATGGCGCTCTGGTGCTGGCATTACGGGAAGCCGGACGATTTACTTCAGTCTCTGCCTTCGCTCCGATTGTTAACCCGGGCTCGGTGCCCTGGGGCCAGAAGGCATTCACCGCCTACCTTGGAGAAAATGCGGCAGACTGGCATCAATATGATGCCAGTGTCCTGATGCAGCAGGCAGCACACCGCCTGCCTGTTCTGATAGACCAGGGCAGCGCAGATTCTTTTCTGCCTGAACAGTTGCAGCCGGGAGTGCTGGAAGAGATTGCCCACCAGCAACAGTTTGATTTTACCCTGCGCTGGCAACAGGGATATGACCACAGTTATTTCTTTATCGCCAGCGTGATTGAAGATCACGTGCGTTTTCATGCCCGTCATCTTCTGGTCAGTCTGCCGGAAGAATAAGCCTCTGAGTAAAATCGTTCCGGACAGAAGTCTGACGGTTTTCCCATATAAAAACCCATGCTGAGCATGGGTTTTTGTCATAACAGGGTGGTCCGAGACAATCAGTAATTATTTTTTTCGACCGCCGGAAATTCCATGTCCTGATATCGTACAAACCGGGTGCCACGGGTCCACTTGTATCCGAGCCAGATCACCAGGAATAGCGGGATACCAATGTAGGTTGCCGCCACCCCATACCAGTCAATGGTATCGGCCATAAAGGCCTGGTAGTTCTGCCCCAGGGTAATTAACAGGCACAGGACAAAAGCAAACACCGGCCCCAGAGGGAATAACCCTGAACGGTAAGGCAAGGCGGACAGATCCAGCCCGTTGGCGATGTAGCCACGGCGGAACCGATAGTGGCTGACCGCAATACCCAGCCAGGCAATAAAGCCGGTCATACCTGAGGTATTTAGCAACCACATATACACCGTCTGATTTCCAAACTTCGAGGAGAGGAAACACAATGCCGCAACGACGGTGGTGGCAATCAACGCATTACGTGGCACACCATTCTCTGTCAGACGCGCGAAAACTTTTGGGGCTTTCCCTTCCTGAGCCAGAGTGAACAGCATTCTGGTCGAAGCGTACATCCCTGAGTTACCGGCAGACAGCACCGCAGTCAGGATCACGGCATTCATTACCGCAGCGGCAGACAACAGACCGGCATTCTGAAACACCAGGGTAAACGGGCTGACACTGATATCTTTCACATCATTGTGCAGCAACCGGGGATCGGTATACGGAAGTAACAGACTGATGATTAAGATCGCCAGGACATAAAACAGCAGGATACGCCAGAACACCTGCCTAACCGCCCGTGGGACGTTTTTACCCGGATTTTCCGATTCACCCGCCGCAATGCCGATAAGTTCTGTGCCCTGGAAAGAGAAGCCGACAATCATCGCCACACCAATCATGGCCGAAAAACCACCGGCAAACGGTGCGCCACCAATCGTCCAGTTATGCCATCCCCCGCTGTCGGTACCCCGCATAATCCCGGTCACCATCAGCAGGCCGACAATAATGAAGATCACCACGGTAACGACTTTAATCAGAGAAAACCAATACTCAGCTTCCCCAAAGCCTTTTACCGAAATGACATTCAGCAGAAAAATCACTGCCAGGAACAGGCAACTCCATATCCAACCAGGCACTTCCGGCAACCAGTAGCCCATCACCAGTTGAGCGGCCACCAGATCGACGGCTATCGTCACCGCCCAGTTGTACCAGTAGTTCCAGCCAAGCGCGAATCCGAAACCCTCTTCGACATATTTAGCACCATAAGTGGCAAATGAACCGGACACCGGCATATAAGCCGCCAGTTCACCCAGACTGGTCATCAGAAAATAGACCATCAAACCGATAATCGCGTAAGAGAGGAGCGCACCGCCCGGACCGGCCTGAGAAATACTGGCACCCGAGGCAACAAACAGACCGGTACCTATTGAACCGCCAATGGCAATCATCGTCAGATGGCGGGCTTTTAGTACACGCTTCAGGGCAGGCTTATCTGTGGTATTTGAATTATTATTCATCAGTAAACACTATGCTGGATAAAAATGAGGCGCGATTGTACCAGCAAAGCCATCACTGTATAGCATTACCACTTGTGTTATTAGTTACCTTCATGATTCGTCGGGAATTATTAGCAAACCTGCCTGAGCCTGCCACGGAAGCAGCCCCGGGTTATGGTTCTTCACTGATATTTATTCATGGCAGTACCTCAGAAACCGCAGCAGTGAACGGGATAAATGCTTCTGCTGATGATGAATGCGATACAGTGTTCGCGTCAGTGAAGGTAAGGGGATATCTACCTGACGCAGGGTGCCATTCTCCAGCTGATCGGCAATCACCCGCCGCGACAAACAACTGGTCCCCATCCCATGACGGACTGCGTGCTTAATCGCTTCGGAATTTCCCAGTTCCATCGCAACACTGAAATTTGGCAGATGGGATAACAGCAGGTAGTCGACAATCTCGCGGGTCCCCGACCCCCTCTCCCGCAAAATCCATGGTGACATGGCCAGACTGTGCAGGGTCACTGGCTGGCTGAAGATCTCTGACCGGGGGGCGGCAAATACGACCAGCTCATCCTCCAGCCAGTTCTCACTAACAATCCCAGCCACGTGACATGGCCCTTCAATCAGCCCGACATCCACCCGAAAATCAGCGACCGCCTGAATGACCTCCAGGCTGTTTCCTACGGTGAGTTCCAGGGGAGCCTGTGGAAAATCATGACGATAATTTGCCATCATCTGCGGCAGCAGGTAATTGCCGATAGTACTGCTGGCGCCAATACGAATCGCCCCGTCATCATCCCTGAATAACTGTTCCGCCTCTTTTGCCTGTTCCAGCAATGACACTGCTTTCGGATATAACAGCCGGCCGTGTTCGTTAACAATTAGCCGCTTTCCGGCCCGGTCAAACAGTTGTACATCCAGCTGATTCTCCAGATCTGCCAGAGCAGCACTGACCGCTGACTGTGACAGCGCCAGTTGTCGGGCTGCCTGGGTGGTAGAACCCCATCTGACTATCCCACAGAACACATCCAACTGCCGCAATGTAATATGCATCGTCCCTCTCTCCTGCCCGTTGCTGATCTCACTTACCACTTATAATGGTTGGTTATAAAATTATAATCGATTTCTCTTTTAAAGGAAATCGCTGCACCATAGACATCAGTCCCCCCAAGGAGAGCACGGCTATGAGCACACAACACCCTGTATTTTTCCCTGACACCGGATTCCGACAACTGAGCGGAATTCTGCTGACCACGGCTATCGCTACCGGTACTATCCTGCTGTCACAATTTCATCTGGTATCCGGTTTGGGGCTGGGTGCCCTGACGCTGGCTATCCTGGCAGGAATTATTATTGGCAATCTGCTGCCGGAATCTTTCACTGAGCACTGTGCTGCCGGAATCACCTTCAGTAAACACTATCTGTTACGTGGCGGGATTATCCTTTACGGCTTCAACCTGACCTTCCAGCAAATCAGTAATATTGGTTATCAGGGTTTGCTCACCGATATCATTATGCTGAGTAGTACTTTTTTTCTGACCTGTATAGCGGGTATTTACTGGCTGAAGCTGGACCGTCAAACCGTCTGGTTGATTGGTGCCGGCAGCAGTATATGTGGTGCCGCCGCCGTACTGGCTACCGGACCGGTGGTAAAAGCTCATGCCGGAAATGTGTCGGTTGCTGTCGCGACAGTGGTGATCTTTGGCACAGCGGCTATCTTTATCTACCCGTTAATCTGGGAGATTGTTCACCCGCTGCTGCCGGGCCTGAGCGCCGCGCAGTTTGGTATATATACCGGTTCGACTATTCATGAAGTCGCGCAGGTAGTGGCTGCCGGCCACTCCATCAGCACTGATGCGGAAAACAATGCGGTAATTGCCAAGATGCTGCGGGTAATGATGCTGGCCCCCTTCCTGTTACTACTGGGTCAGTGGATGAGAAGAAGCTCACCTTACCAGGCAGGCGAGAAAGGCAAGGTGACTTTCCCCTGGTTTGCTTTGATTTTTATCCTGGTTGCCTGTGTTAACTCTTTTCATCTGCTACCTGACCGCCTGCTGACAGTCATCCATCAGGCCGATAATCTGATGCTGGCGATGGCAATGGCCGCCCTGGGGCTGACTACCAAAGCAGGACAACTGAAACAAGCCGGCCTGAAACCACTGTTACTGGGCTTAATGGTGTTTATCTGGCTGATTGTCGGTGGAGGTCTGGTCAATCTTGGGTTATGGCGGTTGATGAACTAACGAATTAAACCCGTCACTCTGCCCCGTAACATACGACTGTTACGGGGCGTTACAGTCTAAATTTCCGGAAATAGCGTTGTCAGACGCCAGTTCATGTCCGGCACCCCCCGGGATTCTGCTCTGATGGCATGTTATGAATGAATTCCTCAGGTATTATAGTGTTATAAATCGTCACGAAGCCCGAAACTGAGGAGAAACGGCTATGAAGTTTATTGGTGCGCATGTCAGCGCTGCTGGCGGGGTCGAGAATGCGGTCCTGCGTGCACATGAATTGGAAGCAACCGCTTTTGCTCTGTTTACCAAAAATCAACGGCAATGGCGCGCCGCCGCACTCACGCAGGAGACCATCAGCGCGTTTCGCCAGGCCTGTGAAAAATACAATTTCAGCTCTGCACAAATTTTACCCCACGACAGCTACCTGATTAACCTCGGGCATCCGGTGAATGAAGCCCTGGAGAAATCCCGGCTAGCGTTTATTGATGAAATGCAACGAGCTGAACAGCTCGGCCTGTCTCTGCTTAACTTTCACCCCGGCAGCCACCTGCAACAGATATCAGAATCAGAGTGTCTGAAGCTGATTGCGGAGTCGATAAATATTGCCCTTGATCAGACTCAGGGTGTAACAGCAGTTATTGAAAATACTGCCGGTCAGGGTAGCAATCTCGGATTCCGTTTCGAACATCTGGCCGAGATTATTCATCATGTCGAAGATAAAAGCCGGGTGGGTGTCTGTATTGATACCTGCCATGCCTTTGCCGCAGGGTATGATTTACGCAGCGTCGAACAGTGCGAAGCCACATTCCGTGAATTTGAACGGATTGTCGGTTTTAACTATCTACGCGGCATGCACCTCAACGATGCCAAAAGTGAATTTGGCAGCCGGGTCGATCGGCACCATAGTCTGGGCCAGGGAAATATTGGTGAAACAGTCTTTAGCTGGTTAATGAAAGACTCACGTTTTGACGGCATCCCTTTAATTCTGGAGACCGTTGATCCGGAGATCTGGAAAGACGAGATTGCCTGGCTGAAAGCACAACAGACAGCCTGAGTATAAAAAAGGGCGCCAGGCGCCCTTTTTCCTTTTCACACAGCGCCTGTCAGGCAGTGGCTGTTTCCGGCCGTTTCAGCATGGCATAGGCAACACCTGCCAGCACAGTACCGACAATGATAGCTAGCAAATACCCCAGTACCGGCGTAATGGCTCCGGGGATCAATAACACAAATAACCCACCATGAGGAGCCATCAGTTGAGCACCGATAGCCATCGAAATAGCTCCGGTCACCGCACCGCCCACCAGACAGCATGGGATAACCCGCATAGGGTCACGGGCAGCAAACGGAATAGCACCTTCAGAGATAAAGCATAGCCCCAGAACCAACGCGGCCTTGCCTCCTTCCTGCTGCCCTTTAGTAAACTTACTACGCGCCAGTAAGGTCGCCAGACCCATCGCCAACGGCGGGACCATTCCTGCCGCCATAATCGCCGCCATCGGCCCATAGGTTTTGGTACTTAACAACCCAACCCCAAAGGCATAGGCCACTTTGTTAACCGGCCCGCCCATATCAGTACACATCATTCCGCCTAATACCGCGCCCAGCAGAATGGCATTCGTCGTACCCATGTTACCCAGCCAGTGGGTCAGCCATTCCATAATGGCAGCAACGGGTTTGCCCACCACATAGATCATCAACAAACCCGTCACCAGACTGGCCAGCAACGGAATGATCAAAATCGGCTTCAGAGCTTCCATACTTTGTGGCAATTTCAACCGGGTACTAATAAATCTGGCGACATAACCGGCAATAAAACCGGCGATAATTCCGCCAAGGAAACCAGCATTGGTGCTGCTCGCCAGCATCCCGCCAATCAGTCCTGGTGTTAACCCCGGGCGGTCAGCAATCGAGAAAGCAATATACCCTGCCAATACTGGCACCATCAGGGCAAAAGCAGTGGTCCCCCCGATTTGCATCAGGGCTGCGGGCAGAGTCCCGGCCTCTTTAAAAGCGTTAATGCCAAAGGCAAAGGATAAGGCGATACATAAACCGCCTGCGACGACCATAGGTAACATATAAGAAACCCCGGTCAGCAGGTGGCGGTAAGCCCCTGATTTTTCTTTATTGCTGTCACTGTTCGCTGCCGCCTGGCTGTTACCCGCGGGTGAGAATGTTTTGGCTTCACTCAGTGCTTTATCAAATTCCTGAGCGGTCTTTTTCAGGGCCAGACTGGTTGAGGTACGATACATCGGTTTTCCGGAAAATTTTGCCAGGTCAACCTCAATATCGGCAGCAACAATCACCAGATCCGCCGCAGCCACTTCTTCCGGGGTGATAGCATTGCCGGCACCCACGGATCCACGGGTCTCAACTTTGTACCACCAGCCACGTTTTTTCGCTTCGGCCTCAATGGCTTCAGCAGCCATAAAGGTATGGGCGACCCCGGTCGGACAGGCCGTCACAGCCACAATGCGTATTGCGCTGGTATTGCTGGCAGCAGCATCAGCCACGGCAGGGGTTATCGCCTGTGATGCCTGCCAAAATTCTGCCTGTTCTTTCGCATGATTCAGAAAAGCTTCAGCATCATTCAGCAATGCCTGTAACTCACCCCGCCAGATTTTTTTTCCTGATAGTGTATTGTCTGAAGGCACTGCTCCACCGGCAACAATCACCAGTTCAGCATCCTGCGGGGAAGTTGTGAATATCAGTCCGCATTTTTCGGCAGCGCTCTGTGCCGCTTTGCCGGCGATGAATGCACTGGCTTTGCCCAGTGACGCATCAGTTATCAGCAGCGTTTTCATCATTTATTCCTCTTCTGCTGTTATTGCACGGGTTGTAAATCGACACGTGCCATCATGGCTGCCAGTTGTGTTCTGTCAGCGACGCCTACATTACTCTGACTTACCGCCAGAGCTGCCACCGCGGTTGCCAGTCGTAAGGTATGTTCACTTGACTCGCGCATCAGCAACCCGTAAATCAGCCCACCCACCATTGAATCTCCCGCCCCCACAGTGCTAACCACTTCACAGGCCGGTGGTTTTGCCAGCCATTCTCCGGAGGCATTGACCCATAAAGCACCTTCTGCTCCCAGAGAAATCACGACATGGGCGATGCCTTCTTCGCGTAAATGGTGGGCACTGGCTATCACATCCGGCAACGTCGGCAGCGGTTTGCCTGCCCAGATTTCAAGCTCACGGCGGTTAGGTTTAACCAGCCAGGGCGCAGCCTTCAGTCCCGCTTCCAGCGCAGCGCGGCTGCTGTCAAAGATGATGCATGGACATAACAGGCGGAGTGCCTTCATCCACTCAGTGAATGCCGCGGGCTCTACACCTTCCGGCAGACTGCCACTCACACAGACCATATCAAACTGTCCCAGCCAGCTCAGAGAGTCGGTGCTGAAACGCTCCCAGTCCTGGGCTGTGACATTAAAACCGGAGAAGTTAAAATCCGTCACTTCTCCGTCCTGCTCGGTGAGTTTAACGTTAATCCGGGTACGCCCCTGCACTACCTGAAAACGGTTCGCAATACCCAGTTCGCTGAACAGCTGCTGAAAACCATCCTGATTTTCTTTGCCCAGAAATCCACCCACCGTCACATCGATCCCCAGATCTTTCAGGACCCGTGCCACATTAATCCCTTTACCCGCAGCATGCAGACCCGCGGTTTTTACCAGATTCACTTCTCCGCGTTCGATAGCCGGTGTGAAGCCGACTAAATCATAAGCAGGATTCAGCGTAATTGTTGCGACCCGGCGGCTCATGCTGCGCCCTCCCCGAGTCCGCTGTCGATAGCCTGTCTGATGGCTTCAATCGCCGCGGCTGCATCTTCGCCGCTGGCTGTGAAACGAAGTCGGTGACCCTTTTTAACGCCAAGGGCAACAACTTTCATCAGGCTACGACCATTGGCGGGCTTACCACTTCCATCCAGATTGGTGACGGTGATTTCACAGTTAAAGCTCTTGATGACGGTGACCAGCGCAGTACTGGGTCTGGCATGTAGCCCATGTTCATTACGGATCACAAACTCAGCGGTGACGGACTCACTGACCTCGGTATATTCACTGGTCAGCAGTGTCAGAATACCGGCCGCATCTTCAGACAAAAGCCGTTCAGCCTTATTATTCACCAGTAACTGATGCAAATAACCCAGTGCGCTCAGTGGCTGATCATCAACAGCCGCCACGGTGATAAGCATGGCTACCGGCTCATTATCCGGTGTGGTGAAGGCGGTCGCCGGTCGGCTGACAGCAATGGCACTGAACAGATTTCCGCTGGCACTATCATTCAGCCAGATCCCCTGCCCCAGATTCAACGGTCGTTCGGAAATCACCTGACTGACAAAGGATGTATCCACAGCGCCGGCTGATTTCAACCTGCCCGCATTTAATGCCTGCAGAGTCATCAGTTCTTCCGCTGCAACGCCGGTGGCTATCATCGATGCATCAAAACGAAACTCAGCGGACTGCTTCTCACCCATCAGGATGGCTCGCAGCTCTTCTGCTGACGCAGTTTTCAGCGTTTCAGCCACACTGTCATCACTTAATACATGCGTCAGTTGACGTAACAGAGTCAGGTGTTCATCTGATTTCGCTGCAATGCCAATCACCACATAGGCCAGCTGTTCATCCCCCCAACTAACACCTTGTGGAAACTGAAATACCTGAACCCCGGTATTCAGCACCAGATCACGCGTGTCTGTTGTTCCGTGGGGGATCGCGATTCCGTTGCCCAGGAAAGTAGAAGTTTGCTGCTCACGCGCCAGCATACCGCTGACATACGCTTCAGACACGTTACCGGCAGCCGCTAACGCAGCAGCTACCTGACGAATAGCATCGGTTTTATCACTGGCGCTGGCGCCGGTGTGTATCGCCTTAACATCGAGCTGGAACATAGGACTCCTCGCTATCTTTTGATGAATCGTTTCAGCTGTCAGTGATAAAAAAAATCCCATGGCACAGTCGCAGGGATCCGGATGAGGCTGAAACGTATCAGTTATAGTGCTCCGCAAAAATTTAAGCCGCAACAAATAAGCGAAATTATGCCGCAAAATTTTGAGGCTACGCACAATTTATAATTTTTTTGACCGGTGAATCGGACCCCGGGCTGAAGTGTTGCGGATAGCGATTATTCAGGGGGAGAGTGTCAGCATTGCTTCAGCAAACCGGTTCAGGGAGTGGTTGCCTGTTCCAAATCCAGCAACCAGACCAGGGCTTGTTGCCGTGAATTACCACACATCTCTGCTGAAGGCCGCAGACTGGCACAGACTTTCGGGCGGAGGGGGGAGCCGAAAATTCGACAGCGTAAAGCTTCGTCCAGCTGTATGCAGGGAGTATTTGCCGGTTTACCGGCGGGCATTCCCGGGATAGCTGAAGAGATGGAGGGTGCAGTACAGCAAGCGCCACAGTGAGAACGACATTCCACTCAGAACTCCGGGTCAGGCAAGGCAGGATAATAACCGTCAGAGTAACATTAATTCTTTGTGCCGGCAGCCGCGATGAAATAATTTCTCTGTTACCCTATTGCCTGCCGCCGGTTGCACGGGTAACGTTGCGCGCATAAACCTGTATTGCTTACATAGAGAGAGATTCAATGCCAAAGGCGAATGAAATAAAACGTGGCATGGCAGTGACCTGGAACGGAAAGTTACTGTTGGTGAAAGATATTGATGTCCAGAGCCCTAGTGCACGTGGCGCAGCAACTCTGTACAAAATGCGCTTTACCGATATCCGTACTGGTTTGAAAGTGGAAGAGCGCTTCAAAGGCGATGATATCCTAGATGCCATTTCCCTGAGCCGCCGTGCTGTCACCTTCTCTTATATTGATGGTGAAGAGTATGTGTTTATGGATGATGAGGACTATACCCCTTACCACTTCAATAAAGAGCAGATCGAAGAAGAACTGCTCTTTATCCCGGAAAACGGTATTCCGGGGATTCATGTTCTGACGATGGACGGGCAAATTCTGGCTCTGGAACTCCCCCAGACGGTAGACATGGAAATCACAGATACTTCTCCGGGTATTAAAGGTGCCTCTGCCAGTGCACGTACCAAACCGGCAGGAATGATCACAGGGCTGGTGATTCAGGTTCCTGAGTACCTCAGCAATGGCGATAAAATCAAAATTCACATTCCTGAACGTCGTTATATGGGAAGAGCAGATTAATTTGTTATATTCCGGGATGGGCCGGACATCCTGTCCATCCCGCGGAAGGCTGCTTAACGGTTCTTCGGACCGGTAAATACTTTTTCCCGGCCACTTTTCGCTATTCAAAACTCATGGCCCGGAAGCTCCCATATTTAAGCCCACTCCTTTTCTGCGCCCTGTTGTTATACAGTTACAGTTTTAATTAGTCGATCACCTGATTCGATCAATGCCTCTGTTGATTAACCGGTATAATCGCCGTGCTTCGGGAGTTATCTTCCCGCAATGAGATGCCGGTATAGGATAATTCTCCGGTTATAATCTCACAATGTTGAAGATTCATTTAATTTTTCTGTAATAATCTACTAAGTTATTTTTTCAATTCGAGTTAAAAAAATGCGCACTTCACGTCTGATGACTATCCTGTTGCTGAATGCTCTGGGTTTTGCTCTGTTCTTTTCGTGGTTTTTGCCACAACACCACGGTTTTTGGTTTGCCATTGATAAATCGATATTTTTCGACTTTAACAACCGTATGGTGACTCATCCGTGGTTCGCGAAATTTGTAGCAATTACTAATTTCCGTGGATTTGACCTGGTCTCGCTCATCGCCATGGGCCTGCTGTATTACTCATACTGGAAAAAAAATACCATTGCAGGCCGCCATCGCATGCTGGCTATTGGTGTCACTATGCTATTGAGCGCCGTAGTTTTGAACCAACTGGGGCATCAGATCCCTGTGGTTCATTCCAGCCCGACATTATTCTTCAAAAATGTTCAGCGCGTGGGTGAACTCACCGGTATTCCGACCAAAGATGCTTCATCAGACAGTTTTCCCGGCGATCATGGCATGATGCTGATGATTTTTGCCTGTTTTATGTGGCGCTACTTTGGTGGCCGCGCCTTTATTAAAGCCGCTATTATTTTCTTCGTATTTGCACTGCCACGGGTTATGGCCGGTGCTCACTGGTTTACCGATATTGCGGTTGGCTCTCTTTCTGTCGTGTTGGTAGGGATGAGCTGGTGGCTGTTAACATCAGGAAGTGACTGGCTGGTGAATTTTCTCGACAGGAAATTACCAGGCCGTCGCCAGTAATTCTATTAGTAAAATAAATATCCTCCGGCATAGCCGGAGGTTTTTCAAATGCGCCTGTAAGGCTCTCTTACCAGCAGCGCCCTAACAGGCGCGTCGCAATCTGACATTTGCATTTTGGATTACTTACGGCCCGTAAACGGGCTTCCCGGATATGGGATCGACAACTGCTCTCCCATTTTATCCGCTTCGAGCTGGTGCTTTATATATTCCTGTATCTTTGTCGTGTTCTTGCCTACCGTGTCTACATAGTATCCCCGGCACCAGAACTCTCTGTTTCTATACTTAAATTTCAAATCCCCGAACTGTTCATACAGCATCAGACTGCTTTTGCCCTTCAGATACCCCATAAAGCCCGATACACTCATCTTCGGCGGGATCTCCAAAAGCATATGAATATGATCAGCACAACATTCTGCTTCCAGGATATTCACATTTTTCCATTCACACAGCTTTCTTAAAATGCCCCCTATTGCCCTTCGCCGCTCTCCATAAAAGACCTGTCTTCGGTACTTAGGTGCGAAAACTATGTGATATTTACAGTTCCATCGGGTATGCGCTTAGCTCTTTTCGTCCCTCATTGGGACCCCCTTTTGATTTCCTCTGGAACCTTTGCAGCTGCCAGATCGCATTGTGTTTTAACAAATCAAAAGGGGTTTTTATATACGACCCAAAGATGAAAGCTTCACAAAACCTCCAGCCTGGGCGGGGGTTTTCTGGATACAAAAAAGCGCCCTGTCGGGCGCTTTTCATTACCGATAAACAGCCAGTAAACTCAGTGATAAACCGTTAGTCCGCCAGTTCTTCATGGTCAACAATTTCCGGCACCGGAAGACTAGTCATCACACCCCAGTAATAACAAGCCAGCGCAATAATCGCGACCAGGATCATATCCATAGGTGCGCTGATTGCATTGGTACCTCCAAAGGTACCCAGATAAGACACCAACAAGACCAGCACATAATAGACCAGCAGCCACCAGGAACATTTCAGGTCACGAGCCGAGGTCACTGTTTTCTTACCGAAGATGGCATAACCCAGCCAGGCAAGGATCAGGATAGGAATCAGTAATTCGTTAACTGACCAGCCGCTCCAGTAAATCAGTAGCGTACTGGCCACAAATGCCAGCGGACTCAGAATTGCCGCGATCGGTAGACGGAACGGGCGTGCCATGTCCGGCAGATGACGACGGAACGCGCCGAGCGTGACAGGACCGGGCATATAAGTAAACACCGTGGCCGATGTCACAGCGCCAATCAAACCGCCCCATACCTGGAATTCTGACGGTAACGTCCAGGCAATTGACAGAATCAGTGACAACCACAAGGCTCCGCGAGGTACCCCTGATTTTGCATCCACCTGACCGAAAACTTTAAATAAATGTCCGTTACGTGCCCAGGCAAATAACACCCGGCTGGCACCCGCCAGATAAATATTCCCTGTTCCTGCCGGAGAAATAACAGCATCGACCAGGATTAAGTTGATAAGCCAGGTAATCCCCAGACTACGAGCCAGATCGGCATAAGGTGACTGGAAGATTTGCTTCAGTCCATCCCAACCGTGGGCAGTTAATGCTTCAGAAGGCACTGCTCCCATAAAAGCGTATTGTAAGGCGATATAGATAACGAAGCTGACAGCAATAGCGATCATAATCGACAGTGGAACGTTACGCTGAGGATTTTTAGCTTCACTGGCGAAGTCTACCGCCTGACGGAATCCCAGATAGGCAAAGACGATCCCGGCACCGGTCAGCGAGGTGAAGATACCGTGTGCTCCGCCGGGGGGGGGAGGGGGCACATCGAGGTTTGCCCCGTGGTAATACATAAATAACGTACCAATCGTTAATAATGGCACAATAAATTTAAAGGTCGTGACAATGGTATTTACCCGACCAAAGACACTCACACTCCAGTAGTTAAGCAGGAAAAAACCTACCAGAAGCAGAATTTGTACCAGAAAACCCAGTCCGGTCGGACTGCCGTCGGGATTACTGATTGCCGGCCACCAGTATTGTGCATACTGACGTACTGCCTCCACTTCTACACCCGCGGTACTGGTATAAGCCAGCAACGAACTTACACCGATAACAAAACCTACCACATTACCGTGTGAGAAATTTGGATAGCGGACAAATCCGCCCGCCCGTGGGATTGCCGCAGAAAGCTCGGCAAATACCAGACCGATCAGTAATACAATGATAGCCCCAAGGATCCACGCCCACCCTGTCTGAGCGCCGGCATATCCTGAACTGGTCAGCGCGGCATAAAGCCACCCTGACCCAATCATTGAACCTATCCCCAGCAGGCTCAGGTCCACCAGCCCTAATTTTTGTTTAAATGCGCCCTTTGCCATACATACCTCTTAATGTTGTATCCCGACATAAAGTCTGGTTAGCAATGCTTTAGTTATTTTCTTTCAGCTCACCTCATTAACTAAAGCATTTTGTATGCCAGAAATATAATTAAGAAGACTGCATGGTCAATTTCCGAACAATACACTGCAATATCTCCACTACAGGTAGCCATTTTTTCTGACTGAAACCCCTGCAGCAGAAACCTTTAATGACCCATTGTTGTGGGCTGTTATAGTGCTTATTGCACCATGATGCGACCTGAGTCAGAAAATATTATCGAATTTTACATTCTGAGACATTTACCCGTTTCGTGATAATGCAACCCCCTGAGAATAACCGGAACAAGTAATCCTGAATACACCCATGAATTTTCGACTATTTTTTGACACTCTTACCTAAAAAAGTGATTTTTATGGCGGGAAAACACTCCAGATTCCGGCTAGGCTGAAGGCCGATTTAGCGGTTAAATTACGAAAAATGTCATTTAGCGAATTTTTCGAATTAATCTATATCAAAAAATTGCTTAAAAGCTCTCGCCAGTTGTCATTTTATGCGGTAATCTGCTTTTTATATCAGGGGTTGCATTTACATAAACGCTTAATCTTCCCGTGGGTTGCTGTATCTGGCCTGCAGTTGAATGAATAATGTTTATTATCCCCACTGATTTTTCTCTTTCTGTTCTGTTATCTGGCTAGCGGCATTGTGCCGTAAGGACTTTGAAGGAAACTATCTATAATGGTCAAATCTCAACCGACTCTGAGATATATCTGGCGGGTTGTGCCCGCAATTGCATTAGCAACGTTACTTTCAGCCTGTAGTACGCCTGGCAATAATACGGCCAGAGTAGAGAAGCATGAAGTTAAAAACCAAAGCGGTTTTTTACTTCAGGCGTCTCAGGATGAATTTGCACAGATGGTCCGTAATGTGGATGTTAAAACCAAAATTATGGATCAGTACGCTGACTGGAAAGGTGTACGTTACCGGATGGGTGGTGATACTAAACGCGGTATAGACTGTTCTGCGTTTGTACAGCGTACCTTCCGCGAACAGTTTGGTTTGGACTTACCGCGCTCGACCTCAGGTCAGCAGGATACCGGTTCTAAGATTGCACGTAATAAATTACGTCCGGGTGATCTGGTCTTGTTCCGCGCAGGTTCTACCGGTCGCCATGTAGGGATTTATTTGGGCAACAATAACTTTGTCCATGCATCAACCAGCAGCGGGGTAATGATTTCAAATCTTAATGACAGTTACTGGAAAACTCGCTATCGCGAAGCAAGACGGGTTTTAAGTAACAACGTTCAGAGTTAATGTCATTAAGTCTTTAAAGTCTTTAGCCAGACAAAAACGCTGCCATGAGTAGCGTTTTTTTATTTCTGCAGAACCTGTTTAGCGCCGTGCGAAATTTTCGGTAATCGCGACACCGTTATTTTTCAGACAGCAATTGACACTCGCCTCATCGGCACTCGCGACTAACAGACAGCTCTCCCCTTGCCCGTCCAGCAATTCAAAGATAATTTCATCTAAAGCCGATGCAGCCTCAGTTGCCTCACGAATGATCAGGGTTACGGGTGACTCTGATGACCAGCGGTGAATATGGGGTAAACGATGGATGATTGGCAATGGCGGTTTGTCCAAAAGTATTCCCCCAAAAATGAATGGTATAGTGGTAAGTGTGGCCGTATCTCACCGCAATATGACAACGCTTCTCTGCCCTGGTTGTTTATTTTGACACCGGAAAAAATGCTGTTCACACCTCTATCATTTTAATTACTAATAACAAACATAAATAACAAAAAGCCCTGTACTTTGAAAAGGACAGGGTAATCCCCCCGAAAAATCG
>NZ_DDVT01000011.1:0-185470 GCF_002345795.1 Tatumella sp. UBA2305
GGTTTTATAATCACGAGCGTCCAAATATGGCACTGAATGGCTTCACGCCGATGCAGCATATTCATCGTATGACCTGATTCTGCTTATCACCTCCGTTAAAAATGGGGGGATTACCTTGGCAATTGCATCTTTGAGCATGGCAACCATGTTTACCTCAACCTTACATCCGGCAAGATTTTTAGGTCGGATAATGATCCGCCCGTCTTTCACCATGTCACGACAAGTCTCAAATGGAATTCCGGTCACTCTCGCATACTCTTTAAGAGATAGATAAGGCGCAGCGACATTTAAATTGATAGTTAAAGCTGTCATTTTTCACCTCAAGGAAAAATTATTAACTCTTATCATTCAATTCAGGCAAGTAAGGTCTTATTACTGGTCTGGTAAGTGCTGTTTTTATTTTATCTAATACTAATCATGGCTCAGCTACCAATTCTTCATTAATCATCGTACGTTAATTGTTAATACCACTTTACCTACCCGATTACTTTGTGAAACGAGATTCATACTCAAAGTTGAGTTATTCACTTCTTTAGGGCGACTGAAGTACAGTTTCACGCATTCTTCTTTACTAATAACTGATTGTCCTGTTGGTTTAGTTCTTCAGGCTTCAATACTTCAAGCCCGCGTAAGAAAACGACTCGCACCATATTTGATGCAGATCGGCAATCAGCTTCAGCCATTGCTTCTACTTTTGCTCTTTCTTCCGGTGTAAGGCGCAGCGGCAAGGTTCCGCCAGTGGCGGCATTCTTAGGTGTTCGTGATCTCTGTGTATGATGTAGTTGTGTCATAGTGGTATATTGTGATCTGTTAAGTATCCGTGAAAACATGATTGATCACTATAGATATCAATGTCAACAATAAAAGCGAACAAATGACTACTTTAGGTTTCAGATTGCGAGAGGAAAGAGATCGTAAAGGGCTTAATCAAACTGATTTTGCTGCCTTAGCTAATGGTTCTCGTGGCGCCCAAGCTGCTTATGAACGCGATGAAAAAATACCTGGTGGCGGCTACCTCATGGCATTGGCTGCTTCTGGTATTGATGTGCTTTACGTTTTGACTGGTCAGAGAGTGCCTGAAACTGGAACATTATCAGATGATGAACAAGAACTTATCCAAATTTATCGTGATGCCCCATTAGCAGTAAAAGCAGCAGCTCTCGCAGCTCTCACGGCTGGTAGTTCTGTATCAAACTCAATAAACGTATCAGGCAAAGGCAACCGGGTCGCAGGAAGGGATTTTAACGAAAATAAGAAGTAAGGATGGCGCATGGAAGCAAAATCTTCTGGTGATAAAAATCGAATCGCAGAACGTGATTTTCACGAAATTAGCATAAAAATCAGAATTAACAATTTTGCTGGGAGTCATACTATTAATGTTTCTACAGCACCACATACTGAGGACAAACTTCAAACGCCATTATCACAGTTTAACGAGCTAAATTCCATCTTGGCAGAAGTTGTGGGAACAAAAGAAAAAAACTTTACTTCTATCTGGGATAAAGTATGTTCTGAAATTGGTGTCAATAGTATTTTTGATATGAACGAGAACCAGCGCCACGCTGCTGAAAATATTCTAAGAAAATCACTAGAAAAGCACAGGCAAAAAGATACCCATAAATATTTAGCCGATCTACTTCTGAGAACCAGTATAGATAATGGAGTGAAAAACAAATTAATAAAATACTGTGACATAACTTTTAACATAACAAAAATAGAAAAACTATCTTTCTCTCAATTAATAATTTCTTTATTATGGGTGGAACAAATAACTCAAGATAAACATTCTAAAAGATCGAATAAAGATAAAATATTACAATCCCCAGGGATATATAAAAAAGTAATAATGCTGATTATTTCTTTAATTTTATGCTCTTTTATAATAATGCATTAATCATGGGATTTAAATAAAAGACCATTGAATTAAAAGAATCTCGGATAAAGTAACTAATTGAATTATAAGGACACTCTATGTTTGGCAACATAAATCCAGAAGAAGTAATAAATGAAAATTTCGTTATTCATTGTCCAAAGGTGAAAATAATACACAAAAAATCATTACTCTTTTCTGGTTATGGAACTATTAGAAAAAACAAACTACTCACCTACTATGTAGAACTTATTTGCTTAGAAGATAATTATAAATTTGAATATGGTGAAATTGAAGATTTTTTTATAGATCTACCTAAACAACCATGTGATGATGTAGATAAATTATATGCCGAATTCACTACCACAGATGGGGACATATTAACCTCATCAGACTTTATAATAAATATAAGTGTAATACCGTTACCACACGGTACATATAGAACGATTAAATTTCTAGTGCCATATGTTTTATATGAAGAAGAAAAATTATTAGAAGAAAAAAACTCTATTCAATATAGATTTCTTGAAAAGATTAAAATCCCAACTAATAAAATAAATTCAATTACATCAACAACAGGAGTAAATAGTTCAAAAAAAAATGAATCTGATATACCTCTGGCTACGTTTGATGTGAAAATTCGCAGTGAAACAGACTATACTCTAGTTTCTGCTAATGGCGATTTTGAAATAGAACCGACTATGGAAGCTATAAATTTCTATCTGGCATTTTCAGGCGGAACGCTTCCACAACCTTACTTTCTAACCTATTCAACAGGTAATAAAAAATCGATAAAGCTTATAAGCATCAATAATCAAAATGTTAACAAAAAATCATCAGATCCTATCCCTGAGTCATTTGCAAAAAGAGGGAAATTAACCACTGATTATTCCTTTAATTTTCTAGAAAAAATAATAACACTCAAAAATGAAAAACCAGGGACTTTCGATACTCTACAAACACACTGGAAAAGGGTATGGCAGAGCACACAAAGTAGTAATGACATTTGTAAACTAGTACTTTCAGTTGCTATAGAAGGATTATTAAATGATGTTTACATTCCTGAGTTCAAGATTAAATTCATTAATCAGAAGACAATTGATGACATTGCAATAATTAAAAAAATGATATCTAAATTAGAAACAGAAGCATATTACAAAGATAGATTAAAGAACAGCATTAGCTATCTAAATGAAATGACGTCATCTAAGGCATTAGATGTTCTAATTAATGAGAATATTTTAACGACTTCAGACAAAACAATATGGACTAAAATGAGAAATAGTGCTGCTCACCCTAAAGGTAATATGGAAAAACAAAATGATGACCACCTTGATATCCGTGTTTGTTTCGATTTATTTCACAAAATCATACTTAACATAATAGGCTACGAAGGACCAGTGGTATGTTTTGGTAGCAACAAAAAAAATGAAATAACAATCATAGAATATAAAAAAGTAATTTAAAAATCAGTGGAGTTAAAATTATAAATAGGTAGGTACACAAATAAATTCTAAATATTAAAAATAAGGACATACTTATGACAGTAAGGAAAATTTCATCGGGCAAATGGCTTTGCCAGTGTTTCCCCTATGGACGAGAAAAAATTCGCATCAGGAAGCTGTTTGCTACCAAAGGCGAAGCTCTATCTTACGAACGGAGGGTTATTAATAAAGCATCAGGACAACCAGTCAATGAAAACGCAGTCACCCTCTCAGCGTTTGTCGAGCGTTGGTATGAAATGCACGGTAAAACCCTGACTTCAGGTGAAGAGAGGAAAACGAAGCTTCTCGCTATCTGCGAGCGTTTAGGGGATCCATTTGTCTCCCACTTTGATAAAAATGCTTTTGCGGTTTACAGAGAACGACGTATGAGTGGTGAATGGAATCAGAAAGGGAAAAAGAAACTCAGTGAAGCCACCGTAAACCGCGAACAGTCTTATCTACACGCAGTTTTTTCAGAGATGAAACGGCTGGGAGAGTGGGATGGCGATAACCCGTTATCTGGTATCAGGCAGTTCAAAGAAGGGGATCAGGAACTTGCCTTTCTTTACGATGAGGAGATTGACCGGCTACTAACTGCTTGCGACCAGTCAGCAAATAAGGATCTCGGTACTATCGTGAGAATATGCCTGGCAACCGGCGCACGCTGGAGCGAAGCGGAAGGTTTAAAACAATCGCATATTTTGCCGGGTCGTATCACATATACCCAGACCAAAAGCAAAAAAAACCGTACTGTTCCAATTTCTGAGCAACTCCAAAAGTTGCTGCCTAAAAAGCGCGGGCTACTTTTCTCTCCTGCTTATGAGTCTTTCAAAACAGCACTGGACAGGGCGGGAATTGAGCTTCCGAAGGGACAACGTACTCACGTACTTCGTCATACTTTCGCCAGTCATTTTATGATGCGTGGAGGCAATATTCTGGTACTTCAACAGATACTAGGTCACAGCACAATTATGATGACGATGCGTTACGCTCACTTTGCACCAGACCATCTTGATGCAGCTGTCGCACTTAACCCTTTCGATAACCGTGAAGAAGTAACTTAAGTGGATTGGTGATAAAACGAATTGCTGCCATTTTGCTGCCACTGCGGAGCGCAGAAAACAAAAAACCGCCTGACGGCGGTTAAACGACATTGCACATATGTGCTTATTTTTGTTCATTTTAATCGGTGGTGCCCAGGGCGGGACTTGAACCCGCACAGCCATACAGCCGAGGGATTTTAAATCCCTTGTGTCTACCGATTTCACCACCTGGGCAAATCTGGAGGCGCGTCCCGGAGTCGAACCGAGGTAGGCGGATTTGCAATCCGCTGCATGGCCACTCTGCCAACGCGCCTTTTATTCCTTTAAATTACAACACATTAGAAATGTTATAATTGTTAACTCTTGTCAGTTGCACCAAAACCTCTGGCTTAACTTATTGATTCCTAAAGAGTTAATCACTCTTCGCCTTCGGAATGGTCGCTATTATGGACTGGTTCCCCGGGCTTGGCAAGAGCTATCCCCTTTTTTTTCCGATAATAATGTCTGAGTGCCCGAAAATTCAGCAACCTGTTCAATGAGCAAACACCCTGCCGTTAAACTGGTGATTTTAGCAACTTAATTCACTGCTTGTGTGGTAAATGAGGGAGCCCGTAACGCGCCTGTGATCAATTTTGTAAGCGATGGATAGTGACAGTACCTTTTTTCACGGCGAGCTCTACGACTGCGCTCTTCTGCAAGACACGCTCAGGTTGATGCTGCACGGACTGTCAGTTGGCAGCTTATAGTACATGGTTAATCTCTGTTTGCAGCCTTCACTGGTGAACCAGGAAAGACAGGATATGTGCTACGGTGATTGTTCTCCCCCGCAGAAGCCCACCGTCAATTCGGTGTACCTGATTTTGCACTCTGCAACAACCGGTTAAGTACGGGGGATAGGCAGATTGGTGGGAGATGAAAAAAGCCAATAACTGGTAACAGTGTGATGAGGATGGCGATAACCGAAAACAAAAAAAGAACCCTGAGGTCCTTTTTTTGTGAAAGCCCGCTAATCAAAATGATCCGGCCTTTATAAACTGGAGCGGGAAACGAGACTCGAACTCGCGACCCCGACCTTGGCAAGGTCGTGCTCTACCAACTGAGCTATTCCCGCAAAATTGTTTCGGACTGTGATAACAGATAACCGGAACAACCTTTGATGTGCCGCATTTTACTGACAGCGGCTCTCCCGTCAATCAGTTTATGTCAAAACAACTATCGTTTGCTGCTAATTCCAGCATTATGGTCATTCATCCAGCAAATCTTTCCTTGCCGCACTAAGATACTGAAACATCGACCAGAAAGTGAGCACCGCAGCGATGTATAATGCTAAAACTCCTACCATCTCGACCATATCGTTTGGTCGCCAGAGTAATGCGACCAGAGCCAGCATCTGAGCCGTGGTTTTTACTTTGCCAATCCAGGAAACTGCCACACTGCTACGTTTGCCAATTTCAGCCATCCATTCGCGTAAGGCTGAAATAATTATTTCACGTGCAATCATCGTTGCCGCAGGTAAGGTTACCCACCATGAATGAAAATATTCCGCCACCAGCACCAGTGCAATTGCCACCATGACTTTATCTGCAACCGGGTCGAGAAACGCGCCAAAAGCAGTAGTTTGTTTCCAGCGGCGAGCCAGAAACCCGTCGAACCAGTCCGTTATTGCGGCGATAACAAACAATAATGCGCAGCAAACAGGTGCCCAGCTGAATGGCAAATAGAACGCCAAAACAAAAAAGGGAATTAAAACAACCCTGAAAAGCGTAAGATATGTCGGTATATTAAATTGCATAGGGCACTAACAGCCTGGATGGGATGGTGTTTGTCTCTATGTTCCTACATTGCCCCTGCTGTTTCAATGCTAGTGTTTGAGAGAATAGAATATTTTTTCCGCCAGTGTCACAGATATGCCCGGAACTTTGGCGATTTCTTCAACCGTAGCATTTTTCAACGGCTGTAACCCTCCCATATATTTCAGTAACTGCTGACGACGTTTAGGTCCGACACCTTCAATGCCTTCCAGGCTACTGGCTGATTTTACTTTGGCACGTTTTAGTCGGTGTCCGGAAATTGCATGGTCATGGGATTCATCACGAATATGCTGAATGACATGTAATGCCGGAGAGTCTGGTGGTAATGACATTCCTTCCCCTTCGGCTTCAAAAAACAGCGTTTCCAGACCCGCTTTACGATCACTGCCTTTTGCAACCCCTAGCAACAGTGGATGATGTTTATCCCAGTCAACATCCAGTCCGGCAAATACCTCTTTGGCTTGCGCCAGCTGGCCTTTTCCACCATCAATCACAATGACATCAGGAATTTTACTTTCTTCCAGCGACTTGCTGTAACGCCGTTGAAGAACCTGGTTCATGGCCGCGTAATCATCTCCCGGGGTAATACCGGAGATATTATAACGTCGGTATTCGGCTCGCACCGGCCCGTTGGCATCAAAGACCACACAGGAGGCGACAGTTTGTTCGCCCATCGTATGACTAATATCGAAACACTCCATCCGGCGAATAGCCGGCAATTTGAGATACCCGGCCAACGCTGCCAGCCGCTGATGGATTGTCGATTGTTGAGCCAGTCTGGACACCAGCGCTGTAGCCGCGTTGGTCCTGGCCAACTTAAGATAACGAGCCCGGTCACCACGAGGTTTACTTTGCAGGCTAATTTTTCTGCCTGCCAGTTCGGTCAGTGATTCACTGAGAACGCTGATTTCAGGCAGTGCAAAATCCAGTAAAATATCGCCAGGCAAAGTACGCACTTCACTCCCCTGCAGATAAAACTGGCCCACAAAGGTCTGTATCACTTCCGACAATTCAGTATCCGGTGGGACTTTCGGGAAATAACTCCGGCTGCCGAGCACCTTACCCTGGCGGATAAACAGCACATGAACACAGGCCATACCTGAATCATACGCAATGCTGATCGCATCCAGGTCATCCCCTTGATTTGAGACAAACTGTTTTTCGGTAATTTGCCTGACTGCCTGAATCTGGTCCCGTATTCGCGCAGCTTCTTCAAATTTCAAAGATGCACTTGCCTGCTCCATCCGACTGATCAGTAATTTGAGTACCTGGTCATCCTTGCCGGATAAAAACAATCTGACGTATTCAGTCTGTTGCTGATATTCCTCTTCAGAAACCAGGCCTTCCACACAAGGTCCCAGACATCGGCCAATCTGATATTGCAGGCAAGGTCTGGAGCGGTTGCGATAGACATTATTTTCGCACTGGCGGACAGGAAATACTTTTTGCAGAATCGCCAGCGTTTCGCGCACAGCACTGCCGCCCGGAAAGGGGCCGAAATACTCCCCTTTCACATGTTTAGCTCCACGATGAGATGCCAGACGAGGATGTTTATCGTTACTTAACAGGATATAGGGATAGGACTTATCGTCTCTCAGCAACACGTTGTAGCGAGGCTGGTATAACTTTATATAGTTATGTTCCAGCAACAAAGCTTCAGTTTCGCTGTGGGTCACAGTGACATCCACATGGCGGATATTCGCTACCAGTGCTTCCGTTTTACGGCTACTGACCTGAGTACGAAAATAGCTACTGAGCCGCTTTTTGAGATCTTTGGCTTTTCCTACATAGATCACTTCATCGCCGGCACCGTACATCCGGTAGACCCCGGGCTGATGTGTGACAGTCCGAAGGAAATCGACTGAATCAAAAATTTCACTCACTGCTGATTACCAAATCCGAATTAACTAACCCATGCCGTATCGCCAGATGCGTCAACTCAACATCACCGCTAATGTTCAGCTTACTGAACATACGATAACGGTAACTATTAACTGTTTTGGGACTGAGATTCAACTGCTCAGAAATATCGGTCACTTTCTGACCTTTAGTAATCATCAGCATAATCTGTAACTCCCGTTCTGACAGACTTGAAAAAGGCGATTCACAGCCATGATATTCCACCTGACTTAACGCCATTTTTTGCGCAATATCTGGTGCAATGTAGCGCTGCCCTGCATTAACCGCCCGGATAGCGTTAATCATCTCCTGAGGGGTCGACCCTTTCGTCAGATATCCCACTGCCCCGGCCTGCATCACTCTGGCGGGTAAAGGATTTTCAGAACAGATAGTCAGCATGATAATCTTGATATCCGGATGAATACGCATAATTTTCCGGGTGGCCTCCAGTCCGCCAATACCTGGCATATTCATATCCATCAGGACCACATCTACCGTATTCTGCCTGCACCACTTAATGGCATCCTCTCCGCAACTCACTTCACCGCTAACCACCATGGTAGTAACATCTTCCAGTATACGACGTACACCGGCCCGGACTAAATCGTGGTCATCAACAAGGAGGATACTGATCAAAAGGATGTACTCCAAAAGGCACACAGAGGAAGTTTTGGCAGAGTCAGCCACGAACAGTTTTACATAATCGCCCAGGCAAATCCCTTATAAGCAACCATTATTTGACGATAATCAAGTTTTGATTATAGCATAATTAATGGCTTTTACTGTTTATCCGGATAAAATCAAGCTGCATCAAGGCCCATAAATCAGAGTTATTTTCTTTAATTAGCATCACATACCACATTTATCACCAGCGCAAGTGTCCTGTCCCCTAAAATGATAATGTCAACTTTTTGATTCTGATATATTATTCGCAATTATGGCGAGTTTTCGCTGGTTAACGGAGTCTGAAGTCATGAATTATGTAGAATTTCCAACTGAAAAAAACCCTGAATCGCTGGCCAGAGAAGTAATCTGCCTGAAGATGATGATCACCTGTATTTTACAGTCTATGAGCCAGGTAGATGCAGGTAAAGCCATTCTGAATATGGAGCGTTATCTGAGTTCCCTGGAAAACACTGCTGATTCAGAAGTGTTTATTTCAACCCTGAAGCAGATCAAAACCGGATATCTTCAGTAGTGCAGTAACATCCTGTCTCTGTCTGAGGCAGGAACCCTCCACGGTGACCACCTTTACTTATTATTTCAGCTTTCTCCTCCTCCCCCCGACACAACCTTACATGGCTTACCATATTGCGGACGAAAAAACATCAGTCAGCCACATATGTAACGCTTGTTATTTCTCACGTTATCGAGAGTGTGATAAAAGGTGACTCCTGCAAACAATTAACTGATTTACTCGCTACTGCCACAATCAACTCCGGGCAGAAAACAATAAAAACAGCCAGCAGAGCTGACACAATCATCACAGGAAATGAAGGAATGACACACCAACCTCAGGAAAACGTGCCCGATCAGGACACACAAAAGCTGCGGCGTAACTTAAATAACCGCCACATTCAGTTGATAGCAATTGGCGGGGCCATCGGGACCGGATTATTCATGGGTTCAGGTAAAACCATCAGCCTTGCCGGACCGTCGATCATTTTTGTTTATATGCTGATTGGCTTTATGCTGTTTTTTGTTATGAGAGCAATGGGCGAATTACTACTGTCTAATCTTGAGTATAAATCATTTAGTGATTTTGCCGCTGATCTGCTCGGGCCCTGGGCCGGATATTTTACCGGCTGGACGTACTGGTTCTGTTGGGTTGTCACGGGTATTGCCGATATCGTTGCTATCACCTCTTATTTACAGTTCTGGATCCCCGGATTTTCGGTCTGGATGAGTGCCATACTCTGCATTGCCATCTTCCTGGTACTGAATATCGCGACTGTAAAAATGTTTGGTGAGATGGAGTTCTGGTTCGCAATTATTAAGATCGTGGCCATTATTGCCCTGATTGCCATTGGTATTGTTTTGGTTTGTATCCACTATGGCCCTGCCGACGGACCACATGCTGCACTCAGTAATATCTGGACACATGGTGGTTTCTTCCCGAAAGGACTCAGTGGCTTCTTTGCCGGATTCCAGATTGCAGTGTTTGCGTTTGTGGGTATAGAACTGGTTGGTACAACCGCTGCTGAGACCCGTGATCCAAAGAAAGTCCTGCCGCGGGCCATTAATGCCATTCCGCTGCGTATTATTATGTTTTACGTCTTTTCTCTGCTGGTCATTATGGCCGTCACTCCGTGGGACCAGGTCGTCCCGTCGCGCAGCCCGTTTGTAGAGATGTTTGTGTTGATTGGCTTACCTGCGGCTGCCGGTATTATCAATTTTGTCGTACTGACCTCTGCAGCCTCCTCTGCTAACAGCGGTATTTTCTCTACCAGCCGGATGCTGTTTGGCCTGGCAGAGCAAGGCGTCGCTCACAGCCGCTTCGCCCGACTTTCCGGTCGCTCGGTCCCGGTTAGTGGGTTGCTATTTTCCTGCTTCTGTTTACTGGTCGGGGTTGCATTGATTTACCTAATCCCAAATGTCATGACGGTATTTACACTGGTCACCACAGTTTCGGCGATTCTTTTTATGTTTGTCTGGTCGATTATTTTATGCAGCTATCTGGTGTACCGCCGTCAACGCCCTGAACTGCATCAGGCCTCAGTGTTTAAAATGCCTGCGGGAAAACTGATGTGCTGGGTGTGCCTGCTCTTTTTCGCTTTCATACTGGTGCTATTAACCCTCCAGCCGGATACCCGTCAGGCACTAATGGTCACGCCGCTCTGGTTCATCGTGCTGGCTATTGGCTGGCAGGTACAGAAACGTAAAATTTCATAAACCGACCCGTGGATAATACAGAGCAGTCATAGCTATTGTGTTGCCAGGCATCCCTGGTCTCAGAAATCCGTCAATGCCGTTCCCCGACGGATTTCTGGTCAACCCTCAGACCCACCACCTAAATTAACCCATTACTGGCAGGGGAATCGTGTGGCTATTGGGAGGCGCCTTTGTTCCTGGTGACAGCTATCCTTCTGCCTGCCATAAAAGAAATCCCCGCATAACGCGGGGATTTTTTTACCAGTCAGTGATCACTGCGACACAGGAGTGACCGGATATTTATTTTGCATCACCGCCCTTTCCACCACCCGAACTATGGCCAGCGGATGAGTGGCTGGCGCCGGATGAAGGGGATTTACTGGCTGCTTCATTTTTCGCCGGAGCAGCAGCTGCAGGCGATTTTGTCTGACTATTAGCCTCAGCAGGCGCTGTTGCGGCCGGGGTTGATGTAGGCGTGCTTTCAGAAACCGGAGGAGCTGCCGGAGTGGCAGCCGTTTCAGCCGGCGCCATATGGGGCTGCATCGATGTACCCTGCAACGCCGTATTCAGAACTTTACTGAAATCATCCCATGAACAGTAACCATTACTGTCCGCAGGGCAACCTTCCAGTTGCAATGTCACTCGCTGTGGCGGATTTGACAGGCTGAGTGTCGACGCATCATGTAACTGCTGGGTGCTTTGGTAGACATATTCTATTTTCAGCAGGTCTTTATTGGTTTTCTTATCATGCCAGCGTTCGAATACCAGCTGACCACCAATAGGCGTCTGCTCATACTGACCGGGTAATTGATAAGGTTTCACTTTCAGCGCTGCCAGCACTGAAGCAATATTTGAATCATGCCCCACCATAAAAGTGAATGCCGGGGCACTGGCTTTATCCTGATCAATCAGCTGACTGCGGATATAATCAACCAGTGGCGCCGCAACGTCACGCGCGACCTGGGGGGTGGTAAACAAGATGTCCTGGTAGCTGTTTTTGATGTCTGATAATGCTTTCCACTGCTCAGGGGTTTTGATTTGCCCCCAGGCAACCTGGTCGGCCGGAAAACCCTGGTAATATTGTAAGGTAAAAGCATCTACCAACGCATTACCGATCTTCAGCGGACCTTCAACCGCGGGTTCTTTTCCTTTGTCCAGGCTGAAAGAATCAGACTGACTGCCCAGACTACATTTTTCTTTGCCTTTACATAACGGAGATGCTGAAAAATCAACCACCTTACTCAGCTGGCTGTAAGCAGCCTGTAATTGTTGTTTTTGCTGCTTGTCTGCGGCCGAGATCTCCTGGAGGGCTGATTTTTTGAATTCGGCACTATCATTGGCAATCACAGGATTGAATACAGGATCCATGGTGCCCATAGCATCCTGATGGGTGACTGCGACATCACAGCCCGGAAACGCACCGCTCACAAAAAATTGTGCAGTTGCCACAGTACGTTGCAGGCTGTTGGCATAAACAAAGACAGAATTTGAGGACGGACACTGATTTTTATCCACCAGCCCCCGCTGCGCCAGCCAGTCGCGGGTATATTTCCCCATGTACGCCTCAAGGACTCCACCACGGGTGGTCAGTTCACCACCAGCGACATCCCACTGTGGCCATTTCTTATTGGTAGACTGTTCGAGGAGACTGCCACCATTCGCCAGGGGAGCCCGCAGATTATGACGGCTAAGCATTAACACCTGTTCCAGCTGCATACTGTTATCTGCCGCAAACGTTTGCAAGCTCACAGGTAGTGCTGCAAGTACAGCGAGTGTACACAAGCTCAATTTCTTAATCATTGTCACTGTTCCATGAATTCTGAGGGGCCCGAGAAAAATTGTCTCTGACATTGTCCATCCGGATGAATACCGCGTTGGCCACTGTTTTCTCCTTGTCAGTTAATGATGTCAGAGCAAAAGTTTACGTCACTATATCAAACTTAATTCACTACGTAAGAGGGAATAGAGTCCGTGTGCTGATGAAAGTTCCCGGGGAAATGAAAAGTGGAACACTACCAGACCGCAGGCAAAAAAAAACCAGCCACCAGGCTGGTCTTTCTTAAATATGGCGGAGGAGGAGAGATTCGAACTCTCGGATGGTTGCCCATCGGCGGTTTTCAAGACCGCTGCCTTCAGCCGCTCGGCCACCCCTCCGTAAGGGTCAGAACAAACAATCAGCTGTTCTGTAAAGCAAAAATACAGAGCATAAATGATGGCGGAGGAGGAGAGATTCGAACTCTCGGATGGTTGCCCATCGGCGGTTTTCAAGACCGCTGCCTTCAGCCGCTCGGCCACCCCTCCGCAATGAGGCGCACTATAAACATCCCCCCGAACATTGTAAAGCCCTGAATGTTCCATTTGCCTGAAAAACAGCCAGATTATTATTGAATGCTGGCAAAAACAGCAGATTGACGGTTTATGGAACAATTTTCCACGTAAAGATGGGTAAAACGACTTCATCACTGGTTCGGCAGTGCGTATTCTGCGGTGATTACAATAACCATTTTGAATAGTTAAGGAGTCTGTATGGACAGAATTCTTGCCCCTGGTAGAAGTAACAGTTTAATTAGCACCCATAAGGTACTGCGTAATACCTATTTCTTACTGGGGATGACACTGGCCTTCTCCGCAGTCACTGCTACCGCAAGTACTATGCTGGCACTGCCAGCCCCGGGACTGATTCTCATGCTTGTGGGATTCTACGGTCTGATGTTTCTGACTTATCGCCTGGCTGATCGCCCTGCTGGTATTCTGGCCGCATTTGCCTTTACCGGGTTCCTGGGATATTGCCTTGGCCCGATACTCAGTAGTTACCTGGCCGCAGGAATGGGTGATGTGATAGCACTGGCCCTGGGCGGGACTGCATTAGTATTTTTCTGCTGCTCAGCCTATGTACTCACTACACGTAAGGATATGTCATTCCTGGGTGGGATGATGATGGCAGGCTTCGTCGTATTGTTGGTGGGGATGATCGCTAATATCTTCCTGCATTTACCCGCATTACAAATGGCCCTGAGTGCCCTGTTTATTCTGTTTTCTGCCGGTGCCATCCTGTGGGAAACCAGTAATATTATTCATGGCGGTGAAACCAACTACATTCGTGCTACCGTCAGCCTTTATGTCTCTCTGTACAATATTTTTGTCAGCCTGCTGAGTCTGTTAGGTTTTTCACGCAGCAACTGATAAACCGGCTTTTTCAGGTTAAATACCCGCTCCGGCGGGTATTTTTTCGTCCTTCACAATTTGCTACACTGCTGCACGGAAACTGAAGAGGACATATTGTGAAGTTTGCAGGATATGATATTGAAACAGATACAGAAGGTTATCTGAAATCTCCGGCTGACTGGTCTGTAGCACTGGCGGAAGAGATAGCGGCTGGCGAAGGCATTACCCTGACAGAAGCCCACTGGCAGGTTGTCAATTTCGTGCGCGAATTCTATCTGGAATTTAATACCTCCCCGGCCATCCGTATGCTGGTCAAAGCAATGGCTAAAAAATTCGGCGAAGATAAAGGCAACAGTCGTTATCTGTTTCGTTTGTTCCCTGACGGACCAGCAAAACAGGCGACAAAAATTGCCGGATTACCTAAACCGGCAAAATGCCTTTAATCCCTTCTGTTGTCAGCCAGTACTGAATCCTTTAACTCCGCCATCAGATGTCAGAGACTGTACATCCACACTATCCACTCTGGCAGAAGGAGGTCCGCCGGCAGTAATCCATGCCAAAACGGTTTCAACCGCAGTGCGCTCGCCGGACAGCAGAATTTCGACACTGCCATCACTGAGATTATTAGCATAACCTTCGATACCGTGATTTAACGCCTGACGTCGGGTGCTGTCGCGGAAAAATACCCCCTGTACCCGTCCGGTCACCCGGACCTTACAGATCGAATGCATTCTGTTGTCCCCTGCTGTTGATTAGTTTGCAATTTGGCGATATCCGCTTAACAATACCGCCTTTATTCTTTGCTACCTGTATATTATGACTGCCAGATTAATTCTTTCCAGGGGACGTGAAAAATCCCTGCTACGCCGCCATCCTTGGGTTTTTTCCGGTGCAATCAGCCGCATTGAAGGTTCCGCGAACTCCGGGGAAACAGTGGATATTTGTGACCATAAAGGTAGCTGGCTGGCGCGTGCGGCATACTCTCCTCAATCGCAAATTCGCGCCAGGGTCTGGAGCTGGCAGCCAGAAGAAACCATTGATATCGCCTTTTTTGAACAACGACTCCACAAAGCGAGAAGATGGCGTGAATGGCTGGCTAAAACCGATAATCTTGATAGTTATCGCCTGATTGCCGGCGAATCCGATGGTCTTCCTGGTGTGACTATTGATAAGTTTGCCGACTACCTGGTGGTACAGCTGTTATCAGCCGGGGCTGAATACCAGCGCCCTGCCATCATTACTGCACTGCAAAATTGCTTTCCTGAATGCTCTGTCTATGATCGTTCCGATGTTTCGGTCCGTAAAAAAGAGGGACTGCCACTCACCCACGGCATGATCTCCGGGCAGCAACCTCCTGCTTTGCTACCGATTACCGAACATGGCATGAAACTGCTGGTCGATATTCGTGAAGGACATAAGACCGGTTATTATCTTGACCAACGGGACAGCCGTTATGCATTGCGCCGTTACTGTAAAGATGCCCGGGTGTTGAACTGCTTCTCTTACACCGGCGGATTTGCCGTTTCTGCGTTAATTGGCAATTGCCGTGAAGTTGTTAGTGTAGATACCTCAGAAGCCGCACTCGATGTGGCCAGACAGAACGTCGAACTCAATAAGTTACCGCTGGAAAAAGCCAAATTTATCCGTGACGATGTGTTTAAGTTGCTTCGCCGCTACCGGGATAGTGGTGAAAAATTCGATGTGATTGTCATGGATCCACCTAAATTTGTGGAAAATAAAAATCAGCTGGCAGGTGCCTGTCGTGGTTATAAAGATATCAACATGCTGGCTATGCAGTTACTGAATCCGGGAGGGATATTACTGACTTTTTCCTGCTCCGGACTGATGACGGTTGATCTTTTCCAGAAAGTCATCGCAGATGCTGCCCTGGATGCAGGAAAGAATGTTCAGTTTGTTGATCAGTTGCGTCAGGCCGCCGACCATCCGGTCATTTCATCCTATCCTGAAGGTCTGTACCTGAAAGGATTTGTTTGTTACGTAGAATAGCTTGAAAAAAAGTGACTCCGCCCTTATATCTTTGGAAAGTTAGCTTCCGGAGGTATTTATGATTAGCAGCAAATTTGGTATTGGCCAGCAGGTCCGGCACAAACTCTCCGAAACTCTCGGAGTGATTGTTGATGTAGATGCTGAGTTTTCACTGGATATGCCGGTTCCTGAAGAACCAAGCTATGACCTGCATGGTACCCGTCCCTGGTACCATGTTGTGATGGAAGATGAGGCCGGCGACACAGTGCATACCTATGTCGCAGAATTCCAGCTGACCGGGGAGGTTTATGATGAACACCCTGATCAGCCGGTACTGGATGAGCTGGCCGAAAATGTCCGCCAACAATTACGTGCACCACATCGCTGTCACTGATTATTGTCGCCTTTATCAGCTATGCTGTTAAAGGCGGCAGACCCCGTTTCATAATTTCAATTTTTGTGCATTTATCTGCTACAACACTGAGTCCCGCCTCACGGGCAAGCTCCTCAGCTTCATGATTGTAAGTACCGGGTTGCATCCATAAGACCTCAGCACCGTGAGCGATAGCCTGCTGTGCAATCGCAGGGACGACCTCCGGATTCCTGAATACATCGACAATATCAATATGGCCAGGCACTTGTTCCAGCGAGGCATAGCCCGGTTGACCAGCCAGTGTTTTACCGGCAACCCTTGGGCTCACCGGAATCACTTCATAACCGTGCTGCAGTAAAAACATCATCACCTGCCAGGCAGGTCGTTCAGGGTTATCACTGGCTCCCACCAGCGCTATACGTCGCGCTTTTGTCAGTATCACGCCAATATCTGATTGGTTCATTATTCCCCCTGTTTCGGCCGGCATGTTCGCCGGAATGATTACTTAGTGTATCGCTAAAACTGAGTATCACCAGCCGCGTTACCGCACAATAAATATGACAAAATGTAAAAATTAATGCCATAATACGAACTGCTGATAAATGCATAGTCGTAAGGTCCCCCCGGAGCAAAGATGAAGTTTTTAGTGCCCCTCCTCTGCCTGTTGACAGGTAGTTTTTCATCTGCTGCAGAAGCATTAAGTTTCAGACTAAACCCGGAAATGAATTTACTGGTTCTGGACGGCCACCCATTGCCTGGCAGTCTGCTGAAAGGTGCCGACAGTATTGAACTTAACCGTGGACAGCATCAGATTTTGTTTACTATAGATCAGCAAAAAAATTCCCCGGCATTTATTATTACTTTCACCGCCCGGGGTCAGAGGGTGAATGTCGTTTTTCCACCACCTGCCGGGCCAGGGAAGTTAGCAAAACAAGTCACCGGTGCAACCCGCTTCCGGGTGGTTGATGAGAATAATCATGACGTTCCTGCAATCCAGGACTATTTATCACTCTCGCCGGGTGTTGATTATGTTGCCGAAATGACTGCCTATAACCAGCTAAAACGAAAAGCGTCAGTGGAAAAATTTACCGGTGCGGGTTTACAGGGAAATATTCTGCCTGGCAATAAGCCCCGTGAATATGTTAGTCAGGCAGTTCCTTCAGTGAGCAGTTCTTTATCCTTTGCTGATCACTCTATCCAGTCTTTTTTATCCTGGCTGCGTGAATTCCGAACCAGTTGAACAGTTATTCCCCCCCGCGCTACACTGCCTGAACATTCAGCTATTTCGCTCAATCATAAGGATCAATAATGGAGCAGACGGTCAGAACGTTGCCGGAAAAGAAAAATATCGCCCTGGTTGCCCACGATAACTGCAAAGCTTCCCTTCTGGAGTGGGTGACACAAAATCAATCCTCACTTGAGTCGCAAACACTTTATGCAACCGGTACCACCGGGAATTTAATCAACAAGCATTGTGGCTTGCATGTCAATCCGTTATTAAGCGGCCCGATGGGGGGGGATCAGCAGGTGGGAGCTATGATCTCTGAAGGGAAAGTAGATATGTTAATCTTCTTCTGGGATCCGCTAAACGCAGTCCCCCATGATCCTGATGTGAAAGCATTATTGCGGCTGGCCACTGTATGGAATATTCCCGTGGCAACCAACCGCGCCACTGCCGACTTCATCGTAAACTCTGTCCTGTACCGGCAAAATGTCGAAATTTCTATTCCTGACTATCCACGCTATATGGCTGAACGATTGCAGGAACCGTTGCTGGACAACGAGTAATATATTCAGGGCTTACGAACGACAGGGACTCCCAGGTCCCTGAAATTTTCTACAAAACAAGAAGGAGAAGCTTTGTCGTAGAGCAGCCACAGTTGCTGTCTGGCCCTTGTCATCGCAACATAAGCCAGTCGTCGTTCTTCGGCATCAGGAAAATCTTCCGGCTCGGGTAGCAAACCTTGTTCGATCACTGATTCTCTGGCTACGGCAGGAAATCCGCTGCTCCCCTCGTTCAGACCGATAACAATAACATAGTCGGCCTCTTGTCCTTTACTGGCGTGCATTGTCATAAAGCTGACTGATAATTTAGGCCAGCGGGTTGCCGCTTTTGCTAACACAGGTGGTTTGAGGTAGTGATAACGTGCCAGAATTAAAACGGTTTCATCATCTTTAACATAGCCACTCATTTTGTTTAGCAGTGCTTCCAGCTGATCTTCCGCCAGTAATGACACCGATTTTTTATTGCCTTTGATCGGGCTGTTGAGGCTTTTTTTCATCTGCAACGGATTTTGCTGAATAAACCGGTTCGCAATCTGGCCAATTTGCTGGTTAAAACGATAAGTTGTGTCCAGAATGCAGATATCTCCTTCACCAAATTGCTGGTGAAAACGGGTGGTCAGATTAATTTCAGCTCCTGCAAAGCGATAAATCGCCTGCCAGTCATCACCCACAGCAAACAAACTGCAACGCTTATTCTGATCCCGTAAGGCTTTAATCAGGGAGGATCTCTGAACAGAGATGTCCTGAAACTCATCCACCAGAATATACTTCCAGGGACTGATAAAACGCCCTTTGTCCAGTAAAGCGACGGCCTGCTGGATTAACCCGGCAAAGTCCACAGCCGATTCCTGCTTCAGCTGGCTCTTCCAGGCTTTCATTAGCGGAGCCAACAGTCTGATACGTTTGCCAAATAGTACACGAATATCCTCCGGAGATTCGTCAATCATGGCTGCCTGAGATCCTCCATGGTTACGCATCAGCGATACCCAACGCTCCAGTCGGCCAGAGATCCGGGTCAGTAATTTTTCGTCCTGCCAGAAAGTATCTGAAGGTATCTCCCACTTGAGTTCTTCCTGCAGCCATTGCCGCCAGCCATTGGCAAATGATTTTTTCTCAGCACACTGTTGTTGCCATACGTCAGTCAGCATTTTACGACGGAAATCTGCATCAGTTTCCAGCTGACTGATCTTTGGCTGTTTATTACTACTTTGCTGAATAATATGTAATGCAAGGGAATGGAATGTCCGGGCAGTAATTGTTGCTTCACCGGTCGATTGAATGACCCGTTTATTCATTTCATCGGCAGCATCCCGGCCAAATGCCAGCAGCAAAATCTGGTCTGCCGACGCCAGTTTTCGTTTTATCAACCAGGCAGCGCGTGCAGCCAGCACAGATGTTTTACCACTACCCGCTCCCGCCAGTACCAGCAGATTGTCTTCCCCATTGATCACGGCGCGACACTGTGCCGGATTGAGTGGCGAAGATTCAACTGTGTTAAAAAAGTCCCGGTAACGTTCCAGAATCTCTTCTGTCCACTGACGGTTGCGCTCACTTCGTTGTTGTTCTGTTGATTTCAGCCAACTCTGGCAAAACTGCCATAATGGCAGGCACTGATCGAATTCGGGAATGCGTTCATGTGGAAGTGGTAATGCCGAAAACTTTTGCTCAATTTTCTCGCGAAAACCCCGGATATCAATGTGGGTCAGCCAGCTGTCACGCTGTACCTGACTCAATAAATAGTGTTCCAGCTCACTCAGTACCTGATAAGAGACCTCTGCCATCTGCTGGCTCCATTGATGCCAGGATTGCAGCAGATAATGATAAAATTGCTGAGTTTCCTGCCATTCGGTGCCATGCAGCCGGACGACCTTATCTTCCGGCAACTGAAATTCAAGTTCTCCCCAAACGACGCCTCGTTTACACTGAATACCGAGTAACTGATTAAAAGGTATAATATATTCATGGCGGTCGCCACTGACTTCAACACCTGCAGGCAACAGACGAACCCGGTTATATGGATGCTGTGCCAGCCGTTTGCCCATTGAAGTTGCTTTAAGTTCCATGCGTCACGCCATTATCAATACCATGATGAAGTCATAGTTTAACTGTGAGTCACTAAGTGCTCCAGACAAAAAACAAGGTTACACTGTGCATAATGAGTCACACCGATAAAAGGAACCCCGAAATATGCGGACTGTGCTGAATATACTGAATTTTGTCCTGGGTGGATTTGCCACAACACTAGCGTGGTTATTCGCTACTTTGATAACCATTGTGCTGATTTTTACTCTACCACTGACCCGTTCCTGCTGGGAGATTACCCGCCTATCCCTGTTTCCTTTCGGAAATGAAGCTGTTCATGTGGATTTATTGCGTCCGGAAGACAAAAGTTCATTACGTAACTCCGGTGGAACTCTTTTGAATATTTTTTGGCTTATTTTCTTCGGCTGGTGGTTATGTCTGGCTCATATTTCAGCCGGAATAGTGCAATGTATTACCATAATCGGTATACCTGTGGGTATTGCTAATTTCAAGATTGCAGCAATTGCTTTATGGCCAGTTGGCCGTCGGGTAGTCTCTGTTGAAGAAGCAAAATATGCCCGCGAGAATGCGGCTCGTAGTCGTTTTTAAGGACAACAGAATTAATGAAGTTTGGTTCGGGTATACTCAACGGCTGGCGTACATTTTTAATGAATAAACTGTGGCGCGATCCGGTCAGGATTTTTATCGCAATGACCGGATGCGTAATTCTTTCCTGGTCATTGCAGAATATTACGTGGACTATTCCTCTGATTCTTGGTGTGGTTGCCGCTGCACTCACCGATATAGATGACCGTTTAGCCGGGCGACTGCGTAATATAAGCATTACGCTCGCCTGCTTTTGCCTGGCGACGGTCTCCGTTGAACTGTTGTTCCCTCACACCTGGCTGTTTTTCTTTGGTCTCGCCTTTTCCAGCTGGATCTACATATTATTAGGTGCCCTGGGACAACGTTATGCCACCATCGCGTTTGGTGCTTTGCTAATGGCGATTTACACCATGCTGGGTATTCATTTATTCAGCCTGTGGTATCTCCAGCCTGTACTGCTGCTCAGTGGTGCACTTTGGTACTATTTGTTAACAATGCTGATGCACTTGTTGTTTCCGGTACAACCCGTTCAGGAACAGCTTGCTCAAACCTATAACCAGCTGGCTGGTTATCTGGATGCTAAAGCCATTCTTTTTGACCCTGATGCTGAAGCAACAGATGATCCATCATTAATCCAGGCAGCTTTGGTCAACAGCCAACTGGTGTCTCAGTTTAATCAGACTAAGACTGCCATTCAGAGCCGACTGAGCGGTGAGCGTGCGGCACGTAACAGCAGGCGATCATTGCTCTATTATTTTGCAGCTCAGGAAATTCACGAACGAGCTAACTCCTCGCACATTCAGTACCACCTGCTGCGTAATGAGTGGCGATACAGCGAAATTCTGTTCCGTTTTCAGCGCCTGATGCATATGCAAGCGAGTGCCTGCCGCCAGGTGGCTCACTCAGTTATTATGAAGCAACCCTATCACCATGATTCAAGGTTTGAACGGGCGTTTTTCCATTTGCAACAAGCTCTGGATCGCCTGGCTATCCATTCTCCCGGGGACTCACAGGCGAGAGGATTACACTGGTTGTTGCGGAACCTGAAGGCGATAGATGATCAGTTGATCTCCATAGCCTCGGAACAACTATTGAATAATTTGTGGCTAAACAGTGATACGCATCTTTCGCAGGAAGGGCTAACCGGTTGGCAGGACGTCAAAGTTCGCCTGAACCGCCATCTTAGCCCCAAATCGGCGCTATTCCGCCATGCGGTACGTATGTCTGTGGTACTCTGCGTCGGTTACGCTTTTATTGTGCTGACCGGCATGGACAGAGGCTATTGGATATTACTCACCAGCTTATTCGTCTGTCAGCCAAATTACGCTGCAACCAGAAAGCGTCTGGCTCTCAGAATCATTGGCACACTTGCCGGAATTATCATCGGCCTGCCAGTACTGTGGTTGGTTCCCTCTATCCAGGGCCAACTGATTCTGATAGTGGTCAGCGGAGTGCTATTCTTTGCCTTCCGGCTTATTCAGTATGCTCAGGCAACATTATTCATCACCTTACTGGCCCTGCTCAGTTTTAATCTGTTAGGTGAAGGTTTTGATGTTGCGCTGCCAAGAATTATAGATACTCTTATCGGCTGTGCTCTCTCCTGGATGGCCGTAGCCTGGATTTTTCCGGACTGGCGTTATCGTCAGTTACCCGACGTAATTAACAAAGCACTGGCCGCGAATAATAAGTATCTGGATGCTATCCTGGAGCAATACCACGAAGGTAAAGATAACCGCATGTCTTACCGTGTTGCCCGCAGGGATGCGCACAATTCTGATGCAGAGCTGGCACTGGTGATATCTAATCTGAACAGTGAAAATGGACTGACACTGCCCGTCAAAGATCTGGCGTTCAGGGTGCTTTGCCTTAATCACAGTTTTCTCAGTTATATTTCGGCATTAGGAGCCCACAGGGAAAAGACCGACCGACAGGATTTATTACAGCTTCTGGACGATACAGTTAGCCTGTCTGAAAATGTTCTGCATGCCACGCCTGAGAACGAACAACACATCACCGACAAACTACATTCACTCATCAAAGAGATGAACACTATTGAAGCCAATCCGGAAAGCAAGGAGCCAGTGATGCTGCAGCAGATTGGCTTGTTACTAAAAGTGCTACCCGACATTATCAGTATCAGGAAGGAAATGAAGGCCCTTTAGTGGCTTTTCCCGGGGTCATGACCAAACTCTGAGTAAATTGCTGATACCAGCGTTTAAGATCTTCCCTTACCTCTCTGGCCAGCACTTCCTGGTGCTGGCCAGAAATCGCCCCTTGTAATGCATATAATGTTTTCAGGCCAAGATGACGGTTTTTACTTCTTAGCCTCGCCCAGCATTGCTTGGCCCCCAAATCTTTCAACCGGGTCGTGGTTGTCACTCCAACCTCTATCAGCAACATTTCGAGTCGAATACTTAAATTGGGCAGGTCTTTAAGGCGTTGGCAGTTAACTTGTGCCGCACGTAATGCTCTGGCCTCATCGAGTGATCCGCGGGATAACTCCAGCAACTCATCGGTATGATGCCAGAGGCGGGAATCGACTTTAAAATAGTTCAGGCTAATTGATTGCCCGCGTTTATGGAAAATGAACGGCTGTAACGTACGTTGCTGCAGGTAGCGCTGCATAGTTTCGCTGGCACGCAGATACAACTCCCCGTCACTCACCAGTGCAAAGACAATTTTTTCCACTGATAAAGAGTACCCGCCAAACTGGGTACGTGACTGAATTTCACCTAATTCAGCCAGATGTTTCTTTGATTCTTCAACACGTTGAACGGATATATTCATCGCGAACCTCCCTGGTTCAGGCAATGGCATAGCTGCCAATAAAATAATATTTATCAACATGTTGGAAGGTAAACAAAAGCGATTAGTTGTTCAATGTATAAATCGTAGTTTGGTGAATTAGTTTAAGATTCTGCGAACTGTTTTCAGAAAAATGATTGATCTTTGTTCACAACAGGAATACTGTATATACATACAGTTCATTGCGGATGGGTAAAAAAATGCGTACTCAGCTACTGAAATCAGAAACTTTCAACATTCACCGTCACTCAGCCCCCTCTTCTGAGGTCTGCGGCTGCATCAGTGAGCTAAGTTACCATGCGCAGCATCCTGCCCTACTTAACAGTTTACTGCTACCTTTATTAAAGCAGCTTAGTGAGCAGTCCCGCTGGCAGCTATGGCTGACACCAGCACATAAACTAAACCGTCACTGGTTACAGCAATCAGGATTACCCCTGGAAAAAAGTATGCAGGTTCCTTCACTCACTGCCGAAGGCGGTGTGAGAGCGATGGCCAAAGCACTTCGTTCAGGAAATTTTAGTGTCGTCCTTGCATGGTTGCCCGAACATTTAACGGCGGCTGAACGTGAGGAACTCGAACAGGCAGCAAAAGAGGGTCGTACTCTCGGTCTGATAATGCGGGAGGAAAATGACTTTAATTATCCCGGCAGACAGGAAAATCGGTTGAAAATTCAGTCTCCCTTACTACATTGAGCTAAAATAAGATTTTTCTCAGAAAAAATTGCGTGAAGAAAAATAAATCACTGAAGAGTCATGACATTCCTGAGCCAACAATGGGTTAAGGTCAATTTATGATAAGTTCACTGACCAGAGTTCAGTTTTAAATGTTACAGGATGTGTACATTTTGCTGTTTTTTTACTGTACAACATCATATCTTACTTGTAACTTTCTAATCTCGTTGTAGACTTTAGCTCGCCAGGGTGCTCAATAATCTCCTGTTTGGCAGAGTAAAAATCGAGCGATACAACCCGGCGAAGGATTACAACCAAGAGCAACATTTATGCTCATTGCCTATTTTGGATGATAACGAGGCGCAAAATGAAAAAGACAGCTATCGCAATTGCAGTGGCACTGGCAGGTTTCGCTACCGTAGCGCAGGCCGCACCAAAAGATAACACCTGGTACACCGGTGGTAAACTGGGCTGGTCTCAGTACCACGATACCGGGTTCTACGGTAACAATTACAACAATGTCAGCAACGCTCCTAAAAAGAACCAGCTGGGTGCCGGTGCATTCGTTGGCTATCAGGCAAACCAGTACCTGGGCTTCGAACTGGGTTATGACTGGTTAGGCCGCATGCCTTACGGTTCAACTAACCACGGTGCTTTCAAAGCGCAGGGCGTTCAGTTAGCAGCTAAACTGAGCTACCCAATCATGGACGATCTGGACGTGTATACTCGTCTGGGCGGCATGGTATGGCGTGCAGATAGTAAAGACTACCGTAACGGTCAGTCTGACCACGATACCGGTGTTTCTCCACTGGCAGCAGTGGGTGTTGAATATGCGATCACTCAGAACTGGGCAACCCGTCTGGACTACCAGTGGGTTAACAACATTGGTGATGCACAGACCGTTGGTGCACGTCCTGATAACTCAATGCTGAGCCTGGGTGTTTCTTACCGTTTTGGTCAGGATGATGCTCCAGCCCCTGTTGCTGCTCCGGCACCAGCTCCGGCTCCGGTTGTTGAAACCAAACACTTTACTCTGAAATCAGACGTACTGTTTAACTTCAACAAATCAACTCTGAAAGCAAGCGGCCAGCAGGCTCTGGACCAGCTGTACACCCAGCTGAGCTCTGTAGATCCTAAAGATGGTTCTGTTGTTGTTCTGGGCTTCACCGACCGTATCGGTTCAGCACAATACAACCAGAAGCTGTCTGAGCAGCGTGCACAGTCTGTTGTTAATTACCTGATCTCTAAAGGTATCCCTTCAAACAAAATCTCTGCACAAGGTATGGGTAAAGCTGACCCGGTTACCGGCAGCACCTGTGACAACGTGAAAGGCCGTGCTGCCCTGATCGAATGTCTGGGTCCTGACCGTCGTGTTGAGATCGAAGTTAAAGGTATCAAAGACGTTGTTACTCAGCCACAGGGCTAATATGTAACAGTGAAAAAAACCCCGCTAAGGCGGGGTTTTTTATTTACGGCGATAAATCTGATAAGTGCGTTAACACCTTGATGTCTTCAGAGCTATTTGCTTTTAGAGTCCTGTCCAAGAATCGATTGCAGGTCTTGTTTTAGTGACGACATCTGAGAGGCATATTTTTCTTTCCTTTCTGCATCTTCAATCAACTGTACAATCGTTTCCGACAGCGTGCTATTGCGGCGTTGTGCCAACCCTGCCAATCTTTGCCATACCAGATATTCCAGATCGATAGATTTTTTGCGGGTATGCTGATGCTCCGCGTTAAAATGCCGTTTCCTGCGTGCCCTGATAGTTTGCTTCATCCGGTTAAACAGCACCGGATTCATATGTTGCTCAATCCAGCCAGCAATTTCACCAGGCCGGTGTTCAAGAGTGATCAGTATTCTCACCGCTTCTTCCGCAGCACTCTGTTCCGGATAACGGGTGATGGCCTCACCTTCCCTGTGCTTTTTCACCAGGTACTTCCATTTCCAGCCGGACTCCAGATTCTCAAGTTGCAGATATTTCATCGGGGTCTCATCATCTTCAGGTATCAGATTAAGAATAACAGTTTTTATAGTCGCTGTAGTCAGGATTACTTTAGCTTATTCTATGCTGTTCGCCTATCAAACCACACTGTTTCATCCCCTTATTTCCTGTATAATCGTCGCTTTCTCTACACCGGATAAATGCGATTACTTTGATCAGCTCTCAACTTCCCTGGCAAGCCCTGCAGCCGGATACCAGTCAGTTTCAGGCTGCTTTCTCCCGGCCGTCCGCTGATGAGGACGATATTCAGGCATCTGTACAGCCCCGTTTAATGAATGCATTAGCCTATTTAGACAGTCAGACGCTGATGCCAGTGCTGATGGTACGTAGTCAGGAAAATACTGACTATCTTTCCCGAATTGCCTCGGCTTATCTGGCAGTGTCTGAATCCGATCCTGATGAGCCTGTAGTAGCACAACGCTGGAATTACCAACAACAAACTGATGGTAGTTATTTACTGGCAGAGGCCCCCGCAGGACAGGCCACGTTCTGTCAGCAATCCGGAGTTTATTTCACCGAATGGGTCGAAAGCAGCGAATTGTTCGGGGTTGTTCGCCGTCAGGGTGACAAGCTGATTCCTGAGCCTGGCTTACTCCACCAGGCCAATGGAGGAACACTGATCCTTTCTGTGCGTACTCTGCTTGAACAACCCCTGATGTGGTCACGTCTCAGAAAATTTATTACCACCGGGTCTTTTGAATGGCTTCCGCCCGATGAACGTAACCCCTTCCCTGTTGCCCTGCCGACTCTGCCTCTGGACGTTAAACTGATCCTCTGTGGCGATCGTGATGCATTAGCAGCATTTCAGGAATCGGAACCTGAGCTAATGGAGAATGCTCTTTATACCGAATTTGAAGAGCAATGGCGTATCCATGATGATCAGGATGTGACTTTATGGTGCGAATGGATCAGAACCCTGAGCCGCGAACTCATGTTGCCTGAAATTGCTGATGATGGCTGGCCACTGCTGATGGTTGAAGGTTGTCGTTATACCGGTGATCAAACTCTGCTACCACTTTGTCCTCGCTGGATACAACGTCAGTTAATGGATGCAGTCACTTTTGGCGGCGAAATTAACGCAGAATCACTGCGCGGAGCACTGGAAGCCAGATTATGGCGCGAAAGCTTCCTCCCGGAAAGAATGCAGGAAGAGATCAGCGAACAACAAATTATTATTGAGACTGATGGCGAAGTGACAGGCCAGGTTAACGGATTGTCGGTGTTGGATTTTCCGGGCCATCCCCGTCCCTGGGGTGAGCCTTCACGCATCACTTGTGTGGTCCATTACGGTGATGGTGAGGTGATGGACATCGAGAGGAAATCTGAACTGGGTGGTAATCTTCATGCTAAAGGTATGATGATTATCCAGGCCTATCTTATTTCTGAGCTGGAACTCGAGCAACAGTTGCCATTCAGTGCATCAATGGTGTTCGAACAGTCATATTCCGAAGTTGACGGTGACAGTGCCTCTCTGGCTGAACTTTGTGCTCTGGTAAGTGCCTTATCACAGCAACCTCTGACGCAATCAATCGCCGTTACCGGTTCGGTAGATCAGTTGGGTAATATTCAGCCGGTTGGCGGACTTAATGAAAAAATTGAAGGGTTCTTCGCGGTATGTTCTCAACGTGAACTTACCGGCAAGCAAGGGGTGATTATTCCGCAAACTAATGTCCGACATCTTTCGCTCAGTAATGATGTAGTGGAAGCCGTCAAAGCAGGACAATTTCATTTGTGGGCAGTAGACAGTGTCGAAGAAGCCATTGAGATACTCAGTGGCAAGAAATGGCGCACGGATGACGAAACCGAAGATCTGTTATCTCTGATTCAGGAACGCATTGCCCGGGCAACACAACCTGAAATCAGGAGCGGTACAGGGTTATTTCGCTGGTTAAACTGGTTTAACCAGCGTTAATCAGACTTGCTCAGCGTACAACTGTAAGCTATTCTCCCCCATTCACAAATTTAAGGCTAAAAACAGACATGGTAGATAAACGCGATTCCTATACAAAAGAAGACCTTGCTGCCTCCGGGCGCGGAGAGTTATTTGGCGAGAATGGCCCGCCATTACCGGCAGGGAACATGCTGATGATGGACCGTGTCGTCAAAATGTCCGAAACGGGTGGTAAGTATGATAAGGGTTTCGTTGAAGCTGAATTAGATATCACTCCCGATTTATGGTTTTTTGCCTGCCATTTTGTCAATGATCCTGTGATGCCTGGCTGTCTGGGTCTTGATGCTATGTGGCAACTGGTTGGTTTTTATCTTGGCTGGCTGGGTGCAGAAGGTAAAGGCCGTGCACTGGGTGTGGGGGAAGTCAAATTCACCGGTCAGGTATTGCCGACAGCGAAAAAAGTCACCTACAAGATCCACTTTAAACGTGTTATCAATCGTAAACTGGTGATGGGCGTTGCTGATGGTGAAGTCTTTGTCGATGGTCAGCTGATCTATAATGCCAACGACCTTAAAGTTGGCTTGTTCAAGGATGCGACCGCTTTCTAAGCCGGTTTCAGGTTCTTCTTTCAAAGGCGGGTATCTTTCCCGCCTTTTTAATACTTCTTACCACGTCTTTCGCAAGCCTTTATTACAGCTCAGTTTACTCACCTCTTGGTCAGATTTACCTGACTTCCGGCGCGTGGCAGTACCTTTCATTCTACTCAAGACGGAAAGTCGATCCCCAACCGCCAGTATCAGATATCATCCACCTGCCAGTATGAACGCCTTGGTGCTGAATTCTCAGTTTCGCTCCAGTCAGGCACTGTCCCGCGACCAAAAATTTATGGTAAGGGTTCCCCATCCGGGGATCCAATAGACGTTTGGAAGCCGTTGCCGTTATTTTCTAACGGGTGAAGAGTGGAACATCGGGAAGCGAAATTGTGGGCGGGAAGAAGCCCGGGAGTCATCTGTGCTGTGAAACTAAATAGAACGGCAGAGGGGTACAATAATTATTTCCTGCCGGAGCCTCCACACTCGGAAAAGGCTCCGGCACGTTCAGACCCTAAGAGTTAAGCAAACACCGAACGTTCGGCCATTGCCATCCGCCATCCGCCCAGCCAGTGTGAGCGTGTGTCGGTGGTCTGATACGGACAGATCTCTTTCGATCGTCCGGATATTCCGGCCTGATAGCCGCGTGAATGTGCCCGCTCTAAGCGATCTCTTTTTTGTCTCTTCATACCAGCTTTCCCTCATAGTTTAAGGTGGGACGGGATAGAAAGAATATGTGGTTAATAAACACTCAACCACGTTCTATTTCTACCGCCTCAAAACCAAAAGATCAATGCCTAAAATTCATCTGACTGTCACATTAATGCAATAGCTTTTCCGGAACCGGACTTAAGACAATGAGTTAGCGGCATACGCCATTTTTCTACTGAGGTATTTTTACAAATCTAATTAAAAGTCCGGATTTTTCCCACTCGCTGAGAAATCTTCAAAAAAAAACCTCCAAATGGAGGCTTTTAGGTACACAGAATAGCTTACTGACTGATTTGCTGTGCTATCTGTCTGGCTTCCTGTTGCCAGCCTTCAGCCAAAGTTCTGACCAGGGCGGCATAACCATCCTTATCCTGCTTCAGCACCAGTGAGAAGGGTCTGCGGATCGTCTGATTGCCTTGCTGCAAAATCCAGGAACCACTGATCACCGCCTTACCGTCATAGCGGCCATGGAAGCCGGTGACTGTAACAGATAATGTATCGTAGTTATTTCCGGCCAGCGATCCACTCACCAACCAGCCTGGCATCAACTGACTCAGGTTACTCACCAGCGTTTGCTGTAACTGCTGGTCCAGTGGGCTGGCCCATAAATTACTGGTGGCAATAACATACTGTACATCACTGGTTTGATACGCTAAGCCGTTACCGGACAGATAATCTGACAAATTAACCGGTTCCACCCATAGCACGTGCTGAGTACCGGTCAACGAGGCAGAACTGGCCACTGCCGGCGTGGTCACCGGCGTCGATGGTAACTGATAATATTGCTTTTCAGCTTCGCTGCTACAGGCACTGAGTAACAGTGCAGTGATTAATAATAATACTCTGTTCACTGTTTTGCCCTCTTCGGCTCAGGATCTTTACCTGGCTTCGCTTCAAAGACTAATGCATTACTCTTGTTATTGAGTGTTTTCAGTACCGGCTGCAATTCCTGTAATACCTGATCAAGTCGCTGCATATCACCGACCAGCTTGTTATAAGCCGGACTACCGGGCTGCAACCCTTTCAGGCTACGGTTAAGATCACGCAATGTTTGCTGCATATCAGCCGGCAACGTTTTCATTGCCGGACTGTCGGTGATCTTGTTCAGGTTATCCAGCGTGGTTTGCAGATTTTTCAGTGTTTTCTGGCTCTCTTTTAATGTCCCAGTAGCTTCATTCATCATCGGGGCGAGTGGTAATTTTTCCACTTTATCGAGAATGGCCATCACTTTTTGCTGCATCTGATTCAGACCTCCAACGACAGTTGGAATGATTTTATAACCAGATACAGTATCCGGGCCCGTGAACTGCGGAACATTGTTATAAAAGTCCAGATCCACATACAGAGACCCTGTGATCAGATTCGCTGTTTTCAGGCTGGCCCTTAATCCATGCAAACGCCCTTCCTGCAAATGCTGGTCAATATTGAAATTATTTCCGACACTGGAGGCAAACCTCCCGGGTTCAATACGGATCAGCACAGGGATACGATAATCATTGTCAAGAGTGTTAAACCGGCCAGGGATAACATAAGGGACTTTTTCCACAGTTCCTAAACGTATACCGCGGAATTCTACCGGAGCACCAGGTTCAAGACCACGGATGGACTCATTAAAGAACATCAGGAAATCTGTATGCTGAGTGTACATCGATTCCTGAATGGAACGCTGGTCGTCAAATAAATGATAATCCGCCTTATTCTGTGCAGGGTCACCCAGAGGTGAGCCATCAGGCACATCAAAACTTACCCCCCCGCTAAATAATGTTGTTAGCGATCCCATTTCAACGCGCATACCGGAGGCTGACATATCTACCGCGATACCGCTGTCTTTCCAGAAACGTACATTGGTCGTCACTAGCCGATCATAGGGGGACTGAATAAACAACTGATAGCTCATCATTCGTTTTGCAGTATCGAATTTGCTGGTTTCGACTGAACCAACACGGAAACCGCGGAACAGTACGGGGTCACCCGGATTAAGCTGTCCTGCTTTTGCGCTATCCAGAATAATACGAATACCCTTAGCATCCGGACCTGCCAGCGGCGGTGAGTCCAGCAACTGATACTGCTCTGGCTGCTCGCCACGAGTTCCTGGTTGTAATTCTATATAGGAACCAGAGAGTAAAGTGCCAAGTCCGGTGACGCCTTCCCGTCCAATCTGAGGCTTAACCGTCCAGAATACTGAATCTTCATGTAGCATCTTACTCATGCCGGAATTTAGCCGTGCCTTAATTTCCACATGACGGAGATCCGGGCTCAGTTCGGCACTTTGTACCATGCCGATATCGACACTGCGGCTTTTGATTGCAGTTTTTCCGGGCACAATACCTTCCGCATCGCTGGTAACCAACGTAACTTCAGGCCCCTGATGCGAAAAATGATAAAACAATATCCATGCACCAATCAGCACCGTGACTATCGGCACAATCCAAACCGGAGACCATCTTTTGATGTTCTCTATGCGGGCTGTTTCCTGATTATTCTGTTTCAACACCGGATTCCTCAGCGCGGTTCTTTGGTTCACGATCCCATAGTAATCGGGGATCAAACGTCAGCGCGGCAAACATGGTTAAAATAACAACACCCGCGAAAAGCAATGCACCAGGTGCCGGATAAATATTCATTAATCCTCCCATCCGTACCAGCGATGACAAAATCGCGATAACAAATACATCGATCATAGACCAGCGACCAACAAATTCGACCACCTCATAAACCAGATGCATTTTTTCATTATCCCTTTGTCCCCGGCCACTGGCGTTCCAGCTGAGCCAGGCAATGGCCAGAATCTTTAACGTCGGTACCATGATACTGGCAATAAAAATAACCAATGCGACAGGGTATGAACCATCACTCCACAGCAATACGACACCTGCCATAATATTTGACGTTATTTTCGAGCCCAGAGCATCGGTGATCATAATTGGCATAATATTAGCGGGAATATAAAGCATCACCGAAGTCAGCAATAGTGCCAGTGTCCACTGCAGACTCTGCTTTTTACGTGCCGTTCCGCGGGTAAAACAGCGCGGGCAGACAGCATCATGCAGTGGGAGAATCGCAGTGCAGCATGGACAGGAACGTAGCTCCTGAGCCAGTCCGCTCACACCAGCCCGTGGCATTGTGTGAAGCTCTGGTGCGGACTGGATATGCTGCCATAAACGACGTCTATCCACACACTGGAAAGTCCGTAACTGAAAAATACAGAACAGACACCATGGCCAGAAACTAATCCCCAAACCTATTTCACCGTAAGCCATGAGTTTCACAAAACTTACCAGCACACCAGCCATAAAAATTTCGGCCATTCCCCAGTTGCGCAAATGGAAAAATAGCTTTGCCAGGTGCACCTTCACTGACAGCGGCATTTTCACCCGGTTTACCAGCAGAATGATGATAATCAGGCAGCAGGCCGGTATGCCCTGTACCAGTAACAGGAACAGTGCTGCCAGGACCTGATAATCATCAGACACCATAATCCCGGGAATACGCGTCAGACTGATCTCACTACTCAGCCCCGCAACATGCATGCTGATAAACGGGAACAGGTTCGCCAGCACCAGCATTATCAGCGCTGAAATGGCATAAGCCGTGGGACGCTTCGCCGAATCCGGCCAGCGCATATCCACGGTGGTATGACAGCGGGGGCATACCGCCTTTTTTCCGACGGTTAATGACGGTAAACGGCATGCCAAATCACACTGAGGACACAAAACCCATGTGTCTGCATCTTTGAGCTGCTCACACCGGGTAATGTTCATCGGGGTTACTCTCCATTCCTGAGATTTTCAAGATATTCCCAGCGGGTAAATGCCTCTTCCAGAGCCTGTTCGGCGGCCGAAAGCTGGTCGATAACCGGCTGTGTTTTATCATGTGGCTGACTGAAAAAATCAGTTTCGCTCATTTTAGCCTGCAATTGCGCGATTTCAGTTTCCAGTGATTCGAGTTTCTGTGGTAACTGTTCCAGTTCCCGCGCCAGGTTATAACTTAGCTTAGCGGGTTTGCTGGATTTAGCATCCACTGAAGTTGTTGTTTTTGCGGCCGGTGTTACAGCGGGTTTGCTGGCAGCGGGTTTGCTGGCAGCGGGTTTTTTCGCCAGCTTATAGGCGGCACGTTGCAGCTGAGCATCATGGTACCCCCCTACAAAACGGCCAACTTCGCCATTTCCTTCAAATATCCAGCAATCGGTGACGGTATTATCAACGAACTGACGATCATGGCTCACTAAAAGTACCGTTCCCTGATAGCCGTCGATCAGTTCCTCAAGTAACTCCAGAGTTTCAACATCCAGGTCATTGGTAGGTTCATCGAGGATCAGTAGATTGCTGGGTTTAAGAAACAAACGGGCAAGTAATAACCGGTTACGCTCACCACCTGATAACGCACGAACCGGCGTCATCGCACGTTTTGGATGGAACAGAAAATCCTGCAGGTACCCTAAAACATGGCGTGGCTTGCCGTTAACCATTACTTCCTGCTTTCCTTCAGCCAGGTTATCCATCACTGTACGGTCAGGATCCAGCTCAGCACGATGCTGGTCAAAATAAGCGACTTCCAGTTTTGTACCACGATGAATTTTGCCACTGTCAGCGGTTAAATCCCCCAGCATCAGGCGTAACAGTGTCGTTTTACCGCAACCGTTCGCACCAATCAGTGCAATTTTGTCACCACGTTGGACCTGCGCGGAGAAATCTTCTACCAGTGTTCTGCCCTGGACCTGGTAATGAACATTCTCCAGCTCAAACACAATTTTTCCCGAACGTGAGGCTTCTTCAACCTGCATATTCGCTTTGCCCATCACTTCACGACGTTCGGAACGCTCACGACGCAGTGCTTTAAGGGCCCGAACCCGCCCCTCATTTCGGGTGCGACGGGCTTTTATCCCCTGGCGAATCCAGACTTCTTCCTGAGCCAGCTTTCGGTCGAATTCAGCATTTTGTAACTCTTCAACCCGCAACGCTTCTTCTTTACCCAGCACGAAGTTGTCATAGTCTCCCGGCCATGACACCAGTTTGCCTCGATCCAGATCGACAATACGCGTTGCCATGTTACGGATGAATGAGCGGTCGTGAGAAATAAACACAATGCTACCGCTGAATGTTTTAAGAAACGTTTCCAGCCAGTCGATGGTTTCAATATCAAGGTGGTTGGTAGGTTCGTCCAGCAGTAATACTTTAGGATTGCTCACCAGAGCACGACCTAACGCCGCTTTTCTTAACCAACCGCCAGACAGAGAAGACAGTTCAGTTTCCGCATCCAGACCGATATTTTTCAGAACGTCATTTATGCGTCCTTCCAGCTGCCACAGGTTATGGTGATCCAGCAACGTCTGGAGTCTTGCCATCTCATTAAGGTTTTTTTCGCTCGGGTCCTGCATCACCTGGTGAGATATGGCGTGATACTCTTTCAGGTACTTCGCCTGTTCTGCAACACCTTCTGCGACAAAATCATAGACTGAACCGGTGATGTTACGTGGCGGGTCTTGTTGCAGACGGGCTACCACCAAATCCTGTTCATAGATAATCCGGCCATCATCCAGTGGAATCTCCTGATTGATAATCTTCATCAGGGTCGATTTACCGGCACCATTGCGTCCAACCAGGCAAACCCGCTCATTTTCTTCAATGTGCAGTTCGGTATTATCCAGTAACGGCGCATCACTGAAGGACAGCCAGGCATTATGTATACTAATTAATGACATAAAAAATTATTCCTTACCCGTGGCAGTGATTAGCCAGCAATTATGGATATGTTTGTTTCTGGCAAAATCCTGAGAAAGGGTCTTTTGCGTAATTTCCTGAGCCTGCAGTCCCAGCGCCGCCAGCCCGTCGATATCCATTTTGAATCCGCGTTTATTATTCGAGAACATAATCGTGCCACCTTTACGCAGCAGTCGTTTCAGGTGACTCAGAAGATCAAGGTGATCCCGTTGAACATCAAAACTGTCTTCCATACGTTTGGAGTTTGAGAAGGTCGGTGGATCGATAAATATCAGATCAAAGGACTCGCGCGCTTCCTGCAACCAGCTCAGACAGTCAGCCTGAATTAACCGGTGCGCCCTGCCAGAGAGACCGTTCAGTTGCAGATTACGCTCGGCCCATTCAAGGTAAGTACGCGACATATCCACCGTGGTGGTTGAACGGGCGCCACCAAGACCTGCATGTACGCTGGCGCTCCCGGTGTAAGAAAACAAGTTGAGAAAATCTTTTCCCTGACTCATTTCACCCAACATTTTGCGGGCGATACGGTGGTCAATAAACAGACCGGTGTCCAGATAATCCGTTAGATTCACCAGTAACCGGGCATTGTACTCTTCAACCGGGAAGAACTCCCCTTTCTCGCCCAGTTTCTGGTACTGGTTTTTGCCTTTTTGCCGCTCACGCGTTTTTAGAACCAGACGATTTGCAGGCAGATCCAGCACCGTCAGGGTTGCACTGATCACATCGAACAGACGCTGCCGGGCTTTTTGGGCATCCACTGTTTTTGGTGGTGCATATTCCTGTATTACTACCCAGTCAGCATAACGATCCACCGCAATATTGTATTCCGGTAAGTCAGCATCATAAATCCGGTAAGCGTTAGTCCCTTCCTGCTTCGCCCATTTATCCAGTTTCTTAATATTCTTACGCAGCCGGTTAGCATAATCTTCGGCGATATCCCGCGTCGAATCTGCAGAACCTGCCATCAGCTGGTAATTTTTCTGTACGCAGTCAAGCGGGCCATTTTTTGCTTTAAACTGTCTTTCTGCACGCAGTTGCAGACAGCTTAGCAGTTCCGGAGAACCACTAAACAGGGACAATTTCCAGCCGGCAAACTCACGTTTTACAATTCGCCCAAACTGGCTGTGTAGGGCAATCAACGCCGGTTCACTTTCCAGACGCTCCCCGTAAGGCGGGTTGCTGAGTAGGGTTCCGGTCTCTTCTGCCGGCAGTGGATTTTTCAGTTGCAGAACATCCTGGGCTTTAAAGCTGATAAACGCCGCCATGCCAGCTTTACGGGCGTTAGCTTGTGCCCGCTGAATCACCTGAGGGTCATTATCATATCCGTAGAACCGAACTTTTTTACCTTGCATCGCCAGGCTGGCGCGGCGATTTGCCTCGCGGGTAACTTCCTGCCAGACCGCATCGTTGTGGCCTTTCCACGCAGTGAATCCCCAGTGCTTTCGGGCAAGTCCGGGAGCACGATCAGCAGCGATCATCGCCGCCTCAATAAGCAGAGTGCCAGAACCGCACATAGGATCGATCATGGGGGTTCCTGCGCGCCAGCCGGATCGCATGACAATCGCCGCCGCCAGGTTCTCTTTTAGGGGTGCCTGACCAGTCTGTTGGCGGTAATTACGCTGATGCAGAGCATCGCCACTCAAATCAAGTGAAAGGCTGACCTTATCCTTGTTAAGCCATGCAATAATCCGGATATCCGGTGCTTCACGATCCACGTCAGGACGGGCCAGATTTTTACGGGTGAAACTATCCACAATAGCGTCCTTCACCCGCATCGCGCCGAACTGGCTGTTACGGATAATGTCATTGGTGCCACTGAAATGCACCGCAAAACTCTGGTGACTGTCAAACAGATCTGTCCAGGGGACAGACTGAGCACCAACATACAGGTCAAGATCACTCCACAGGCCGAATTCTCCTAAAGGCAGCAGGACCCGTGACGCAAGCCGGCTCCACATCAGGCTCTGATACAACATTTTGTCATCGCCCTGATAATGAACACCGCCCGGCACCAGCTGTATATTCTGAGCGCCCAACGCTTCCAGCTCAGATTTTAATAGTTCTTCCAGCCCACGGCCTGTACTGGCAAACAGAGAATTCATATTTTTTAAGTCTACTTAATGGAAAATTGTTGCGCATTATAGCGAATCACAGCGCTATGTCATAAAGTTAGCGTCTTTATTAATGCGTAGCCTGGAACGGAGCCCCGATGATCACTTTGTCACGTCTGTTTATTCACCCGGTGAAATCAATGCGCGGAACGTCAGTATCTCAGTCACTGGTGCGACCACAGGGTTTATCCTGGGACCGGACATTTATGCTGACGACCACTGACGGGACGTTTATCACCGCGCGCCAGTATCCTGAAATGGTACTTTTTTCACCACTGGTGGTCCCCGAGGGACTATTTATTCAGGCCTCTGACGGTGGTCAAATACTGGTCCGTTTTGAAGATTTTAGTGAAAATGAAGCCAGTACCGAGGTCTGGGGAACTCACTTTGCCGCACGGATAGCTCCGGATAATATCAATCAATGGCTGAGTCAGTATTTTCCACATCCGGTCCAGTTACGCTGGACCGGTGACCACCCTACCCGCAGAGTTAAAAAATTTCCGGAGATTCCGGTAGGTTTTGCCGATGGTTATCCCTTTTTGCTGGTGAGTGAATCATCATTTTATGATTTACAAAATCGCTGTCCGGCAGGCATTCGTATTGAACAGTTTCGCCCAAATCTGGTGGTGAGTGGTTCTGATGCCTGGCAGGAAGATCAGTGGTCTGTGATACGGGTGGGTGATATCACCTTTGATGTCGCAAAACCCTGCAGTCGTTGTATTCTTACAACCGTCAGCACCGGGCGAGGTAAAAAGCATCCGGCAGGGGAACCCATGACGACATTGAAAACCTTTCGACTGTCTGGTGATGACAGTGGTGATATAGACTTCGGGCTCAATCTGGTCGCCCGTAACAGTGGTGTGATTCGTTGCGGTGATGAAGTGAAAGTACTCAGTACCAAACCGGGCCGCCCGTATACCACCAGTGAACGCCAAACCGCTATCTCCCCGGTGAAAACACCCGCCAGACAGGCAAATATCAGCTGGCAGGGAGAGAAATTTACCGGTAATACTCAACAGATTTTACTGGAGCAGCTGGAGGGGGCTGGATTTCGAATCCCCTATTCCTGCAGGGCTGGATCCTGTGGCTGTTGTCGGATGAAATTAGTCAGTGGAGAGGTGACTGCACTTAATTCTTCAGCCATTAATGGTGATACCATTTTAAGCTGCAGCTGCATTCCACACAGCGACCTGGTGCTGCAACCTGTTTAAAATTAACCTGCCTGTTCGAAACGAATAGCCGTGGCAGGTGCATGAGGACGCAGGCGATCATTCATGATTTTGATTGCCTCTCCCAACAAGAGTTTTTTTCCGGACAACTCAAGGGAAGTCTGGGCGACCACGCACAGCGCTGCGCTACTGCCACTCTCAACCACCAACAGACGTACCGGCTGACAGGTATCGGACAGCGTAGTTTCTGCCAGTTGTCCGACTTCAGGTTGCCATCCTGAATGGCAGGCCACAAAGTGCCAGCTTTTAGGCATTAAAGGTTTCAGAAAACGGCTGGCAACCAACGCATTTAATACCAACTCGGCTCGTTGCTGATGATTAAAATCAACATCACGACACTTCTCATCGAAATTAAAAAAGCTCGCGGCATCATCAACACAGAAACTCTGAGATTCAAAAGCCTCCGGGGTAAGCATTTTTTTCGGGAACCGGGATCGAAAATGCAATCCTTCGGTTAAATCGAGCATCATACGATCCTGGGTATCATCGTAATACCATTGCCAGCGATCATCAGGCTTTAATGTCATATATAGCCGCCTCTCTTAATACGGTCATTTACCGTTCCCTGAAATATAAATCACTACCTGGGCTAAATCATAAATAGCCGGAGTAAACCCGAAGTTGCCCTCATGCGGATAAAATATAAACGAGCCAGAGGAATAAATAAACCCCTCTGGCTAAATATTACACTTTTTCTGATTAAATATTTGTCACAATATCCCGGATAAGTGACGGGCCTTTATAAATAAAGCCAGAATATATTTGAATCAGGGTTGCACCCGCCGCTAATTTTTCCTTAGCAGAAATTAACGAATCAATACCGCCAACACCTATAATTGGCAACCGTCCATTAAGTTCAGTGTTCAGACGGCGGATAATTTCAGTGCTTCGTAACTGAACCGGACGCCCGCTCAAACCACCAGCTTCAGCTGCATGTGGCAAACCTTCCACCAGAGATCGATCCAGCGTGGTATTCGTAGCAATAACACCATCGATATTATGCCGCACGAGACTGTCTGCCACCTGGATCAATTCTTCTTCAGAAAGATCCGGCGCGATCTTTACTGCCACCGGGACATATTTCAGATGTCGTTTTTGTAATTCCTGTTGTTTATTTTTTATTGCTGACAGCAAATCATCTAACGCTTCACCGTATTGTAAACTGCGTAGGCCGGGAGTATTCGGTGAGGATATATTGACCGTAATATAACCCGCATGAGCATAAGTCTTTTCCATACAAATCAGATAATCATCCTTGCCCTGCTCAACCGGCGTATCTTTATTTTTCCCAATATTGATACCGATAATCCCGCGATAATTCGATTTTTTGACGTTCTCAACCAGGTGGTCAACTCCAAAATTATTAAAGCCCATCCGGTTGATGATCCCTTCCGCTTCCACCAGACGGAATAAACGGGGTTTATCATTTCCGGCCTGAGCACGCGGTGTCACGGTACCCACTTCAACAAAACCGAACCCCATTGCTCCGAAGGCATCAATGCATTCTGCATTTTTATCTAATCCTGCAGCCAGCCCCAGTAGATTATCAAACTGCAACCCCATACAGGTTACTGGCCGTGAAGGAAGCCGCTGATGAATCAGCCGCTCAAACGGGGTTCCCCGTAGTAATTTTAATTGTTTGATCGACAGTTCATGAGCCCGTTCAGGATCAAGTTTAAATAATGCAGGACGGATGATTGGATATAACATGCACTCTCCCTGGGAACACTGGTCGCGGTTGGCGGCCTCTGGCCGTTTCTGAATTCTGCGCCGGAATGGTAAAGAGCTTTCGGGCAAAAGTAAATTTAACCCTTACACAGCTGCACAACACTGAGGGACATCAACAAACCTTATGGCTACCTCGATAAAAAAACCACCGGCATTCGCCGGTGGTTTATCTGAGATACTGAGATTTTGCTTAAATCAGGCGGTCAGGGCTTTAGTGATCTTCTCATATAAATCGCCGGACAAATCTTCCAGTGATTTCAGCTCTTCTAATGCTTCACGCATCAGTTGCTGGCGTTTTCCATCGTAACGTTTGAGACGGATTAGCGGTTCAATCATCCGCGCGGCAATCTGAGGATTGCGCTTATTGAGATCGGTCAGCATACGCGTCAGGAACCGATAACCGCTGCCATCCAACGCATGGAATGCTGACGGGTTCGCCGAGGCAAAGGCACCCACCAGTGAACGTACGCGGTTAGGATTGCTCATCGTAAACGAACGGTGTCCAAGCAGTTGCTCAACCCTTGCCAGTACATCATCTGCCGGGCTGGTCGCCTGCAAAATAAACCATTTATCCATCACCAGACCATCCTGGTGCCAGCGATCGTCCCAGTGCTGTAAAAGTTCATCGACACATGGCAGTTGCGCAGAAACTGCAGCGCTTAAGGCTGCCAGGGCATCAGTCATATTGTTTGCCTGCTGATACTGCTGACGAACCAGTGCATCTGCAGCGGCCTGCTCACCAAACACCAGATAACTCAGGCAAATGTTCTTTAATGCGCGTCTGCCAATATCCTGATGTTCTACCCGGTAATCTCCCGTCTGGTTATGCTGATAAGTTTCGAGTAACTCAGTATGTAGCGCTTGCGCCAGTGTCCGGATAATTGCTGTTCTGACCGCAGCGATCGCCTGAGGATCGATCACCTCAAACCACTCTGCCATTTCATTTTCAGAAGGTAAGGTCAGAATCAATGCAGTCAACGCCGGATCACGGCCTTTATCCTGCAACACCGCACGGAACGCTTCTGCCACATGTTGTGGCAGAGATAATGGTTGTTTCTGTGAGAAACGCAGTACATTCAGTTTCACATAGGTGGCCAGCAGGCTCTGCGCAGCATCCCAGCGTGAGAAATCGTTACGGGCATGACGCATCAGGAAGGTCAGTTGTGCATCACTCCACTGATAGTCGAGTTTTACAGGTGCAGAAAACTCACGTAACAGCGAAGGCACCGGCTGGAAGTACACATGGTCGAACACAAAAGTCTGTTCATTTTGCGTAACATTCAACACCGGATTTACCGGTTGTCCCTGGTACTGTAATGGAATCACCCCGCCTTCACCGTCATAGAGTTCAATATCCAGCGGGATATGCAGCGGCAGTTTTTCCTTTTGATCGGCTGTCGGCGGGGTGTGCTGTTTTACATGCAATTTATAGGTTTCGGTATGCGGGTCATACTCATCCTGTACCGTCAACACCGGAGTCCCGGACTGGCTGTACCAGCGACGGAACTGGGTCAAATCTACGCCTGAGGCATCTTCCATGGCCTGGACAAAATCATCACAGGTTGCAGCACTGCCGTCATGACGCTGGAAATAGAGTTTCATCCCTTGCTGGAATTTCTGTTCACCCAGCAAAGTATGCATCATACGGATCACTTCTGAACCTTTCTCATACACGGTCAGTGTATAGAAGTTGTTCATCTCCATGACCTGATCCGGACGGATAGGATGCGCCATCGGACTGGCATCCTCCGCGAACTGCGCACCACGCATGACGCGGACATTATCGATACGATTTACCGGACGTGATCCTAAATCGGAACTAAACTCCTGATCGCGGAAGACAGTCAGTCCCTCTTTCAGACTGAGCTGAAACCAGTCACGGCAGGTCACACGGTTGCCGGTCCAGTTATGGAAATATTCATGACCAATGACTGCCTCAATACCCAGATAATCTTTATCGGTCGCAGTTTCGGCTTTAGCAAGTACATATTTGGAATTAAAGACATTCAGTCCTTTGTTTTCCATCGCTCCCATATTAAAGAAATCGACCGCCACGATCATAAAGATATCGAGATCGTATTCCAGACCAAAGCGCTCCTCGTCCCACTTCATACTCTGTTTCAGGGAGGTCATCGCCCAGTCGGCGCGGTCCAGGTTGCCTTTATCGACAAAAATTTCCAGCGCAACGTCACGGCCAGACCGGGTAGTAAAACTGTCACGCAACACATCAAATTCACCGGCAACCAGCGCAAACAGATAACAAGGTTTCGGGAAAGGGTCCTGCCATTTGACCCAGTGACGACCATTCTCGCCCTCGCCCGAATCCAGCCGATTACCGTTAGAGAGTAAATAAGGATATTTTTTCTTATCCGCGCTGATAGTCGTTGTAAAGCGGGCCAGCACATCCGGACGGTCCAGGTACCAGGTAATATGATGGAACCCTTCGGCTTCACACTGGGTACAGAGTGCATCACCGGATTTATACAGCCCTTCAAGCGCCGTATTCTTATCCGGATGAAGAGTATTCACAATCTGCAGGCTGAACTGCTCCGGGACATTGCGAATAGTCAGCAGACTGCCATCAATGGTGTAATCTTCCGTGCTGACTCCGTCGATGGTGATGGAATGTAACGTTAACGATTCACCCTGCAAAACCAGTGCTGTTGCCTGTTCGTTCAGACGCCGGACCTGGCTCACAGCGGTCACTTTGGTTTGTTGCTCATCAAGATCAAAACTCAGGTCAATATCAGTGATAGTGAAGTCCGGAGCCCGATAATCGTGACGATACTTAATTTGCGGTTGATCTGTCATAATTCCTTCTCAGCCTTAGAAAATAGTTTCAGTGACTGAGTTTAAGCCTCCTCGGGTTATGTTTCCAGACGGAAAGCATAAGCGGACTAATTATCTACATCTTTTTAACATCAAGCACGATTTAACCTCGACCCGAAAGCATAAAGTGTGTTGTGATTCGATTCACTTTTCATAAGATCAGGTTATACTGCAACTGTTGTTTAATATTCTTAACTTTTACCTGACCAGGCCCGGCGCCGCGGAATAGGATGCAGATACGCGACATGAAACAACTTGCTTCCCCGATACTGTCTTCATTGCTGGATACCGACGCTTATAAGCTCCATATGCAGCAGGCGGTCTACCACCGCTATCGTGATGTCTCAGTGACTGCGGAATTTCGCTGTCGCGGAGAGGACCTGCCTGGCCGGTATGCTGATGAGATCCGCCAGCAGATTCAGTTAATGCAGTCTCTGGCACTCACCAGTGAAGAATATGATTATCTTAGCCGTCTTCCTTTCTTTAGCACTGATTACCTGCAGTGGCTGAAGACCTTCCGTTTTAATCCGCAACAGGTGACGGTGAGTGATCAACGAGGCAAACTGGTTATTACCATTAGTGGCCTGTGGGTAGAGGTTATTCTCTGGGAAGTCCCGTTGCTGGCAATGATCAGTGAACTGGTGCACCGGGATCGTACTCCTGAAGTCGGTGTGTCCCAGGCGATTGATTACCTGCAAACCAAACTGTCAGACTTTAGACAGTCCTCTGCTGACCTGGACCTCAGCCGGTTCCGGTTAATGGATTTTGGTACCCGCCGCCGCTATTCACGTCAGGTTCAGCAGGCCATTGTTGAAACGCTGAAACAGGATGTCAGTTGGCTAACCGGCACCAGTAATTATGATCTGGCAAGACGGCTGAACATCACTCCGGTCGGAACCCAGGCTCATGAGTGGTTCCAGGCCCATCAGCAAATCAGCCCGGACCTGGCAAACAGTCAACGGGCCGCCTTACAGGTTTGGCTGGATGAATATAATGATAAGCTGGGCATTGCACTGACTGATTGCATCAGTACCGATGTTTTCCTTCGCGATTTCGACTTTAGCTTTGCCAGCCGTTATCAGGGACTGAGGCACGATTCAGGTGAACCTCGCGAATGGGGTGAGAAAGTCATCTCCCACTATCGTCAGCTAGGAATTGATCCTCAGACTAAAACACTGGTGTTTTCCGATAACCTGACATTGAGTAAAGCTCTGGAGCTGTATCGTCACTTTGACAGCCGGATCAATGTGATCTTCGGTGTTGGCACCCGTCTGACCTGTGACATTCCCGGAGTACAGCCCCTGAATATTGTGATTAAGCTGGTTAGTTGTAATGGCAAACCGGTGGCTAAATTATCCGACAGTCCCGGAAAAATGATTTGCCACGACCAGTCATTCGTCCGCGCCCTGCAAAAAGCGTTTGACCTGCCGCCGGTCAAACGCGCCAGCTAAAATCTGCGGAGAGACCCTGTTCTCTCCGCCTGTATCACTAAATCACTCCGCTACGCGTAATTTTTCTTGTTTCCTGAAAACTCGCAAGTAACATATCTGCCATCCCCTGATGGGGCATTTATAAACATTATTGAATAGAGAGATAATTATGAGCGTAGTGCCTGTAGTGGACGTACTGCAAGGCCGGGTTGCTGTTGACAGTGAAGTCACAGTACGCGGCTGGGTCCGTACCCGTAGAGATTCCAAAGCCGGTCTTTCTTTTATCGCCATTTATGACGGTTCCTGCTTTAATCCTGTTCAGGCAGTTGTGAATAATTCTCTTAATAATTATCAGGATGAAGTATTACACCTGACCACCGGCTGCTCCGTCATTGTCACCGGGAAAGTGGTCGAATCGCCAGGCCAGGGCCAGGCCTATGAGATTGCCGCGACTAAAGTAGAAGTCACTGGCTGGGTGGAAGATCCTGACAGCTATCCAATGGCGGCCAAACGTCACAGCATCGAATATCTGCGCGAAGTAGCTCACCTGCGTCCGAGAACTAACCTGATTGGTGCGGTTGCCCGTGTTCGTCATACTCTTGCTCAGGCGATTCACCGTTTCTTCCATGAAAATGGCTATTTTTGGGTATCTACCCCGTTAATTACCGCCTCTGATACTGAAGGCGCCGGCGAGTTATTCCGTGTATCGACGCTTGATCTGGAAAATCTGCCACGTACCGAACAGGGAAAGGTTGATTTCAGTGAGGATTTCTTTGGTCAGGAGTCATTCCTGACCGTTTCCGGGCAGTTGAATGGTGAAACTTACGCCAGCGCCCTGTCCAAAATTTACACTTTTGGACCGACTTTCCGTGCGGAAAACTCAAACACCAGTCGCCATCTGGCGGAGTTCTGGATGATTGAGCCGGAAATCGCCTTTGCTGATCTGAACGATGCCGCAGCGCTGGCAGAAGCCATGCTGAAGTATGCCTTTAAAGCTGTGCTGGCGGAACGTCCTGATGATATGGCGTTCTTCGCTGAGCGCGTAGATAAAGAAGCCATCACTCGCCTGGAGACCTTTATTGATGCCGATTTTGCCCAGGTCGATTACACCGATGCGATTGAAATCCTGTTAAACAGCGGTCATACCTTCGAAAACCCGGTCTCCTGGGGGATTGACCTCTCCTCTGAACATGAACGTTTCCTGGCGGAAAAACATTTCAAGGCTCCGGTGGTGGTGAAAAACTATCCAAAAGACATCAAAGCCTTCTATATGCGCCTTAATGATGACGGAAAAACCGTTGCCGCCATGGACGTACTGGCACCCGGTATTGGTGAGATCATCGGTGGTTCACAGCGTGAAGAACGCCTCGATGTGTTTGATGCGCGTCTGGCGGATATGGGTCTGAATAAAGAAGATTACTGGTGGTACCGCGACCTGCGTCGTTACGGCACTGTACCTCACTCCGGTTTTGGACTGGGTTTCGAACGTTTAATCGCTTATGTCACTGGCGTACAGAATGTAAGAGACGTTATCCCATTCCCACGAACACCAAGGAATGCTAATTTCTAATTCGAAATTAAAGCATAACAAATTCATATAGATAATTAAGCCGGCATCGTCCGGCTTTTTTGTTTTCTGAAATATTGATTCATCTCACAAAGTTCCGTATTATTTACATCTTGCAATAAATTTTTTCACAATGAAACTGTAACACTACTTTTGTAGCATATTCGGGCTAGAAATGGCATCGTATGAATGGAAAGATGCCTTTGACACAGAAAGACACGAAACTTCGCAATTGGTTCTCGTAAAGAATTATTGACGGTAGTGGCAGTAGTCTACAATAAACTCCAATGAGGGTAATAAATGATGAAGCGCAACATCCTGGCAGTCGTGATCCCGGCGTTACTCGTCGCTGGCGCAGCAAATGCTGCAGAAATCTATAATAAAGACGGTAATAAGCTGGATCTGTACGGTAAAGTCGATGCACGCCATGCTTTTTCTAAAGATGATTCAAGCGATGGTGATGACTCTTATATCCGTTTTGGTTTCAAAGGTGAAACCCAGATCAATGACTGGCTGACCGGTTACGGCCAGTGGGAATATAACGTTCAGGCAAACAATTCTGAAGGTTCTGATGCACAAGACGGTAACAAAACTCGTCTGGGCTTCGCGGGTCTGAAAGCTGGTCAGTACGGTTCTATCGATTACGGTCGTAACTACGGTATCACCTATGACGTCCTGGGCTGGACCGATATGATCCCTGTATTTGGTGATGACTATGCGGTATCTGATACTATGACTGGCCGTACTACTGGTGTGGCTACTTACCGTAACACTAATTTCTTCGGTCTGGTTGACGGATGGAACTTCGCTGTTCAGTACCAGGGCAAAAATGACCGCAGTGATGACCAGATTGCTAATGGCGACGGCTACGGTATTTCTACCAGCTATACTTCTCCAATCGGTGTGGGTGTGACCGGTTCATTTGCTTCTCAGGATCGTACTACAGGGCAGAAATCAGCGACCTACGGTAAAGGCGATCGTGCACAGGTTTGGGCTGCTGGCCTGAAATATGATGCGAACAACGTTTACCTGGCTGCAACCTATGCTGAAGGCCAGAATGCATCTCCAATCTCTGGTACCTACAATGGCGGTACAGTCAGTGGTTTTGCTAATAAAACTCAGGACATCGAAATCGTTGCACAGTACCAGTTTGACTTCGGTCTGCGTCCATCTCTGGGCTACGTACAGACCAAAGCTAAAGATGTTGAAAACGGAGTGGGTGACGTAGATATCGTTAAATATGTTGACGTTGCAGCAACCTACTACTTCAACAAAAACATGTCTACCTATGTTGATTACAAAATCAACCAACTGGATAAAGACAACAAACTGGGTATTGCCAGCGACGATACCGTTGCTGTGGGTCTGGTTTACCAGTTCTAAGTTTCTGTTTCGGAAATTATCACGGGGCCGTTTACGGCCCTTTTTTTTGCCTGTGACTGACCGCTACGCTGATATTTATGCACAGAGCAGGACATTTCTGCATTCAGTGTAAACCCTGACACTATTTGCAAAAATAATGATCCCCGGCAGATAAAATTGTCCTGCAACTGTTGGCAATTGGCTGAGCTCAGGATACCCTTGAACTATTGCTAACCGTTTCTCTACTCATTATCGGGTCTCACTCATGTTTGAATTAATTTCTGCTGCACCTGCTGATCCTATTTTAGGCCTGGCTGATCTGTTTCGTGCCGATGACCGTCCAAATAAAATTAATCTCGGCATTGGCGTTTACAAAGATGAAACAGCAAAAACCGCAGTACTGACCAGTGTGAAAAAAGCCGAACAATATTTGCTTGAAACCGAAACCACCAAAAATTATCTGAGCATTGATGGTTATCCGGTTTTCGCCCGCGTCACACAGGAATTATTGTTAGGTAAAGAAAACTCGCTGCTTGCGTCCGGACGGATACGCACAGCCCAGACCCCCGGTGGTACCGGCGCGTTAAGAGTGGCTGCCGACTTTCTGGTGCAGCAGACTGCGGTAAAACGAGTTTGGATCAGTGATCCAAGCTGGCCTAATCATAAAAGTATCTTCACTGCCAGTGGCCTGGAAGTCTGTAACTATCGTTACTACGATGCAGAAAATCATCAGCTGGACTTTCCGGCCATGTTGCAGTCCTTACAGCAGGTCGCTGCCGGTGATGTCGTTCTGTTCCACGGCTGCTGCCATAACCCGACCGGAATCGATCCGACACCAGAGCAGTGGCAACAACTGGCTGAACTTTCGCTGTCGCGTGGATGGTTACCTCTGTTCGATTTCGCCTATCAGGGATTTGGGAACGGGCTGGACGAAGATGCCGCGGGTCTGCGTCTGTTTGCAGAAAAACACAAAGAGATGCTGATCTGTAGTTCTTATTCGAAAAACTTCGGTCTGTACAATGAACGTGTTGGTGCTGTCACACTGATTGCAGAAAATGATACGGCGGCGAACGCTGCTTTCAGCCAGATTAAATTTGCGATTCGCGCAAATTACTCTAATCCTCCATCACACGGTGCGGCAATTGTGGCGACCATTCTTAGTGATGACAATCTGCGCTCTGTCTGGGAACAGGAGTTATCAGATATGCGTCAGCGGATTCAGAGAATGCGTCAGTTGTTTGTGAATACGTTGACCGACAAAGGGGCAAAACAGGATTTCACCTTTATCAATAAGCAGAACGGAATGTTTTCTTACAGCGGGCTGACAACTGCTCAGATACACCGGCTGAGGAGTGAATTTGGCATTTATGCAGTTGATTCTGGAAGAATCAACATTGCCGGAATGACCCCGGATAATATGTCAACGCTGTGCGAATCGATTATTGCAGTACTGTAATTCTCCCCACTATTAAAAATAGCCATCCTTCAGGATGGCTTTTTTTTGCGTTATTCAGGTGAGGAAAGGATTCGAAATACGCTCCCTTCCGAGGGTAGAAAGCGGCCCGTGACCCGGAATGAAAGTGACATCATCCCCCAAAGGTAACAGCGTTGTGACAATCGACTCCATCAGTTGCTGATGATCTCCCTGTGGGAAGTCTGAGCGCCCTACACCACCTCGGAAGAGAACGTCTCCGGAAATCAGTAGCCTGGCCTGACGGTCAAAAAACACAATATGCCCCGGGGTATGTCCCGGGCAATGGAAAACTTCCAATGTATGGTTACCCACGGCAACCGTTTCTCCGGGTGTCAGCCAGTGATCGGGTACTAAAGCTTCACAGTAGGGGAAACCGAACATTTGGCTCTGTGCCGGTAATGAATCCAACAAAAAATTATCGCGGATATGAGGCCCAATCACCGGAATCTGATAATGAGCGGCCAGCTCCGCTGCTGCACCGACATGATCAAGATGCCCGTGGGTCAGAAGAATTTTTTCAGGCTTTTGCTGTAAAGTCGTCAGCGCCTGAACAATAACCTCTGCGTTCCCTCCGGGGTCCACCACTGCAGACTCTCCCGTTTCATCACACCAGATAACCGAACAATTCTGGGAAAACGCAGTCACGGTAACAAGCTGATAGTGCAATTGACTCAAAGAATAAACCTCAAATAAAACATAACATTATGACCAGTGGCGTACCGGTCCGGTATCAATATGTATAAAATCACTTTTAGGGTAATAACCCACCCCGCCGGCACGCATTTTTAGGGCTGCAGCCCGGATGTTCGACAGTTGGACACCTTCAATATGGAAATCCATTGCCTGGCCCAGTGTGTGATAGCTGTGTTTAGCAACACCACTGCTATGCGCGCGTAACCGGTTATTTGTCGCCGGTGACCGATAACCTGAAATAAGCTGAACTGGTTTTCGGGTGCCCAACATCACCTGCAGACGGTAGAGCTGATCAAATAACCGCGGATCGATGGAGCGGACCTGATTCGCGCGATAATCACGGAAGAAATGGTTAAGACGGGCCAGTTCACTTTTATTGTAACTGGTTCCGTTGAAAAATTCCGTTTTCAGTGACTCTCCCGTATTAAGGTTATTGAGAGTCAGAATGCGCGGACGTGAAGAGGATACGGAAGCTTCTGCCAGTCCCGGTAACAGGACCAGTCCGGCGGAGGCTCCGCCTAACAGCAGCAGTTTGCGGCGCTGGGAATCAAATTTATCCATGAAAAGCTATAACCTGAGGCAATGGAACAAAAAACAGACAAACGAACCATAACCAGATGGGCCGTATGCGTCAAGCCACTCACAGGCAATAAATGCGTAATCCCTGAAATAAAAAACTGAAACAGCCACCATCATCACAATTTAGTATGGTGGAGGCTGTTTCAGCTCAGATTTCAGAGAATAAATTTACCGGCATTACCGACACTGCTCTGCCCGTTACGGGCCAGGTTATCATAGTTATAAATATCGGTCCGGAACTGAGGTTTACCATCATCAGCAACCCAGGCGGTCAGATAGTAGAGATTCACCGGTATCCGGTGGCGGATAGACACAAAACGGGTATCACCCTGCTGCAGGGCCCCGGAAATCCGACTGCCATCCCAGCCGACATTTTGCAATAGCAGCCCCGCCAGTTCCGAAGCCTTGTTTATTCTGACACAGCCGGAACTCAAGGCCCGAATATCCCGCTGGAATAACATGTGATTTGGGGTGTCATGCAGATAGATAGCATCGGAGCTTGGCATATTAAATTTATACCGTCCTAACGCATTTTGCGGCCCCGGGGACTGACGGATACGATACGGGAAGGTAGCCGGATTCACCATTGCCCAGTTAATCGTTTCCGGATTGACCGCAACAGAATCCGCACTCCAGCCGGAAAACAGTGTGAAGCCATGCTTTTCCAGATAAGAAGGATCACTTTTTGCTTTAGGGACAATATCTTCCCTCACCAGACTGGTGGGCACATTCCATGGCGGATTAAGCACCACATTATTCAGTGCACTACGCATCAGAGGAGTCTTTCTGTCAGGACGCCCGACAATCACCCGGGAACGCAGAATAGTTTTCCCGTCTTCATAGAAACTCATCGAGAAGTTGGGGATATTGACCATAATACCATTGTGCATATCGTCGGGTAACAGACGCAGGCGTTGCATATTCAGGGCCAGTAATCCGGCACGCATGCGCGGTGTCACATTTAACCATTCACGGGTACGTGGTCCGATGACACCATCCGGTGCCAGCCCTTGCCACTGCTGAAACCGTTTGACAGCATCAACCAGTTCCGGACTGTAGACCGTTTGTGGATCAACCGGTGTAGCAGAAGGTGTTACAGGTACGGTTCCCTGATCTGCCAGAGGCGCAGTACCGCTATTGCTGTCGGTGACTAAACTGCTCTGCTGAACTGCCGGGGCAGATTGTAAAGATGAAGTACTGGCGGATGCAGGTGAGATAACCACCGGATGAGTGGCGGGCGCCGGTGTACTCCCGGAGGGTATAGCGTTTTCACTCAGCATACCACTCCGGGTCAGGATATCGCGCAGAACCGGGATCTCCGGGCTACTGTCGCCGGGCCTGACCGATCCACGACCATTCATATGAGGCCAGACCTCGTGATCAGCCAGTAATTTTTTTAATGCATCCTGCATTGGCAGATATTGTGGGTGTTGTGGAGCTAATCCGTTCACAAACGCCGCATCACGGTGACTGTTCACTGCACTCTGCCATAACGATATCTGCCCTGATGGCGGCATTGCCAGCGCATAAGGCGTATTGCCATACAACCAGCTTTCCCCTTTTATCGGGGCTTCGGCAACGAACTGCAAATAACCGAGCATTGCATCAGATAAAATAAGGTCTCTCTGCATCCCGGTAATATCACTGCGGGAAAGCCAGCTGATCCATTGCCCGAACTGCGGTTGTACACCAGAAAGTGCAACTTCCGCCAACTGCTGCTGGAATCTTTCAACGGCCTGCTGATCCTGCCACATTGGCTGCAGATGCCGTGCATGATACAGCGCCGCCAGTTCAGATAAGTAGTAAGGATGAATCCCACCGGGCAGAGAACCGATGATCGCACTAAAGCTTTCTACCGACGTGTGAGGATTTGCTGGCTGATGATGAATTTCAGTCCCGGTCGTCCCCTGAGCTGCCCAAAGCGATGAACCCGGCATCAATGTTAATGACAGCCCGCAGAGTAATACTATCGGTCTGAATTTATGACCATTTTTCAACATCCCTGACCCCTTATGTCTCACCGTAAGCAACAACAGTAGTCCAGTCTTAGTATTTTCGCACTATCATATTAAGTTTAAACAATAAAACGGCATCTGCTGAAAAACAAATGCCGTTTATGTTAATTAATTTCCGGATTCACTTCACTGTATAACTGTCAGTTAACTCTGTGTCATTTCACCGGCCGGAGGCGTAGCAGCGGAGGGTTCCGGACCGAATCCCCTTAAGCCTACCACATGAACATGTTCGGTATTATTGATGACTTTACGCACCAGTTTATACGTGGTGCCTTTTTCCGGGCTAATATTTTCCGGAGCCGCAATCACCAGCTGCATATCCAGACGTTCGCAAAGCTCAAATAACGTCGCAATAGAACGACCATCCAGGCGAGCGGCTTCATCCAGGAACAGTAACCGGCAAGGAGAAATATCTTTGCCGCGCAAACGACGAGACTCTTCTTCCCAGCTCTGAACAACCATCACCAGAATTGACATCCCGGTACCAATAGCTTCACCGGTAGACAATGCCCCACTCTCTGCCCGTAACCAGCCATCAGAACCCCGGTTAACTTCCACTTCCATTTCCAGATAATTACGGTAATCCAGCAACTCCTCACCAATCACTTGCGGTGTACGCTGTCCGAGATCGATCTGCGGGTTAAGACGCTGATAAAGTTTCGCCAATGCTTCAGAAAAAGTCAGACGCTGGCTGTTAAACAGATCCTGGTGCTGCTCGTGATCACTGGCCAGGGTTTCCAGTAACACTGAATGGGCCTCACGGACATTTACGTTCAGTCGAACGCTGTTGACCTGTCCAAAACTCACGGCCTGCAACCCCTGGTTTAGCTGGCGAATACGGTTCTGTTCACGCTGAATGGTCTTACGGATAATATTTGCAGCACTGCGTGAACTGATTGCCAGATTTTGCTCACGGGCAGTCAGCTCTTCTGTCAGACGATTCAGCTCGATTTCCATCTGTTCTATCGCCTCAACCGGATCATCTGTACGGATGATATCCTGGCGAATACGTTCACGAAGGTGTTGATAGACCGCAATAAAGAAGCGAATCTTACGTTCCGGATATTTTGGATCTTCAGATAACCGCAGTACATCGCGCAGATGTTCATTATCTGCAACCGCCAGCCGTAATGCACCGAGTGCTTTATCCGACATGGAGCGCAGCTCATCGCCACTCAGATAGGCCAGTTCACGACGATGCAGGCGACGTTCAATACCGTTGTCTTTAACCAACCGCATAACAGTACACCAGCCAGCCTTGGCCCGGACCACCTGTTCACGGTTCTGCGCATAATCCCGTTCCAGTTTACGCAAGCGTTTCTGCAGGGCATCCATTTCGGCCTCACAGAATGTGATCTGTTTTTCCAGCTGATTACGGCGAGCCCTGTTATGACTTAACTGATTGTATAATTCATCGCGACGCAATCGGGAGCGTTCTTCTGCACTGGTATCTGCAGCCACACCGATATCCTGCATCTCCTGATGTAATTCGCGAAGCATATCTTTTTTGGCATCGTACGAGCTTTTGAGCGAAGCCAGCACACGGGAATACTGAGTCAGCATCGACTGATGCTCCCTGAGTTTCTCTCTGGCCTGCGCACGCTCTCCTTCTGCCTGTTCCAGCTGCTTGCGTAATTTATTACTGAGATCACTGTTGCCATCCAGCATACTGCCTGAGTCGGCATAACTGAAATGAGCCCGGCGTTGCAGAACTTCAGTGAGTGCAAACGACTGCTGGCGATACTCACGCTGCTTCTGTTGCGCTGTCTGATAATCAGCCTGTAGCTGTGCATGCTGTTGAGGATCGTTCTGTAGTACCGGTAACAGAGTCTCAAGTTTTGTGATTTTACTTCCATGCTGGTGCAGATAGCGGGAAGCTTCCTGTGCTTCCTCTACCTGTTCACGGATTTCTTCACAACGATCTGCCAGTGTTTCATCCTGTAACAGACTCACCCGTGGCAGTAACCGGTTTAATCGGGAAACCCCTTCTTTTGCCGCTTCATACTGCTGACGCTGCTGAACAGTCTCATTTTCATGCTGACTCAGAGAGCGTTCAATATCAATTCGCTGGCTGTTCAGTTGACGAATTTGTTCCTCGGGATCCTGCTCAAATGCAATGGCAAGATGACTGCCGATAAAACGACTGAAAGATTGATGCAACCTCTGAGTTTTCTGAACATCGAACGATAATGTGGCATAAGTTTCGGCCAGTTTTTCACGTTCGTTATGCAGTAATTCCAGTTGATTTTCTCTGGCAGCTCTGCCGAACAGAGGCACTTTAGGGAACCGGGAATAACGCCACTGGCGATCAGCCACCTTAACAATGACCGCGCCTTCCAGCTCATCAACACTGAACACACTGTCATCAAATGACTGCGGATCCCCTTCAATCAGGTAGAGGTCTTCCGGACAGTCTTCCAGCCCGGAAAGTTGCTCCTGAATCAGGGATAAATCAGGGACGACGATGGCATGGCGCGATGGCCCGTATAACGCCGAGAAATACGGAGCATCATCCAGAGTAACATCATCATAGATTTCAGATAATAAAACTCCACCAAACTTCTCTGCCAACTGGTTGAGTCGGGCATCTTCAGCCCCCCCCGGCTGACTGAGGCGTTCAATCTGTTGCTCTGTTTCACGTTTCTTCGCGGCAACAGCATCACGTTCCACCGTTGTTTCGCGCTCACGTTCCAGCAGTTGTTGCATGTAACCCGTCACCTGCTGACTATTGGTTAATGCCTGGCCGGTTTGTTCGCTTAACTGAGTCAGTATTTCCTGTGCTGCCAGCCAGTGTGGTGCTTTACTGGTCAGGGAGGTTATTTTGTCACGTATCTGACTCAGCGTCTGGCGCAGAGATAACCGCTGCTCGCCTGCATTAGCCACGGTTTCAGATAACGCTTCAATCTGAGCTTCCAGTTCACGATGCAAGCCTTCCAACGCATCTGCATCATACTGCTGCCCCTGGCTTTTACAGAATTCGGCCAGCAAACGATCGGCCTCATTTTGCTCACGTAACCGCTGTTCGAGTTCTGCCAGACGCAGACGCAGTGAAGAGAGCTGATCGGCGTAATGCCGTTGGGTTGCAGCTTCGCGAACAATTTCACGTCCGGTCTGCCATGCATCGTGACGGCTGACCGGGCCCGAAATTTGGGTGACCAGTTCAAGTGCCTGTTCAAACTGGCTGTGAGCTGCTTCTGCCACACTCAGCTTTTGTTCAAGCGACAGTAAAAGGCTGGTGGCCTCTTCCTCACGGGCACTGAAGCGTTCCTGCCACTCTTCGGCACTGTCCAGTGTCAGGTCAGGAATCTGACAAAGTTCCCGGGCACGCTGTAACGCCTGAACGGCCTGCTGATATTGAATAGCACGCGTCTGCTGAACATCCAGTGCCTGCTGGAAATCAGCCAGTTGACTCTTCAGCTCATCAACTTCGAGCTCAGCAGCTTCCGCTCGTTGCTGGTTATCCTCGAAGATCTCTTCAGCTTCCGCCACGACTTCATTTTGTTCTTCGAGCCGGTAGGTCAGTTCATCAAGTTCACTTTCATAACGCTCAATTTTTTCCTGCTGACGCACGGCAGTCTGCACCAGGTTCAGATGATCACTGGCGGCCTGGTAATCTGCTTCCAGAGACCCTTCTGCGGCCGAATGCTCTGACAACTCCCGTGCCATTTCAACATGCCGGTATTGTCCACTGGCTAACTCTTTACGCCCGGTAAAGAGTTCATTTCTCAGTAACAGCGCACCATCCAGATGAATACGGCGTTCATTGGCATGACGCATGTAATCCGCAGCGACATAATCAGTCGCCTCAGTGATCAGGTGCTTAAACAGGTTACGGTCTGACTGAGTGACACGAATAGCTTCCAGGGTCATGCGATTCTCACGCAGAGCCGCTTCCATATCCTGGAATGCTTTACGAACGCCACCGTTTTCAGGCAACAGGTAATCACGCAGTGAGCGGGTTATCGCACTGGAAATCCCACCATATAACGAGGCTTCAATAAGACGGTAATATTTGCTGCGATCCCCCTGGGTACGAAGTCGACGGGCAACGATTCCCTGCTCAAACATCATACTGTGATAGTCAGTAACAGAGTTATACTGACGGAAAGTGACACCTTCCTCGGCGTCCAGTCGTTCTTTCACATCATTAAGCGGCAGGACCTTCGCCTGGCGACTGTTAACGATTTCCGTCAGTAATTCTGTCGGGGCAATTGACTCAGGTAAGTCATGGACACTAAACGCTTTAATATCGACTTTCTTATCACGCCCTGAGATTTGCTGTAAACGCACTCCCACCACAGAGCGCTGTCCGCGGGAATTAACAACATCCAGTACCGCGTAACACACACCGGCACGGAGTTTACCGTGTAGCCCCTTATCACGAGAACCACTGGTAGCCCCCGCTTCAGTGGTATTTCTGAAATGCAGTAATGTCAGATCAGGAATTAAGGCGGTAATAAAGGCGGCCATGGTGGTGGATTTACCGGCGCCATTTCCTCCGGACAGCGTGGTCACCATATCGTCAAGATCAAAGGTCCGGGCAAAAAAACCGTTCCAGTTAATCAATGTCAGCGATCGAAACTTTCCACGTTCAATCATTCCTCGTCATCCTCCCCGCGGTCAGCGGCATCATCACTGATCTCATTTTCTGCTTCTGTCTGGCTGGCTTTATCCTGCGATTCCAGAGAAACACCTTCTCCGTCACGAATTAAACGTAACTGCGCTTCACGTGGTTCGTCACCACTGCGGACTTCAGCACCGAAACGGAACACTGACTCCATGATCCGGAACTTACTGTTGTCATTGCCCATAAACCAGACCATACCCAGTCGGCGCAAGCGGTTGAGTGAAGCACGCACCTTTTCCTGTAATTTTGCACGGTCAAAATCAGAACCGGTAGAACGCTGATTAACAAAGCGCAACAGTTTCGACTCATCAGCCAGAGACAATAGCTCGTCGTACAGTTCCTGCTGGGTAAAGATGCCTTCGTTGGCCAGCCGTTCGGGGCTGAGGTAGAGATAACAAAGGATTTTACCAACCATCATATCCAGTTCAGACATCACAGAGCGTGAAATCAACGTGGTAGAACGCGGTCGCAGGTAAAAGAATCCTTCCGGAGCACGGATCAATTCCACATGGTAACGGGAATAGAATTCTTCGAGTTCACCCTGAAAGTCCATTAAAAAGGCATGATTGTCTAATTCTTCAAAACCAATATGCCGGCCTGCTCTAAGCTGACTATCCAGCGCCGGAAAAATCGGGTTAGCCAGTGCCTGTGCCAGTTTAACCGGCATCACTTGTTCAATATTTGTCGATGACATGTGCCTGCACCTTGGCTCCGTAATCATTTATAATTTGCCACCCGGCAGGCAGCCCTGCTAAGTCAGCCTCGGAAACGCCTAACCGTACTGCCTGATCGATAACGATACGCGCTAAATCGAAATGCCGCGCCCGCGGATACTGGGACAGATATTCTTTCATCACATCGGCCAGATTCAGTGGGATGGATTGCTGTTTGTAGACACGCAATGCTTCTTCAATCATTGCTGCCAGTTGTTCTCTGATTTCATTAAATTCTTCAAATTCCAGCTCGGCCGGTAATTCGCCCGTGACCTCTTCATTACGCAAGGTTAGTTCATCTTCACGGGTATCAAACAGGCGGTCAGCATTTGCATAGGTCAAAGCCCATGGAGACTGAAAATAATTCTGAACTGACTGGCGTAAACGCTGGGCAAAAACCCGGTTTTTGTCCATATCGATAGCGGTACGAATGAACTTATGCACATGCCGGTCATAGCCAATCCACAGATCTATTGCTTGTTGGCCCCAGCTGGTGATCCTGTCTAATTTACTCTGTAAATCAAACACCAGCTTATCGACAAACCCTAAATCAGGGCTGTTAAGTGTCGCATCCTGAATACGCATCAGACTGGCCTGCAATTTATCACCGGCCGCTTCCAGGGTATCCTGCAGTTCACGCAGCGTACCGGAAGTCTCGGAGAGTAATAATTCACAGCTGGAAATCGCCGCTCGCCAGTCTTTATTCAGCAACGCTGCGATATCGTCTTTAACACCCTGCTGCTGCTCATCCATACTACGCTGTGTCAAATCAATGCTGTCGAAAATTTCTGCTACCGAATATTTAAGGGGGGCGAACACGTTGCGATGCCAGTGAAATTCGTCACCATTTTCTTCTGCGGCATCGGCCGCTCGTTTCAGCTCATTTGCCACAATTGACAATTGCATAGACAGACGCAGCGTCGAAAACTCACGCTGACGAATATAATAATCAGTAATTCCAATCCCTAACGGGGTCAGACGGTAGATCGCATGGCCATCCGCCTGTTCGCTGGTAAAACGATTGAGTAATCGCTGTTTTACCATATCATTAATGGCGTTATTCGCTCTGGCCTGGACGGTTTCACTGGTTTGTTCAAAGGCTTTGCTGACGTGACGGAAACCATCGATCAGTTCACCTTCACTGAGTTCACCATCCATCCTTTCGCCATTCAGAGTTGCGATCGCCAGCAGGAAAGCCAGACGCTCCGTCGGCAGCGATATAGAAAAATCGCTGGTACGGGCCCAGGAAACCAACTCCGGGATCGTCTGGGAGAAATCACTCATAATTGATCCTTTTGCAGAGGTTTACGCGCGGTGACATGAATATATCGGCCCAGACTCAGAAAAGGTTCCTGACGGCAGAAGCGCCTCTCCATTTCCAGGATCCCATCAAAGCCATTAGCACTTGGGGGCATATCACGAATAAAATCGCTGAACACCCGGATCCCTGCCCGCTGTTCAATAGTAAATCCGCAGTCAGCCAGCCAACGGTAGACTTGCTGTGGATCGCGGGGATAATCCGGCGACAACGTCTTCTTCTTGCGCTTCTTCATATCTGCCCGCAGATAACCAAAATTACCCAGTGTCAGATTCTGCATCGTCAATCCATGAAGATTATAAAACATAAGCGACAAAATCCCTCCGGGGGTTAACGCGTCATATAGTGCCTTTAGCGTCAGTTCAGGTTCCGCGATCCATTCCAGCACAGCATGGAACAATACCAGATCCGCGGGCTGAACCAAATGGTCAGCGATATCCTGAGCCCGCATTTGTTTAAAAACCATATTTTGGTCAGCACCCAATTGCCTGGCATGTTGTTCGGCTCGCCTGAGCATTTCCCCTGAAACATCACCTAGCAGGACATTGTGTCCCTGTAGTGCCAGCTTGCTGGAAATTTGCCCAATACCTCCGCCGGCATCTACCACCGATAAAACTCGCTGCGGAAGATTCGCTAATATAACATCCAGTTCATCCCAGAGAATTGCCTGACGGATTTGACCTTTTGCGGTACCGTAAATATTTTGAGTAAATTTCTCAGCAAGATCATCAAAATTACGATCCTTCATGCTAAAGCTCCGGACGGGTGATGAACGAAATATGCTATTTTGTCACAGCTCTTGCAAGAATGTAGCTTTCATCCCTGAGATTGCGACCGGCTGCTGTTTTTTCAGACAAAACTGGTGATATTTATGCTGTTTATGGTTAAAAAATTGATTGGCTCACTACTCTCTCCTCTGCCGGTCATCATCCTGTTAATGGCCTGTGGGCTGTTATTACTCTGGTTCACCCGGCGGCAAAAAACCGCCAAAATTATGATTTCGGTCAGTTGGCTGATTTTATTGTTATTAAGCCTGCAGCCTGTTGCTGATCGATTACTTGCCCCACTGGAAAATCACTACCCTACCTGGCAGGGAAAACAGCCAGTTGATTATATCGTGGTTTTGGGGGGAGGCTATACTTTCAATCCTGAGTGGGCGCCCGGATCGAACCTGATTGGTAACAGCCTGCCCCGGGTGGCAGAAGGTGTCCGCCAATGGCGCCTCAGTCCGGGAGCAAAATTAATTTTTACCGGTGCCAAAGCCGGAGGGAATCCTCGCAGCAATGCCAGTGTTGCCGCAGAAGTCGCCATGTCTCTGGGAGTGCCTGCCACAGATATTATCGAGCTCGAGCAGCCTAAAGATACCGCTGAGGAAGCTGCGGCAGTAAAAAATGTGGTGGGTAGCCACTCTTTATTGCTGGTAACCTCTGCTAATCATCTGCCGAGAGCCATGGTATTTTTCCAGCGCCAGGGATTACACCCTTACCCTGCACCTGCAAACCAACTGGCTATCAGCAGCCCGTTAAACTGGTGGGAAAGAATAACGCCTTCTGCACTGTGGTTATCTCACAGCGAGCGAGCCTGGTACGAAACACTGGGCAGGTTGTGGCAGAAGTTAACTGGTTAAGTTATCAGCCAAGCCAGGGCAAAAGGTCTGTTTTGGCTTGCGCAAATAACCGGGCAGAAAATGGCCGGTTATACACCACCTGCTCTACCTCATGCCATAACCGGTATAGAGCACAGCGCCAGATAAAGCCCTCATCCAGCGGATACCGTTGACGGTAAGCAAGGACCAAACTCTGCCCCGCAGCCTCTGTCCACAACCGAAACAGTTCATACTCTGCCGGAGCCCAGAGCATCCTGCCTGGCTGAACCATGGCCAACAGCCGGTCAGTATGGGAATCTTTGATGATATTTTTTAATTCGAGATTACCGTGAATCATCACGTTCGGCTGGCTGAGATCGGCAAACAATTCATCATGACGAACCTGAGTCCGGTGTAAAATTTGCTGATCGTCCGCAGAAATCACCGCGGGTAGTTTTTGCTGTAACAGCGAAAAAAGTACTGAAGTGTACTGAAAATACCAGTCAGGCCAACTCAGATTCTGGCTACTGTCAATATAGCCACTCATCCCGTCGGCTGAGTGACTATGCCAGGCTGACAAACCATCAATGATTTGCTGTTCGAGCGAGTCCCATTGCTGTGCCGAATGTGCCGGGACTTCAGCAGAGATCCCGCCTAAACGTTCAACCAGTAATAATTCGTGAAAAGGTGGTCTTTCGCTGAGAACTACCCCATAAACAGTAGGTACATGTACTGTCCCCTTCTGTCTTAACAACATCAGTTTTCTGGCTTCCTGTTCTGCCAGACCTGGCTGTGAGAAATAGCGGACAGCCATTGGCATAGCCTGTCCGGATTGATCATAGAGGGCATACAGACAAGACTGAGGCTGACAGTTCAGGGTCTCGACTCTGCTGACCGATTCACCGAGGATAAGACTAAGCTCTGATTTTAACAGTTCCATGTTTGCTCCTGAAAACTGCCTGTCAGCGGAAACTGTTTCGGTATCCGCTGACACCACAGATTACTTACCGGCCAGAATTTCGCGAACACGTTGCAGGTCGTGAGGCGTATCGACGCCTACCTGAGGTGTTTCAATAGCGACATCGACATGAATCTTTTCGCCATACCAAAGGACTCGCAGTTGTTCCAGCAACTCAATTTGCTCCAGTGCACAAGGCTGCCAGCTAATATAACGCCGGATAAACCCTGCGCGGTAAGCATAAATACCAATATGTCGAAGCAGTGTATCTCCTGCCTGTTCACGCGAATGCTCATAGCGCTGGCGATCCCATGGGATCGTCGCACGGGAAAAATAGAGAGCATAACCCTGATGATCGGTAACAACTTTTACCGCGTTTGGATTGAATGCCTCTTGTGCATCAGCAATCGGAACAGCCAGCGTTGCCATGCCTGAGGTCGCTTTTGCCAGATTATCCGCGACCTGGCGAATAATCACCGGCGGAACAAGTGGTTCATCACCCTGGACATTAACGATGATCGTATCATCAGGAAATTCATATTTAGCGATGACTTCTGCCAGTCGCTCAGTACCTGAATGGTGTTCTTCACGTGTCATACAGACTTCCCCGCCAGCCGCCGTTACCGCAGCGGCAACGTCAGGATGGTCAGTCGCTACAATGACCCGTGATGCTCCGGATGCCAGAGCTTTCTGCAGTACATGAACCACCATCGGCTGACCATTAATATCCACCAGCGGTTTGCCGGGCAACCGTGTTGAAGCATAACGTGCCGGAATGATGACCACAAAACTCATGGCAGGCTCTCTTCCACGGTCAGGGTACGGGCTTCATTTTCCAGCAAGACCGGAATTCCGTCACGTACCGGGTAGGCTAAGCCATCGGCTTTACAGGTCAGTTCCTGTAGTTGTTGGTTATATTGCAACTTACCATTGCAGACAGGACATGCCACTATTTCAAGTAAACGGTGATCCATATTTCCTCCATCACGGACCGCAGGGTGCAGTTGATTAGCATACCACAGCCACCAGCACAGGAGACATTGTTTGTCGTAAGGAGGTTTTCTCAGAGGGGAAAAAGTCCCCTCACTTTTAGCGGGTGAATGTGAGTTAACCCGGGAAGCAGAGAGTTTATAACTGGCAGAGACCGGTAATTTTTTTAAGCAATGGCTCGACAGAATCACCGGAAAGCTGTGCGGTAACCGGCAAATACCACCAGTTAGCCCGGGCGAAACTACGGCATTTAACAGCATCTTTTTCGGTCATCAACAGTGGCTGGTCTGCTGTCGTGAGTTGTTCCAGTTCCTGAACGCTGTAGGCATGGTGGTCAGCAAAAGCAATTTCGGCCAGAGGTGTAATGCCCATTGACCTGAGCGTTGCGAAAAAACGAGGCGGATGTCCAATCCCGGCCATCGCCACAACCCGGGAAAAGTCGGACAGGTTTCGCCTCTCACCACTCAGCAAATTAACTGCCTCTCCGGCCATAAGCTGCATACCAATTTCTCCTTGACCGGTCTCACCGCCGTTAATCACTACGGCATCGACTTCGCGTAATCTTGATTCCCGCTCTCTCATTGGACCGGCAGGTAACCACCAGCCATTACCAAAACGCCTGACCCCATCAACGACAACTATCTCAATATCCCGCTGCAGAGCATAGTGTTGCAGACCATCATCGGTAACAATAACATCAGGCTTCTCCGCGCCCAGTAAAGCGGTAACTGCATCTGCCCGCCGTGGAGCTACCGCTACCGGAGCTCCTGTTCGCTGATAGATTAACACCGGTTCATCCCCGGCTTCAGCCGTAGTGGTACTCTCATTAAGTACCAGAGGATAGTGGTCAGACTTGCCGCCGTAACCACGTGACACGACTCCGGCTTTGAGCCCACGGGCCTGTAACTGTTCAACCAGCCAGACAACGACCGGAGTCTTGCCATTTCCTCCGGCCGTCAGATTGCCGACAACCACTACCGGAACCGGAGCGCGCCAGCTTTTTCGCCAGCCTTTAACGTAACTCATCCGAATCAATCCGCTGGCCGCACCATACAAAAATGAAAAGGGCAGCAGCAAGCGCCACCACCCTGATTTTCCACTCCATAACTTATCAATCATTGACCAAACTGCATTTTATGGAGCTGAGCATAAGTCCCACTTTTTTCCAGTAAGGCCGCATGGTTACCGCGTTCAATGATTCTGCCATCTTCAACCACCACAATTTCATCAGCCTTCTCGATGGTTGATAACCGATGGGCAATAACCAGCGAGGTGCGGTTCTTTTGCAGTTCATCCAGTGCAGCCTGAATCGCTCTCTCAGATTCCGTATCCAACGCTGATGTCGCTTCATCCAGAATCAGGATCGGACAGTCACGTAATAAAGCACGTGCGATCGCAATACGCTGACGTTGTCCCCCGGAGAGTAGCACCCCATTTTCACCAATGACCGTATCCAGACCGTGTTCCATTTTGCCAATAAAGTCCATTGCGTGAGCCATTTCAGCGACCTTTTCTATTTCTTCACGGCTGTACTTTGATTCACGCGCATAAGCAATATTGTTTGCAATAGTGTCATTGAATAAATGAACATTCTGAGAAACTAAAGCGACCTGGTCACGTAATGAATGCAATGTATATTCCCGCAGGTCATGACCATCCAGTGTAATCTCCCCGGACTGGATATCATAAAAGCGAGTCAACAGGCTGGCAATGGTGGATTTACCTGATCCTGAACGTCCCACCAGAGCTACCGTCTTACCTGCAGGTAATTTCATTGAAATGTCATGCAGTGCCGGTATTTCGCGGCCAGGGTAGCTGAATGTCACATGACGGAATTCGATATCACCTTCTGCACGCTCTACCACACGGGTACCGGTATCCACTTCCTGTTCAGAATCGAGGATTGTGAACAGTGTCTGGCAGGCCGCCATCCCACGCTGGAACTGGGCATTAACGTTGGTCAACGATTTCAACGGACGCATTAAGGCAATCATGGAAGAGAATACGACCGTAATTGTACCTGCAGTCAGTGTTTCCATCACTCCGGGGTAACTGGCAGCATACAGAACAAATGCCAGTGCCAGCGAAGCGATGAGCTGAATAATAGGATCAGAGATTGAGGAGGCTGACACCAGTTTCATTCCCTGCTGTCTCATGCGGTTACTGACCACATCAAAACGCTTGGTTTCCACTTCCTGGCCGCCAAAAATCAACACTTCTTTGTGCCCTTTCAGCATCTGTTCCGCACTGGTCGTCACCTGACCCATGGTATTTTGCATTGTCTTACTGATACCACGAAAACGTTTAGAGACCATGCGGATAGCGATTGAGACTACCGGAGCCAGCACAATAAGAATCAACGATAACTGCCAGCTATAGTAAAACATCATGATAAACAGGCCGATAATGGAAGCACCTTCTCTGACCACCGTCACCAACGCGCTGGATGAAGATGAAGCAACCTGTTCAGAATCATAAGTAATACGTGATAATAATGTTCCGGTCGATTGCTGGTCAAAGAAGGCAACCGGCATTCCCATCATATGAGAGAACAAGCGACGGCGCATTGCCATCACCACATTTCCGGAGACCCAGGAAATACAGTAACTTGAAACATAGCTGGTAACACCACGGACCAGCATCAGACCAATAACGGCTAATGGCATCCATACCAGCACTGATTTATCAGCTTTGCCAAAACCATCATCAAGTAAGGGTTTAAGTAACGATAACATCAGGGTATCGCCTGCAGCATTCAGTATCAGAGCGACAGCCGACACAAAGAGTCCTGCTTTGTGTGGGGCGATGAGAGGCCAGAGCCTGCGAAATGTTTGCCACGTTGAGAGATCTTTATCTGGATGCATTATTTCTTCACGTTGTTAGAGATTGCGGCTTATTCTACCTGGATTCGGCTTTCACGCCAAACCACTGATGATACCAGCGCGGGAAAATTTGTTCGCGCATTTCTAAAACCTGATAGCTATCCTTATAAATTCTCAGGGATATCTGCCCGGAAACCGCAGTATCGAGCCAGCGATAACCGGCATCATAATAGCGTCCGACCACTGCGGAAGATGGCATTTTCCAGCTGTTATAGCGAGCCAGGGAGGCCAACGCCAGTTGGCCGTTTACTCTTCTCAGTAACACTGGTACCGATGATGTATTACTGCCATGATGGGGTACCTGAATAAATGTTGAGCGTAGCTGTTCTTTTTCCAGCCTGACCAGTTCTTTTTCTGCACCACTTTCAATATCGCCGGTAAGAAGCAGACTGAAGCGCCCGTCACTCACTTTTATAATACAGGAATCATCATTCTGCCCTCTGCTATGCCCGACAGGTGGCCATAACACGTTAAACTTCAGGTTCTTCCACTGCCAGTTTTCCCCTCTGAAACAGGGCAGATGATGTGGTCTGTCCAGGGCGGTCCTCAAAGGAACGTTAGGCCAGCGCTGTTTTATACTGCTAAGTCCGCCATAATGGTCAAGGTGCCGATGGCTGATAATCACCTCTTTCGGCACCAGTTGCCGCTGTAATAACCAGGGGATAATCAAACGCTGTCCTGCATCTGTGTGCTGCCAGCGATTACCCGTATCGTAGATCACCGCCTCATTTTGCTGGCTAATCACTACTGCCAGTCCATGCCCTACATCCAGCATATCCACCCGCCAGATTTCGGTGCTACTTTGGAAACGCCATAATAAACTACTCAGTAACAGCGCCATACCCGACATTTTGAAGCCGACGTATACACCGGCACGGACAAAGAACAGACTCCCCCAGGCCAGTGCCCCCCATAACCAGACGTCATTAATCACCAGCCAACCTGTAGGTAAGGCTTCAAGCGAACGACACAGCAATATCACACTCTGGTCGGCCAGTTGCCACAGTGGTGCCGAATATCCTGTCGGAGTCAGCAGTAATGCTGTGCCGGCCAGAGGTAATGTCAGTAGAGAGACAACCGGTATTGCCAGTAAATTTGCCGGTAATGCGAACAAACTGGTCCCACTGAACAACAACGCTTGCAGAGGCAGCATCAATATCATCATTCCCAGTTGCAGATGTAGTAACCGGAGCACAGACCAGCACCGTAGTGACCTGAATCTTCGGGGCAGGTTAAACCAACGATACCATACCAGTAGCATCAGGACTGCCAGCATTGACAGCCAAAAGCTGTCGGACAAGATCAGCATAGGATCGGCTAACAACAACAACGCTGCACAACAAATCCAAACCTGCCAGCTATTCATATTGGATCGCTGGTGGCTAAAAATCATCCATAGTGTGACTGCCAGCATTGCACGCAATGCCGGGGGCTGCATGCCAGACACCCAGGTATACATCGCCGCTATCAGCCAACTGACTGTCTGAGGTCCCTCCCGTCTGATATAGCGTACGGGTATCCAGCACTGTATCCTGACGGCCAGCCACCAACCAACACCACCTGCAAGACCGATATGCATACCTGAAATTGCCATCAAATGAGCAACCCCGGTGTCCCTGAATAACTGGCTTACCCACGGAGAAACACCATCTCTCAGACCAAAGAGTAGTGCCTGCAGTATACCGCGGCTTTCCATCAACCCGATTTCGCTTTGCACCCGCTGAATGATCTGCTGTCTCAGATTACATTCAGTAGTCAGTGGTACTTTCCGGAGAATTTTTCCCTGCAGCGGCGTATAGGTTGCCAGTGCCTGGCGTTGCTGATCATAACCCCCTTCGTTCAGCTGACTATGAACAGCCCGTAATCTGAGACGCATTTCCCAGCGTTGCCCCACACAAAAGTTGGCGACTGAATCCCCTGCGGGTATCCAGGCAGATAACACAGGAAACCTGATTTTCTGCCCCGTTCTGACAATACTCACCCGAATCCTCTGTCTACTGTTTTCTGTGGCAGTGACTCTGACCAGGGCGTTGACAGGGAGAATCGTCAGCTCTTCAATTTGTTGTAATTGTTGCCGGGCAACCGTGGCTCCCCAGCAAAAAATCAGTCCGGACCATGCAATTATCCATAACAGCCGATAAGACGATTGCAGTAACACGACTGCAATTACCGCGGTAAATAGTAAAAACAGCGGACCTGGCAACGAAGGTAAAAATAACAATGGCACCAGACTTGCTGGCGTAATCCAGGCGATTGAAATAACGTTCACATACTCTCCTGTTAGTCAGGAGAATATTGTGCCGTAACAATGGATGATGACTTAGCCACTGATACCCAGTTTGCGGGATATTACTCAATACAACATCAGTTGTTGTTTGCAGAAGGTTATCGTTTCTTCGAATGCTCGCAATTCAGCGGACAGATATGTTTATGGCAAAAAAAAAACGACACCCTAAGGTATCGTTTTTAGCATCTAATGAGTTCAGGCTCAGACATTATTCACTAATGTTTGCACGATCCCGTAACTCTTTTCCTGGTTTAAAGTGGGGAACGTATTTACCTTCCAGTTCCACTTTATCACCAGTTTTAGGGTTACGCCCGGTGCGGGGAGCACGATAGTGCAGAGAAAAACTGCCGAATCCCCGGATTTCGATACGCTCACCCTGAGCCAGGGTTGATGCCATGTGTTCAAGCATCTCTTTTACAGCATCTTCAACAGCCTTAGCCGGAATATGTGTCTGCTGGCTGGCAAGGCGTTCGATCAACTCTGACTTAGTCATGAATCCTCCGGTTAATTCCTCTATGGAACATTTGACAGCTCACCTGATTCGGGCAACGGTTTTCACCGTTGTCCGTCATATCAGGCAATTACTCGCCTTTAGATGCTGCTTTGAACGCTTCAGCCATTGCGTTAGAGAAGCTGCCTTCGTCAGACTGTTTGTTGTTAACAGTGGCGATTGCATCTTTCTCATCAGCTTCGTCTTTCGCACGAACAGACAGGCTAACGACACGGTTTTTACGATCAACGCCGGTGAATTTGGCTTCAACTTCGTCGCCAACATTCAGGACCAGAGTGGCATCTTCAATACGGTCGCGTGAAGCTTCAGAAGCGCGCAGGTAACCTTCAACGCCGTCAGCTAACTCAACTGTAGCACCTTTCGCGTCAACTGCAGTCACTTTACCAGTAACGATCACACCTTTTTTGTTCAGGGTGATGTAGTTGTTGAAAGGATCTTCAGCCAGTTGTTTTACGCCTAAAGAGATACGCTCACGTTCTGCATCTACCTGCAGTACAACGGCAGCGATTTCGTCGCCTTTTTTGTACTCACGAACAGCTTCTTCGCCGGTCGCGTTCCAGGAGATGTCTGACAGGTGAACCAGACCGTCGATACCACCGTCCAGGCCGATGAAGATACCAAAGTCAGTGATAGACTTGATTTTACCTTCAACACGATCGCCTTTGTTGTGGGTTTCTGCGAACTGCTGCCATGGGTTAGATTTGCACTGCTTCAGACCCAGGGAGATACGACGACGTTCTTCGTCGATGTCCAGAACCATAACTTCAACAACATCGCCCACGTTAACCACTTTAGACGGATGAATGTTTTTGTTAGTCCAGTCCATTTCTGAAACGTGAACCAGACCTTCAACGCCTTCTTCGATTTCAACGAAGCAGCCGTAGTCAGTCAGATTAGTCACACGACCAGTCAGACGAGTACCTTCAGGGTAACGCTTAGCGATAGCAACCCATGGATCTTCGCCCAGCTGTTTCAGGCCCAGAGACACACGAGTACGTTCACGGTCGAATTTCAGCACTTTAACAGTGATTTCGTCGCCAACGTTGACAATTTCGCTTGGATGTTTAACACGTTTCCACGCCATATCAGTGATATGCAGCAGCCCGTCAACACCACCCAGATCAACGAATGCACCGTAGTCAGTAAGGTTTTTAACGATACCTTTAACTTCCATGCCTTCCTGCAGGTTTTCCAGCAGTTGATCACGTTCAGCACTGTTTTCAGATTCGATAACTGCACGACGTGAAACCACGACGTTGTTACGTTTCTGATCCAGCTTGATTACTTTGAATTCAAGCTCTTTGCCTTCCAGGTGCAGAGTATCGCGAACCGGACGCACATCAACCAGTGAACCTGGCAGGAACGCACGAATACCGTTCAGCTCAACAGTGAAGCCGCCCTTGACTTTGCCGTTGATAATACCGGTAACAGTTTCAGCTTCTTCATACGCTTTTTCCAGCGTGATCCAAGCTTCGTGACGTTTAGCTTTCTCACGGGACAGCAGAGTTTCACCGAAGCCGTCTTCTACAGCATCGAGGGCTACGTCAACTTCGTCGCCAACCTGGATTTCCAGTTCGCCAGCTGCGTTTTTGAACTGCTCTGCAGGAATTGCAGATTCAGATTTCAGGCCCGCATCAACCAGGACGATGTCTTTGTCGATAGCAACAACAACACCACGAACGATGGAACCCGGACGGGTTTCGATTTCTTTCAGGGACTCTTCAAAGAGTTGAGCAAAAGATTCAGTCATATTGATAATCTTCAGGATTCTTCAATTTAACGTCCATCTGACTTCTTGTCGGATGGGGTTGTTTCACATTCCCCGCACCATCCATGGAACGAGGGTAGAGCATTCGTTCGGTTAACTGCGAGGCAGTTACCGGATTTTGTTCAACCGCGACCTGGCATATTCCAGTGACATATCAATAACTTGATCGATTGTCATTCCGGTTGAATCGATGACCAGCGCATCAGCAGCAGGCACCAGTGGTGCCACAGCACGATTACGATCTCGGTCATCGCGTTCTTTTATCTCAGATAAAAGGCGCTCAAAGTTAACACTAAAGCCCTTTTCCTGCAACTGTAGCATACGTCGCTGCGCTCTTTCTTCAGCACTGGCATCAAGAAAAATTTTAACCGCAGCGTCCGGAAACACCACTGTCCCCATATCCCGGCCATCAGCAATCAACCCTGGCGCTTCTTTGAACGCTCGTTGTCGACGTAACAGTGCTTCACGTACCCTTGGGAAAGCGGCAACTTTCGAGGCTGTATTACTCACTTCCTGACTCCGGATTTCATGAGTGACTTCTTCGCCTTCCAGAATCACCTGCATATCCTCCCCGGTCGGGACAAAACGTACGTCTAAATGTGCGGCGATCGGTACCAACGCTTCTTCTGAACTGATATCGACATGGTGATGTAAAGCCGCCAGCGCGAGCACCCGATAAATTGCCCCGGAATCCAGTAAGTGCCATTGCAGCTGTTCAGCGATTGCTTTGCACAGTGTGCCCTTCCCGGCCCCGCTCGGTCCGTCAATTGTAATTACCGGCACCGTTGTCATTACATCTCTCCTTCATCGCTACTCTGGATTTCAGGCATAAAAATACGCCACTGGCGCTAAGTATACCCTCTCCCGCGGGGAAGTAGCAGTGACTTATGCCGCCAGCAGGTCAAAAAAGCAGAACTTTACGCTAAAACTGACAATGCCGGAATGAAATCACACCGGCACTCTCACACTAACCATAGACCATAATACGCCAGATCGTCGGATTATTCGTGGCTAATTGCTGCCAACTGATGGAAATAGTCCGGGAATGTTTTCGCAGTGCATCCGGGATCAAGGATCGTGACCGACGTACCAGACAAAGCCACCAGTGAAAAACACATGGCGATTCGGTGGTCATTATAAGTTTCAATCTCAGCATGCTTTAGTGTCTGTGCCGGAGTGATACGAATAAAATCATGACCTTCTTCTACCGTGGCACCCACTTTACGCAGTTCTGCTGCCATCGCGGCCAGCCGGTCTGTCTCTTTAACCCGCCAGTTGTATATGTTGGTCATCAGGGTCGTGCCTTCGGCGAACAACGCTGTGGTCGCAATTGTCATGGCAGCATCAGGAATGTGATTCATATCCATATCGACAGCCTTTAGGGTACCGCGGCGACAGGCGATATAATCATCTCCCCACTCGATAACTGCCCCCATTTTTTCCAGCACATCGGCAAAACGGATATCGCCCTGAACGCTATTACGGCCAATACCGGTCACCCGTACAGTACCGCCTTTAATGGCGGCGGCAGCCAGAAAGTATGAGGCGGAAGAGGCATCGCCCTCCACCAGATAATGGCCAGGTGACTGATACTGCTGGCCCCCCTGAATCACAAAAGTCTGATATTGCTGGTTTTCAACATCAATACCAAAACATTTCATCAGATTGAGGGTAATATCGATATAGGGTTTAGAAACCAGTTCACCTTTGATTGTGATAGTCGTCTGCTCACTGGCTAAAGGCGCGGTCATCAGTAAAGCGGTTAGAAACTGGCTTGAAACGCTCCCATCCACACTGATTTTTCCGCCGCGGAATCCGCCTTTCAGACGTAGCGGAGGATAATCTTCATTTTCCAGATAACTGATATCTGCTCCGCCCTGACGAAGTGCGTCCACGAGATGGCCTATCGGCCTCTCTTTCATCCGTGGTTCACCGGTAAGAACAATATCATTCTCCGCGAGGCTCAGAGCTGCGGCCAGCGGACGCATGGCCGTTCCGGCGTTGCCAAGGAAAAGTTCGACAGGTGCGGATGCTTGTAATGGACCGCCGATGCCGCTCACTACGCATTCAGTACGATCTTCTGACAATGAGTAATCGATACCCAGCAGAGTTAAACCATTCAGCATATGCCTGATGTCATCGCTATCCAGCAGATTAGTCAGACGGGTAGTCCCACTGGCCATCGCCGCCAGCAAAAGAGCGCGGTTTGATACACTCTTCGAGCCGGGTAAATTTACCGTACCGTCGATATGGGCTACAGGTTGTAAGGTCAGAGAATCCGGCATTTAAAAATCACTCTTTATCAAAGATGAAAACCCCGTCAGTGACGGGGTAATTTGAAAAACCTGCAACTCCTGCAGATTTAGCCGTGGCGGCGTTCAAAGTCCTGCATAAATTCGGTCAGTGCAGTCACACCAGCCAGAGGCATTGCATTGTAGATTGAAGCACGCATTCCACCAACAACGCGATGTCCCTTCAGTGCATGGAGGCCCTGGCTGAGAGATTCCTCCAGAAACACTTTATCCAGTGCAGAATCTGCCAACTGGAAAGGGACATTCATCCGTGAGCGGCTTCTGGCAGCCACATTATTACGATAGAAGTCGCTGCGATCAATGGTACCGTACAACAGATCAGCTTTCTGCTGATTCAGTTTGTCCATCGCGGCCACACCACCCTGCTCTTTCAGCCAGCTGAATACCAGCCCGGACAAATACCAGGCAAATGTCGGCGGTGTATTGAACATCGAATTGTTTTCGGCCAGTACGGTGTAATCCAGAATTGAAGGCAGTTCTTTCCGCGCTTTACCCAACAGATCTTCACGGACAATGACCATGGTCAGACCTGCCGGACCAATATTTTTTTGCGCTCCGGCATAAATAACACCGTAGCGGCTGACATCAATAGGCTGAGACAGGATGGTAGAAGAGAAGTCGGCAACCACAATCTTGTCACCAAAATCGGGTTGTTCATCAATAGCTGTGCCGTCGATAGTTTCATTCGGGCAATAATGGACGTAAGCAGCATTATCATTAAGCTGCCATTGACTCATTGGCAACAGGGCAGTTTTACCTTCTTCGTTGACCTTGATATCAATGACATTCGGTGTGCAGTATTTTTCAGCTTCTTTTACGGCGCTGTGCGCCCAGTAACCACCATCAACATAATCCGCGTGACTGGCGTTGCCCAGCAAATTTCCTGGCACCGCAGCGAACTGTCCACGCCCTCCACCATGACAGAACAGAACTTTATAGTTTGACGGGATTTTTAACAGATCGCGGAAATCCTGCTCAGCGGTTTCGGCAACCTGAATAAATTCTTTACTACGATGGCTTATCTCCATTACAGAGGTACCCAGTCCCTGCCAGTTGACCAGTTCCTGTTGTGCACGACGAAGAACTTCTGTTGGCAACATTGCCGGACCAGAACTAAAATTATACACCTGCGTCATTTATACTCACCATGATTACATCGAAAGGATTATAGGATCTCTATCGGTTTTATCACTGCAGGAAAACAGCTGCAATAACTAATCTCCCCGCAATGACATTTTTATTCATCTGTGGCTAATCCCCTGACTCTTCCTGTTTATTTATACTTCAGAACCCTGATGTTCCCGGTCAGTTGTCCTCAGGAATCCTCCGGACGTCTGCGGTAATTTTCACACTGCCCGATAGCAGTAACCAGAGAAAATCCGTATCATGCTCAGCAAATCCTCTGTTTATCACTCCCCGGGAGAACGCGGCGCTATGACGCAAACATTTATTCCAGGCAAAGATGCCGCTTTAGAAGATTCGATTTCACGGTTTCAGACTAAACTTCAGGCCTTAGGCTTTAATATTGAAGAGGCCTCGTGGCTGAACCCGGTACCTAATGTCTGGTCGGTACATATCCGTGATCGTGACTGTCCCCTGTGCTTCACTAACGGCAAAGGAGCCACTAAAAAAGCCGCACTGGCCTCTGCGTTAGGGGAGTATTTTGAACGTTTATCCACTAACTATTTCTTTGCAGACTTCTGGCTGGGTAACCGTATTTCTTCCGGAGACTTTGTCCATTATCCGAATGAAAAATGGTTTCCGTTGACCGAAGATGATGATTTGCCGGAAGGATTGCTCGATCCTGAATTGCGCCGTTTCTATGACCCAGAGAATGTACTGGGTGCCAGCCTGCTGATTGATCTGCAGTCCGGTAATGATGATCGCGGGATCTGCGCGTTGCCATTTACCCGTCAGTCTGACGATCAGCAGGTCTATATTCCGATGAACATTATTGGCAACCTTTATGTTTCCAATGGGATGTCTGCCGGGAATACTGCCAGTGAGGCACGGGTACAGGGTCTGTCCGAAGTTTTTGAACGTTATATTAAAAACCGGATTATTGCCGAATCCATCAGCCTGCCAGCGATACCTGATGCAGTCATGGCGCGCTATCCCGGCGTGGTTGCAGCTATTAACCAACTGGAAGCCGAAGGGTTTCCAATTCTTGCATATGATGCATCGTTAGGCGGCCGGTATCCGGTCATCTGTGTGGTGCTGTTTAACCCATCAAACGGCACCTGTTTTGCTTCTTTTGGTGCACATCCTGATTTTGGCGTTGCTCTGGAACGTACCGTCACTGAGTTACTGCAAGGGCGTAGCCTGAAAGATTTGGATGTATTTACTCCGCCAACATTTGATGACGAAGAAGTGGCAGAACACACTAACCTGGAAACCCATTTTATTGACTCCAGTGGCCTGATTTCATGGGATATGTTTAAAGATACTCCTGACTATCCGTTTGCAGACTGGTCGTTTTCCGGAACCACAGACGAGGAATTTTCGACGCTGATGAACATTTTCCGTGCCGAAAATAAAGAAGTTTATATCGCCGACTATGAGCATCTGGGTGTTTATGCCTGTCGGATTATTGTTCCGGGAATGTCTGATATTTATCCGGCAGAAGATCTGTTACTTGCTAACAATAATATGGGTGCTGGTTTCCGCGAAACTTTGCTCAGTCTGCCGGGGAGCGAATGGGAGGCTCAGGATTATCTTGACCTCATCTCTCAGATGGACGATGAAGGTCTGGATGACTTTACCCGTGTCCGTGAGTTGCTGGGGCTGGCTACGGGGAAAGATAATGGCTGGTCCACGCTGCGGGTGGGTGAACTGAAAGCCATGCTGGCCCTGGCGGGGGGAGATACAGAGCAGGCACTGATCTGGACCGAATGGACCATCGAGTTTAACAGTTCAGTATTCAGTGCGGAACGGGCAAATTATTATCGTTGCCTGCAAACCCTGCTGTTGTTAGCCCTGGAAGAAGAACGTACTCCGGCGGAATACCTGAATGCATTCAACCGGATGTATGGCAGTGATGCTGTTCAGGCAGCTTCTGCAGCCATCAGTGGAGAGGAACCCTTCTACGGATTGCACCAGGTTGACCTTGAACTTACGGCTTTCCCTGCCCATCAATCACTGCTGGCAGCTTACGAGAAACTTCAGACAGCGAAACGTCAGTTCTGGTCAAGTCAGAGCGCGCAGTAATCTGTTGTTGAGAAAATTATGATTGCAAGGCGCCGGATTTCCGGCGTTTTTTTTGTCTGAAATTTCACCGGACTGGCACCGCACCTTTTCACTGAAATGTCACTTTCCATGGTTATGATTAACCTGCGGGTTACTGCATCCTCAATCAAAAAATAAAGCAGATATTAAAAATTATTTTAACCTTAAATATCAATTTGTTACCTTAATAACTCATAAAAATCCGCCTCATTACCTCCATTGCACACAGTTAAAACTGATCCAGGTCAACTTAGGGAGTATTGCCATTTGGTACTCTGTATTCAGAGAAAAACCTGAGGGTCTGGTGTGAAAACTGACAATCCTTTTGATTTGTTAATGCCCGCGGCTATGGCGAAAGTTGCTGAAAATGCCGGGGTGTATAAAGCGTCAAAATCGCCACTCACCACCTTTTTTTTAGCCGTAACGGCCGGTGTTTTCATCTCAATCGCCTTCACATTCTATATCACTGCCACTACAGGCACTGGCTCATTGCCGTTTGGTATTTCCAGACTGATTGGGGGTTTTTGCTTTTCACTGGGTCTGATTCTTGTCGTGATATGCGGTGCTGATTTATTCACATCCACCGTCTTGATTGTGGTGGCTAAAGCCAGCGGCCGTATTAGCTGGGGGCAACTCACCCGCCACTGGATAATTGTCTACCTGGGGAATTTATGTGGTGCACTGTTTTTTGTCGGTCTGATCTGGCTCTCGGGAGAACATATGACCGGCAACGGAGCATGGGGTCTGAATGTACTGCAGACTGCAGACCATAAAATGCATCACACATTTACTGAAGCTGTCGCCCTTGGGGTCCTGGCCAATCTGCTGGTCTGTCTGGCGGTATGGATGAGTTACTCCGGACACTCACTGACAGACAAAACTTTAGCGATGATTTTGCCGGTGACGATGTTTGTTTCGAGCGGATTTGAACACAGTATCGCAAACATGTTCATGATCCCAATGGGTATTGTAATCAAATACTTCGCCACTCACGATTTCTGGCAACTAAGCGGTGCTTCGGCAGAACAGTTTAGTTCTCTGACCCCCTGGCAGTTTATTACCAATAATCTGATTCCTGTCACTCTGGGCAATATTATCGGTGGCGGTTTGTTAGTGGGACTGACTTACTGGATTATTTACTTGCGGAACGGTAATAGTGAAGATTAATTTATAGATACTGCACTGAACAGATTTTGTACTGACTGACGAAATATTGTCGGTTGTATGCTGAATTCAACTTAACAAGGCAGATAAATCATGACTGAATTTAATGAAAAAATGAACCAGGCCTGGCAGGGATTTACTGCCGGTGAATGGCAGAGTAGCGTTAACGTACGTGATTTCATTCAGAAAAACTATACTCCTTACCAGGGGGATGAAGCCTTCCTGAGTACAGCAACAGAAGCAACAACTGTACTGTGGGACAAAGTGATGGAGGGCATCAAAATTGAAAACCGGACCCATGCCCCGGTAGATTTTGATACTGACCTGGCTTCAACAATTACTTCACATGATACCGGATATATTAATAAATCTCTCGAAAAAATTGTCGGTCTGCAAACCGATGCTCCGCTGAAACGTGCGCTTATCCCCTACGGAGGTATCCGTATGGTTGAAGGTTCCTGTCAGGTATATGGCCGTGAACTGGACCCGTCGCTCAAAAAAATCTTTACTGAATACCGTAAAACACATAATCAGGGGGTATTTGATGTCTATACTCCGGATATCATGCGTTGCCGTAAATCAGGCATTCTGACAGGATTACCTGATGCCTATGGTCGTGGCCGTATTATCGGTGATTATCGCCGTGTCGCACTATACGGTATTGATGCTTTAATGAAAGACAAACTGGCACAGTTCGGATCACTGCAAAGTGACCTGGAAAACGGTAATGGTCTGGAAGAAACCATTCGTCTGCGGGAAGAAATTGCCGATCAGTACCAGGCGCTTAAAGATATGAAAGAAATGGCCAGCCGCTATGGTTGTGATATTTCTATGCCGGCGACTGATGCACGTGAAGCCGTACAATGGACTTATTTCGGTTATCTGGCAGCCGTAAAATCACAGAATGGTGCGGCAATGTCTTTCGGACGGGTATCCACCTTCCTGGATATCTATATGGAACGTGACTTGCAGACCGGCAAAATCAGTGAAGACGAAGCCCAGGAACTGATTGACCATCTGGTAATGAAACTTCGTATGGTCCGTTTCCTGCGGACTCCGGAATACGATGAGCTGTTCTCAGGAGACCCTATCTGGGCGACTGAATCTCTGGCCGGTATGGGTCTTGATGGACGGACTCTGGTCACTAAAAGTACGTTCCGATTCCTGAACACCCTTTACACCATGGGTCCATCACCGGAACCCAACATGACCATTTTGTGGTCTGAACAATTACCCCTTAACTTCAAAAAATTTGCGGCAAAAGTCTCCATCGATACTTCATCAATCCAGTATGAAAATGATGATCTGATGCGCCCTGACTTTAACAGTGATGACTATGCAATTGCCTGTTGTGTCAGCCCAATGGTCGTCGGCAAACAGATGCAGTTCTTCGGTGCCCGTGCTAACCTGGCAAAAACCATGCTGTATGCCATTAATGGTGGCATGGATGAGAAACTTAAAATCCAGGTAGGCCCTAAAGAAGCGCCAATGACCGATGAAGTCCTGGACTTCGATAAAGTGATGGCCCGTATGGATCACTTTATGGACTGGCTGGCGACTCAGTATGTCACCGCACTGAATGTCATCCACTATATGCATGACAAATACAGTTATGAAGCGGCGCTGATGGCATTACATGACCGTGATGTTTACCGGACCATGGCATGTGGTATCGCCGGACTCTCCGTGGCAGCAGATTCACTATCTGCCATTAAATATGCCAAAGTTAAACCAATCCGCGACGAAAATGGTCTGGCGATTGATTTCGAAATTGAAGGAGAATATCCACAATTTGGTAATAATGATTCACGTGTTGATGAACTAGCCTGTGATCTGGTTGAGCGGTTTATGAAAAAAATTCAGAAACTGAAAACATATCGTAATGCCGTACCTACTCAGTCAGTACTGACTATTACTTCTAACGTGGTTTACGGTAAAAAAACCGGCAATACCCCGGATGGACGCCGTGCCGGAGCACCGTTTGGTCCGGGCGCAAACCCAATGCATGGCCGTGACCAAAAAGGTGCTGTTGCCTCTCTGACCTCGGTGGCGAAACTGCCCTTTGCCTATGCAAAAGATGGTATCTCCTATACTTTCTCGATTGTACCTAACGCACTTGGCAAAGATGACGATGTACGTAAAGCCAACCTGGCGGGTCTGATGGATGGTTATTTCCATCATGAAGCAAACATAGAAGGTGGACAGCATCTGAATGTTAATGTCATGAACCGCGAAATGCTGCTTGAAGCTATGGATAACCCGGAAAAATATCCACAGTTGACCATTCGTGTTTCAGGTTATGCGGTCAGATTCAACTCCCTGACCAAAGAACAGCAGCAGGATGTGATTACCCGTACCTTTACTCAATCAATCTAAGGTTGTCGGCTCAGGTAAAAGGCTCCCGACGGGAGCCTTTCTGGTCTTAATGACCACGTCCTTAGTCAACAGCAACATAATGATACCTGCCAATCCCGGCCTGCGGTTTCTGCCGCAGCTTACCCCGGAGGAAACATCGCATGTCAGTCACTGGTCATATCCATTCCGTTGAATCCTGTGGCACCGTTGACGGTCCTGGAATTCGCTTTATTGTCTTTTTTCAGGGCTGTCTGCTGCGCTGTCTGTATTGCCATAACCGGGACACATGGGACCTCCATGGGGGTAAAGATGTCACCGTTGAGGAGCTGATGAAAGATTTGTTGGCCTACCGCCACTATATTTCAGCCTCCGGCGGAGGGGTTACTGCATCCGGCGGAGAGGCGATTCTTCAGGCAGAATTTGTTCGTGACTGGTTCAGGGCTTGTAAGCAAGCAGGTATCGATACTTGTCTGGACACTAACGGCTTTGTCAGACGTTATGATCAGGTGATAACTGAACTGTTAGATGTCACAGACCTGGTCATGCTCGACCTGAAGCAAATCAACGATGAAGTTCATCAGAAACTCACCGGCGTGCCTAATCACAGGATGCTGGAATTTGCGGAACATTTACACAAAATTAGTAAACGGACCTGGATAAGGTACGTGGTTGTGCCTGGTTATAGCGATGATGATGAATCAGCTCATCTTCTGGGACAGTTCACTGCGCCAATGGAAAACATCGAGAAAATAGAGTTACTTCCTTACCATGAGCTTGGTAAACATAAATGGACCACTATGGGAGAAGAGTACCAACTGGAAGGAGTAAAACCCCCTTCCAGGGAAACGATGGAGCGGATCAAAACCATTCTTGCCGGTTACGGGCATAAAGTCATCTACTAGGTTGATTTCCGGAAAGAAAAAGGGCCCTCAGGCCCTTTTATCATTACTAAACTCATTTCCTGATATCAGGCATGGGCCACAGGAGTTGTCTGATGATTAGCTTTGCGCAACAACATCAGTAAATAAACAAATGAAACCGCGGCAATCATGGTAAACAAAACATTGTCTGAATAATGTTCCATCAACAGTGAAATCATGCCCGGGCCAATCAGGCTGCCCACGGTATAACTCAGCAATAATGTCTGATTCATTGCAATCAACTCATGGTGCTCCACCCGCTCACATGCCCATGACATTGCCACCGGATAGAGGGTAAAACATGAGCATCCCAGAATAAACAGCGCGGGAACCATAGCCAGCTGAGATAACATGGCAACAGCACCAAGGATAACCATAAAAACCTGGACCCGTAACACTGTCAGTCGTCCAAAACGGTCCGCCAGCCTTCCTACCGGCCACTGGCCGAGTATCGCAGCACTGACCAGCAACGCCATCCAGTAGCCGACATTCGCGTCACTCATCCCTCGGTGGGACAAGTACAACGGCAACAGGCCATACAATGATCCCAGCACGATACCAGACAAAATACAGCCATTAATACCAAGACGCGATGATCTTCGGGTAAACATAGTGCGAATTTTTGGAGTGCCGTTTTCTTCCGCAATTTGTGGAGTACTGATGCGGGCAAAGAATAACGGTAATATTGCCACGATGATAAACATGACCAGCATTGGAATTATATAACCGACATCGTCCGGGAAAAAACTTACCAGCAATTGCCCGAGCACCGTAGCGCCATAATAAACGATCATATAAGCAGCGAGTAGCCGGCCACGGTTACTCAGTGTACCTGAACAAAGTAAGGCACTTTCCACCACTACCCAAATCAGAGCACATCCAATGCCCGCCAGAAAACGCCATAGTGTCCATCCGGTAAAACCTCCGGTAGCTAACAGAGCACAGGTCGCTATGGCAAACACGATAGTGGCAATATAATAGCTGCGATTAAAGCCCAGTTTCCGGATAACTCTTCCGGCTATCACCGTTCCCAACAAGTTGCCGGTGAAATAGGCAGAACTCACTACACCCACCTGCCAGGTAGCGAATTGATCATGAGACAACCATAGCGGCACCAGTGTGTTTAAAACCGCTACGGCGATAGTTAATAATAGTAAGCCGGAAAGCAAAAGCAAGACAGGACGGGACCATGCAGACATAGCCATAACCACAGAACAATAATAATTGTGGCGAATAATGGCACCAGCAATTTTAAAGTCAATTGACAAAAATCAACAGAGCATTTTTTGCTATCGCAGGAAAGTTCTAAGGCAATAATAAGGGAAACAATAGTGGGATCTTTATGGTGTGGCACACCTGTGATGATAAGTAAAATTCCCAACCCCTGTCGTTTTTTGATTGTTTTATGTACCGAATAATATTCACCAAGAGAATGAACGGTCGCTCATTCCCTTGCTGTTTCAGTAACTGATCACAACCCTGCGGAATTGTTGTTGCTGAGCGACTTGTACCGGTTCTTGGTTGACACGAATGTGGTAGGCCACCGGCCGGTTACAATGCACATTTATCCGTGCATTGTTCGCTGAAGTGACCAGTGACATCGCACAGCGATTAACAACCTGTAAATGCACGTTGACTGCAGCCTCAATTATCGCTGCAGACGAAGGAAACGCTATACCTGAACAAGCAACTGATAAAAATACCGATAAAACTATAGCTAACGTATATCTGCCCGGATTCCGCATATCCTCTTCCCCCTGCAATGACTGCATCAGGCTTATGCTTTCCGCCCTGTTTTCGTAAATTAAATATAAATGCCTTAAGCAATCTGTGCTGCCTTTTGAATTAGATATACAAGAGCCACTAATTATTTTCAAACAAAAAGATGAATTTTAATGATTAAAATCATAATAATAGAAAATTATGATAACCATATGACCAAAAAATGATTAGACAAATTTACAAGAGGATAAAAACAGAACAAAGAAGGATTGCACAGCCAGCGGTATTAACGGCTGTGCAACTTTAGAGGGTCAGTCCATGGGCGAGGGTTCAATAATTAAGCGTTACAGTCACAATATCACTGTAGTGACCGGGGGTAGGCCAGCGTTGTGTTGGCACCACACCATAAACACTCAGGCTCTGGCTTGCGCCGGTGGCTGACAGCACTGTCTGGGTATTGGTATCATTCCAGACTTTGCTGTGGGCGGCATCCTGATAAAGCTGGTAAGACACACACTGATTATCTTCGGTATTACACAGATAACGTGTTGATTGCTGGCTGTGCAAACCATTCCCTAACCCGATGGAGAACGCTGTATTTACCGGACACGTCACTGTCACCGTTGAAGTCGACGTACCTGATAAAGATGAGGACGTAGCCGGGCTTTGCTGACCAAAATTCAGATCGCTAACATCATTAATCATACAGCCATTTTTAACTACTGAATTTGCCGACAGTTGCACTGTCCTGGTATTAGTTGCCGGCATGGCAGCACAGGAAGGTAACTGGTTACTGCTTGTGGCATAGACATATTTAATGACTGACCATATGCTATAATTGTAATAATCCAGAGCGGCCAGTTTACTTTGTCCGGCAACAATGCGGCCAATTAAAGTAAAATCCTGTTCCGTTGTTTGCCCCGCCGCTAGCAGAAAATCCTGCTGTGCGAAGACAGCGCTATTGGCGCCAAGAGCAACGCCAGAATCACCTCCCGGGTAGAGATTAAAATACAGCGGGTAACCACTGACACCATTAGGATTCATCGCCAATGGTGCCGTATCCTGCAGGTACAAACAGGCGCGGACATATTCAGGTACCGAATTATAATTACTACAGGTGAACGGTATTTGTCCTGAGGTAGAGGCTGCCTGACCTGCAGTCACTGTCCCGAAGCTGAATGTGGTACCACCTCCGTTCCAGCAGTTTGAATCCGCAGAAGCACTGGCAGAAAAACCCAATCCGAGGCCTGTTACTATGATTAATAATAAAATTCTGATCACTGGCATATAGCCTCCATTTGCACCACACTTTTTGCTGCAGGCAAGTGTGCGGGTAATTTGATCCGACAATCACCGTCGGTACGATGGACTATCACCTCTCCACTGGCAGGAGGGTCTTCCAGGTATATATTGCCCTCATAGCCAACAATCGTATGCGTTGTACCTGTGGCTGGCAGATGGCCTTGTTTATCAGAAACACCGACTTCCGCGGCAAAAGGCAATGCAGCTCCATCTTGTTGTTTACCTGTAATCAACAACGCATGAGTCCGGTAAATAGAAAATGCGGCAACAGCCCCGCCACCACTCTTCGGAATGACTTCCTGTTCGGTATATAACGCGCGGAAATCTTCCGGTAGGTTCAGTACACCAATGGTAATATCGTTTTTGAAGTATGGATCGAGATCATTCAAAAACATCGTACCATTCTTATCGGTTTTTCCGGCCAGTCGGTGTTGCAGATATACGGGAATATCCGGAACGCCAGCAGTATCAACAATGGCAAACGAATCGCCAAGCTCACGGGTTGCATATGCATGCCCCATAAAGATTCCAACCGCTCCGGAGAGTGACGTGTAGTAATTATCCTGATGGTTATAACGGTTATACCCCAGTTCCCAGTCACTCCAACGGGTGCGTTGACGGTAGTCGGCGTGAATATCAGAGCTATCGCCATTCTGTACAGAAAGATCTCCGCCCCAGCCGGGTTTATTTGAATCAAGCACCCGCGACAAGGTCAGTTGATTATTCGTTGACTCATTTTCCTGCGAACGTTGAACTGACATATATCCACTTTCGGATAATGGCAGGGTCACGTTGATGTACAGGGTTTTATCACGGGTATTTTCTAATGACTGCGTCATACTGGTAGCAATATTTATACGATGGCCAAATGTTTTAAACCATGACAGGCCGGCATATTGCTGATGTAGCTTTGGATATTGCCTATTAATCCAGCTCATTCCCAGCGTACCAATATGATCGAATGACCAACTGACAAACGCATTGTCAGAACGGGTTGATAATGTCCCTTCAGTAAATACCGACATATCACGAAACTGACTATCACGTCGGGTTTCTGTCGCAGAAGCACTGAAACGCTGGTTTGACCATTGCCAGCCAATGCCCCACTGCTTGCCGGTATTTACATCGTGACGGCTGACAGAAAAATCACTGTGTACTATCCCCAGCGACGGCGATAACAGATAATTAAATCCTAAACCGCCGTTTTGCAGAGGCTGCCCCTGTTCTGTGTGTCCTTCAAGTGTAAGATCATCAGTTAGTCCGTAACGCCAGTTCCCCGCCAGCATTAAGTCCGGGTCATAACTGAATGATCGATAAGTATAATTTTCGCGAATCCAGCCGGCATTAACACTCCAGGTATTCAGTCCGCGTGTCAGGAGCAAATTTGAACCATACAGATTCAGGTTGACGACCCTTTGCTGTCCATTGATATCGGTGATAACTACCTGAGCCGTACTGCTGCCGGTAAAAAATGGCGTGGTGTTTAAGGTGAACTGGCCCGGATTTACACGTTGTGAGGATTGCTTAATGCCCTGCACATATAGATCCACCGTCGACGGTAACGCCGTAGTGTCAGATAGCACATCCTGAGATGAGGTGTTAAAGTTCGGCTGCAAGGTGTAATCATGGGACAAACTGATTCCAGCAAAACGCACACTGTTGGTCCATGATTGTGACCCCGTGTAACTATCACCGAGGGTCAGACTTAATAACTTATCAGGATTATCATAACTCCAGGATGTCATTAACCGCTGAGTACCGTTGTCGGATTCTCCCTTCAGGTGTTCGAAGCGGCTGTTAAACGAGCTGCTGAAATTTCCCGGCCCGATGCCAAAAGAACGCAATTGGGTATAGGCGGTCAGCGTCTGACCGGAGACATCCTGACTGGAATAGAGATCATAATTAAGCGCAATACCTTTTACCGGCGTTGATAATTGCCCGTTGCTGATAAGCCCGGCATGTCTCATGCTGTTAAGTTGTTGATTTCCGCCAAGCCATTGTTTATCCGCCTGAATATTAAGTACCTGCTGTAATGCATCGTATTTAATGAGCAGGCCTGGGTGACTACTAAAATCAATATTATTTCCTGCAGAACTCAATCTCTGCGTATTGATATTTAGTTTCTTAGCATCGTTGGCTGAAATAAAGAAATGCTGGTCTTTTTTTCTTATCTGAAACAGACCACTGATGGGTGTGCCATTGACAGTAACGGTCAAATATAACAATTCATCCGACGCGGCAAAAACAGATGTAGATAAAAGCAACGTGGTGCATAAAAAAAAAGTTTTATTGACTGATAATCGGCACTGTTTTTGTTGTTGCATCATCATTTACAGTAAAAGTAAGAGTTGAGCCGGAATAGTTCCCTTTTGGTAATGACCATGAACGGGTGCTATGCGCTAAAACATATCCCATCAAACCTCTGCTGATAGTGACCTGATGTTGCCCTGAAGATAAGATGACATTGCTCAGTTTCAAATGCTGCGGACCGTTATTTTCTATCCAAAGGCGTGTCGGCACCGAATGGCTGTCCAGATGAAAAGTAAAATCTTTCATGTCGATAGCAGTCTTAGGTGTGTTAATAAACACCGGCAGTGTATAGCGTAATAAAAACCTGACAGCATGCTCTCCTTGTTTATCCATCGTTCCTGGCAATTCATCGACAACCAGTTTATAAGACTGTTCATTCGGTCCGGCAGGTGCAGGAAGGATAACCCTGAGTAACTGTTGCTTACCTGGGGGGATTGCTGTCATTGGCGGACTCACGACTAAGTCTTGTGTTTCAGTTAACACATCATCCTTGTTTTGCTGAGTCCACCTGAACACCCGAACCTGAGCACTTATCGGGTCAGATCCGGTATTATTGACGTAAATAGCTTTTACATTCTCTCCGGCTGAGAAATTAATATTGACCGGAAAGACCTGTAAACTGGCAGCATATGAACAGGAAGTAAAACAAATAGTAAAAATAAAAATACTATAATAACGTAACTTGCGAATCATATGCCTGGCCCGTCAGTAAAGAAGATTAATAATCTATTTTCAGTAATACGGTATCGGTATAATCACCTGCGGGTGCAACCTTCAGCGCATTCGCACTTACCTGACCATAAATCTTTATATTCTGCTCCAGTCCAGTGCCGGTTTGTGTGGTACCACTGGTGAGTGCGGTAGTAGCCGCCTGGTCTGTATACAGGTTGTAAGCAATTTTATTTCCACTGGTGTCCGACATTTCATAATCATGCGAACTGTCAGAGGATAATTTGTATGGAGTATTTTTAGTACAAACAACATTCGCTGTTGCTTCTGCTGACAAATCACCGGCATTACTGTATTTCTTACCAAAATTCATTTCGCTGGCAGAGATACTGCACGCCTTGAGTACGGTCAGGTAGACATTCATATTGGCAGTTGCCTGCGCAGTATATGTTGAACTCTCATCAGCATTGCTTACTGCGCTAAAACCTAAAGATGAACCTAAAGAAATCAATAATAGTGATTTTTTAAACATACATTTCTCTTTGTTATAATTTCTGAATTTATAATGCGTTATGAATCTTATCTGTGACTTCTTTATTCTTTCAAAAATAATGGAAATCCGGATGATTCGCAATGCGGCAGCATTATACCTGCCAAAAGTAAAAAACCAATATTTGTACTTATGTATAACTTTCAATCGATAAAGCGGCGAAGCTATACACCAAAAAAAATAAAAAAATAAGCATAAAAAACTACACAATAACTGATATTCAGTACAAAACGAATAAAACACGCCAATAAAAACGATATAATATTTTTAGAGATATTTAGGAATTGATAGGGCAACCCCTTTTTTTACTTAAGAAATAATCAGAGTATTTCACTGAAATAAGGTTAAATAAATTACTAATTTAATGAGGATTTGCATTGACACCTACACGCGAGATTAAAAAACAAACCACATTGTAATGCAAATGTTTTGTTAATGTGATTAAATTACCACTTATAGATCATAAAATATACATATAAATGGTAACTAAAACATCCACGGATTATTATAATCATAATTAGCCATCTGGATGGATATTTCAGCTGATAATTCGCTAATTCCTCATGGCTATTTTTTGGCCACATAAATCACTACTAAATACAGCTTAAATATTTATTTCAGACCGGTTTAATCAGGCAGCTATATATTTTATTGCTGTATCATTACTGGTTCAGGAAAGCATGATGTCAGCCCGGGGTAAAGAAATACTGTCAATTTAATCCCGGGGTTCGCAGTCAAGGCTTCTGACTTACTGATGGCCGGTTTCCTGCTGCAGATTACTGGCTTTATCGGGCACAAAAAAATGCCAGCAAATTGCCGGCATTTTGTCTTTCAGAATCTTTCTGATTAACCGATGAACTCAATATTATTCATATACGGGCGCAGGACATCAGGAACCCGAATACGTCCGTCAGCCTGCTGGTAATTTTCCAGTACTGCAACCAGGGTACGTCCCACGGCCAGACCCGAGCCATTCAGTGTATGCAACAAACGGGTCTTTTTATCCGATTTACTACGGCAACGGGCCTGCATACGACGAGCCTGAAAATCCATAGTATTTGAACAGGATGAAATTTCACGATAAGTGTTCTGAGCCGGGAGCCAGACCTCGAGATCATAGGTCTTACTGGCCCCAAATCCCATATCACCGGTGCATAACAGCATCTTACGATATGGTAAGTTCAGCAACTGAAGCACTTTTTCGGCATGCCCGGTCAGTTCTTCAAGCGCCTGCATGGAATCTTCAGGAGCAACCACCTGTACCATTTCGACTTTATCAAACTGGTGCATACGAATCAGGCCACGGGTGTCACGTCCGTAAGAACCAGCCTCAGCACGGAAACAAGGTGTATGTGCGGTCATTTTGATGGGTAATGTATCTTCATCAATAATTTCGTCACGCACCAGATTCGTCAGCGGGACTTCCGCCGTGGGAATCAGAGCATAATTACTGCTGTCCGCTTCTTCTTCCAGAGGACGGGTATGGAACAGGTCATTACCAAATTTTGGTAACTGCCCTGTTCCAAACAGTGAATCGTGATTAACCAGATAAGGCACATACATTTCTGTATACCCATGCTGGCTGGTATGTAAATCAAGCATAAACTGGCTCAGAGCGCGATGCATACGAGCAATCTGCCCTTGCATAACGACAAACCTTGAACCTGTCAGTTTAACCGCAGAAGCGAAATCCATCCCACCTGCCATTTCGCCAAGATCGACATGGTCGCGCACTTCAAAACTGAAGACTGTTGGCTCACCCCATCGGCTGACTTCAAGGTTATCACTGTCATCTTTCCCCAAAGGAACATCGTCTGCAGGTAAATTAGGCAGGGCCAGTGAGAAGTCGCGGATTTCGGCCTGCAATACATCCAGTTCAGCTTTTGCTGCATCCAGACGTTCACCCAGATCATTCACTTCCTTACGCAATGGCTCGATATCTTCCCCACGCGCTTTGGCCTGACCGATGGATTTGGATCGTGAATTGCGTTCAGCCTGAAGGTTTTCAGTTTCTACCTGCAACACTTTACGACGTTCTTCCAGAGAACGCAGCATTTCAACATCCAGAGTAAATCCCCGGCGTGCCAGTTTTTCTGCAACTGCGTCTGGCTCATTACGCAGCAGATTGGGATCGAGCATGCTTATCCTGTGTATGAGTTAATGAATTGAATTTTCGTCGGGAAAAACCACAATACGAAATTTTACGACTCACCTTACCGTAATGTTTTTATCAGCGGTAGCGTTTTGTCGGGCTATTTTGATCCTGTTCAGCCAGCCATGCCAGCTTTTCTGCAATTTTAGTTTCCAGACCCCGTTCAACTGGTGAATAAAAGTGCGAATCTGCCATTTCAGGCGGAAAGTAATTCTCACCAGCTGCATAAGCATTGGGTTCATTGTGCGCGTAGCGGTACTCTTTACCCAGACCCATTTCTTTCATTAATTTAGTCGGGGCATTGCGCAAATGTTCCGGAACGTCATAGTCAGGAAATTCTCTGGCTGCGCGCATAGCTGCATTAAATGCAGCATACACCGCGTTACTTTTTGGTGCGCATGCCAGATATACAATTGCCTGAGCAATCGCCCTCTCACCTTCAGCAGGACCTACCCGGGTAAAACAATCCCATGCCGCCAGGGCAACCTGCATCCCACGGGGATCGGCATTGCCTACATCCTCGGAAGCGATAGCCAAAAGGCGTCTGGCAACATACAGAGGATCACCACCGGCGGTAATGATTCTGGCATACCAGTACAGTGCAGCATCAGGCGCCGATCCGCGTACTGATTTGTGCAGGGCCGAAATCAGATCATAAAAACGATCGCCTTTGTTATCAAATCTGGCCGCACGTTCTCCGACCACCTCGGTTAACAGGGCTGGGGTTAAACGCCGTTGGCCCTGCGCATCTGCCTCCGCCATATCAGCCATCATTTCAACAGTATTCAGAGCCCTGCGTGCATCGCCATTGACTAATTCGGCTATCATTCTCCGGGTCTCATCGGGCAAAACTATATTCTGGCCCCCCAGGCCACGATCTTTATCAGCCATTGCCTGGCTGATAATTTTTTCGATATCGTCCGGAGTCAGTGATTTCAGTAAATAGACCCGCGCACGGGAAAGTAGCGCTGAATTCAGTTCAAAAGAGGGATTTTCGGTCGTTGCACCGATGAAAGTGATAGTTCCGTCTTCAATATGAGGCAGAAATGCATCCTGCTGGCTCTTATTAAAACGGTGCACTTCATCGACAAATAAAATTGTCCGGCGCCCTGCCTGCCGGCTTTGCCTGGCTCTCTCTATGGCTTCGCGGATCTCTTTAACCCCCGAAGTTACCGCCGAAATCCGCTCCACGCTGGCGTCGGCATATCGGGCAATAATTTCTGCCAGCGTAGTTTTTCCTGTTCCCGGAGGTCCCCACAGAATCATCGAATGCAGATGTCCGGCCTCGATAGCCCGTGGCAAAGGTTTACCTGCTGCCAGTAAATGTTGCTGACCACCATATTCTGCCAGTGTCACAGGCCGCATTCGCGCGGCCAGTGGCTGAAATTCATTAGCAGAGAAATCCAGAGAAAGTGTATTCACAGTTACCTCACTGACGTTGATCGTCCAGGGTAACGCCTTTTGGCGGGGTAAATTTAAACTTGTCCGGGCTGATTGCCCCGTTTTGTTGTGAAGTTAACTGATAGCTGGTCCGCTGGCCATCTTGTTCAACTGCGCTAAACTGGCGGATGGTGCCATCAGGCGTCACATTGATAGTAAATTGTTTCAGATTCCCGCCATTACTCTTAGGCGTGAGTTCAAAAGTATCGCCCTGCTGACTCACATTATAGTTCTTCCAGTCAGAGGACTGGTTACGTGCAATCAGCATAAAGGGTGTATTGCTGGTTGCATTTTTTAACCAACTGGCGGTGACCTGCTGAACAAACGGGTTGTAAAACCATAAAGTTTTACCATCAGAGACAATAGTACTCTCATCAGGTGCCGTCATGTGCCAGTTAAATAAACTGGGACGTTTAACCCATAATTCGCCCTGGCCATCCTGTACATTATTACCTGAACCATCGGTGACTTTCTGACTAAATGCTGCATGAAAACTGCTGACTTTGTTGAGCCGTGCCTGCAATCCGGCCGTGGCATCAGCCATCACGCTGGCAGACATCATTAAGCCCAATACACCTGTAGCGATTAGATATTTTCTCATCTCAGACCATTCCTTATTAATTTGTACCAACCTGGCAATCACTATCCTGGCCACTGTCACCCGATTCCGACAGGAGATAAAACCGAAAACTATCCTTTACTATGGGGGTGATGCATCAGATAAGCAATGGGCCGGAAAGTTCCGGCCCATTAAATCTCAGTCTTGAAATGTCAGTGAATTACATTTCATGCGGTGGAGGTGACAAAACTTCACGGTTACCATTATGGCCAGGTTCAGAAACAATTCCCTGGGCCTCCATTTGTTCGATAATCCTTGCCGCGCGGTTGTAGCCAATACGGAACTGACGCTGAACCCCGGAAATCGATGCTCTGCGTTTATCAACCACAAATGCCACAGCCTGGTCAAACAATGGATCAAGCTCTTCACCACTACTGTCAGCAGCTCCGTTACCACTTTCGCTGTCATCACCGGCAGTAATACTATCAATGTACTGTGGCCTGCCACGTGCTTTCCAGTCCTGAACAACAGCATGTACTTCCTGATCACGGACAAATGCACCATGGACACGCACTGGCATTGAAGAGTTAGGTGGCATATACAGCATATCCCCCATTCCCAGCAGAGATTCTGCTCCAGCCTGATCCAGAATTGTCCGTGAATCAATTTTGCTGGAAACAGTGAAAGCAATACGGGTTGGAATATTCGCTTTAATCAGCCCCGTAATCACATCTACCGATGGACGCTGAGTTGCCAGCACAAGGTGAATACCTGCTGCACGGGCTTTCTGAGCCAGACGGGCAATCAGTTCTTCTACCTTTTTACCAACAGCCATCATCAGATCAGCAAACTCATCTACCAGCACAACAATATAAGGCAACTTTTCCAGTACCGGCGGCGTGGTGTCCATACTGTCACCAGGCTTCCAGAACGGATCAGGAATCGGTCGACCCATAGCTTCAGCCTGTTCGACTTTCTCGTTGTAACCCGCCAGATTACGAACCCCTAAGGCTGACATCAGTTTATAACGACGTTCCATCTCCCCGACACTCCAGCGCAATGCATTAGCTGCATCTTTCATGTCGGTAACAACTTCGGTTAACAGATGCGGAATACCCTCATAGACTGACAGCTCAAGCATTTTAGGGTCAATCATAATAAACCGAACTTCATCAGGTGTTGCTTTGTACAACATACTGATGATCATGGCATTAACTCCGACCGATTTACCTGAACCGGTAGTACCCGCAACTAACAGGTGTGGCATTTTGGCGAGGTCCGCTACCACCGGTTGCCCGGCAATATCTTTACCCAGCACCACCGCCAGTGGTGATGGATTATCGCGAAACTTTGCACAATCCAGCACTTCACGCAGATAAACGGTCTGACGATGCTTGTTAGGAAGTTCAAGGCCTACATAAGGTTTGCCCGGGATGACTTCAACGATACGCACAGCCACCGCCGATAAAGAGCGGGCGAGGTCGCGGGAAAGGTTAGAAATTCGGGCAGCTTTTACCCCGGGCGCTAAATCCAGTTCAAACCGGGTGATCACCGGCCCCGGAGAAATCCCGACAACTTCCGCTTTAACACGGAAATCACTGAGTCTTGCCTCAACCAGTTTACCGGTTTGTTCAAGGGCAAACATATCTACCGGCTCTTCTTCAGAAGGCGGTGGTGTCAGCAAATCCAACGTAGGTAACGGTGTTGATGGCTTCTGCAAAGGTTGTTCATGCCGCACCAGGAACGGATGAAACAGACTTTGTTGTTCAGCCTGAGCCACTGCCGGTGACGTATGATTACCCTGACTGTCCGGATGCGCTATCTGTGACTGATTAAACGGCTCTGCTGAGCTTGCAGACGGAGAATCATATTCGGGATGCTGAACATGGGGGTCATGTTCGTTAACCGGAGCGATGGTAAACAGAGGTTCACCCGGACCGTCATCCACTAAATCTTCCATGGGTGAAAAGTCAAATGCCGAAAAAGTTTCGGCCGCGGTCGGAGTCGTCTTTTGGTGCCGGGGTTCTGGCTGATAGCGTTGTTGCTGTTGCTCAGCAAACTGCCGGGCCAGTGCGGCTTGTTGTAGCGCATCTTCATCATCGTGAGATTCTTCGCTTTCGGAAAAACCATAACGCTGAGTCTGCTGCGCTGCAAATGCCTGGCGTAACTCCGCCTGTTCGATATCAGCCTGCTCTTCATCGCTGTAAGTCGCGCTGAATGCGTCGCCGGTTTCGTTATGTAGTTCCTCGCGGGCCTTTTCTTCAGCCATACGCTGAGAAGGTAATTTGATGCCGTAAGACGCCATTTCCCTGCGGGTAGGTAACCGAACCGGATTGGGCCGGGGCAGTTCCGGGCCACCGATGCCTTTTTTCACCTGGGGATTACTACTGTCCCGCGGAGCATCAAATACCGGACTATGGGAAGAGAGTTTTCCCATACTGGCCGCAACAGCAAACGGCGACTGTCCGGCCGGTTTTGCAACGGGTGTGGTCGCTGCAACGGCTGCTGCCACGGGTGCAGCCGGAATGTTCGGCGCTGCCGGAGCCGGGGAAGCCGGTGCAGGAGAAGGCACGTATTGCTGTGCAGGTGTGCTTTGTTGTACTGAGGGCTGCGACTGTGTAACAGGTACAGCCTGTTCAGGCACTTCAAAACGGTAGCGTGGTGGTTCAATTCCCCGGGCTGTTCGATCCTCAGCGGGTGCGGTATAAGCCTGACGGGCAACTGTATTATCTGGTACCTGGCTCACCGGGGGTGCCGGGGGTGCCACTGGTGCCGGAGAACTTACCGGGGCATGGGAAGCACCCGGCTGAACTTCAGCTCCGGGGGAACGGCCAGGTTCTGCCGGTTGTGACCACTGTGAAGGACTGAACAGGGGATCATTCGCATCATCCGTTGTCTGACTGGGTCTCCGGCTAAACAACGGATCATTATCGTCTTGTGGATAGTGCCGGGCGCTGAACAGAGGGTCGTTATCCTCATCGTCAGATTCATAATGAGGTGCTTCCGGTGATTTATCCGGCGACATCATCTCTGGATTTATTGTCGGAGATGCATTGGTTAACGCATCATGTGATTCGCTGTCTGCAGCAAGCTCAGCTGAAGCCGGGGCTCTATTTTTTTTGGCGACCGGCGCAGGTTCGAATTCTTCTTCCTCATCCTCATCGTCCCAGCGATTATCATCCCGTGAACGATTACTGGCAAAGGTGAGAACCGACATCACTACCCCACCGATTTTCTCGGCAATCGTCAGCCATGACCAGCCAGTATAGAGGGTAATGCCGGCAGCCCAGACACAGAGTAACACCAGTGTCCCTGTCGTCTGGTTAAAATAGGGTGTCATGGCGCTGCTCACCAGGCTGCCAATCACACCGCCGGAAGCAAAATACCAGATATCGTCAGCATTAATGGCTGCCAGTCCGCAGGTGGTCACCACCAATGCCAGAACACCAATCAGCCGCAAGCCAATCGCAAAATAATCAACATAATCGTCGTTATGACGGTGGCGGAAAGTTATCCAGCAAAGCCCGATGATGACCACCGGAATAGCATAGGACATCACCCCGAAAATAAATAACAGGGTATCTGCCAGCCATGCACCAGGGCTGCCACCCAGGTTGTGGATAGGTTCATGCCAGGCAGTCTGAGACCAGCTGGGGTCAGAAGGATTAAAACTGACCAGGGAAACCATAAGATAAACAGCAAAAAGCGCCACCAGAATCAGCAACGCTTCCAGCAGCCGCCGCCCGCTACTGAGCGGAGTTAAAGTTACTTCTTTGTCTTCTGTGTATTCCTGGCTCAAGAGAACTCTCCAGGTGCCTGTCAACTTAAGAGAGGAACAGCACCAGTATTAGCACTGTCCCTGTATGAATTTACAGGAGTGTACCTAATTGCTAAAGATTTTGCACCTGTCTGATTTAACGCGTTTTAATCACCAGGCGGTTACTTTGTTTCACTTCTTCCATCACCACATAAGTCCGGGTGTCATTAACGCCGGGCAGACGCAGCAAGGTTTCACCGAGCAATTTGCGGTAAGCTGACATGTCTGGCACACGGGTTTTCAACAAATAGTCAAAATCACCGGAAACCAGGTGACATTCCTGAGTTTCCTCAAGTTTTTGCACGGCGGCGTTGAATTGTTCAAACACATCCGGAGCACCGCGATTCAGAGTTATCTCAACGAAAACCAGTAATGAGGCATCCAGGTAGTGTGGATTGAGTAATGCTGTGTAACCAAGGATGAATCCTTGACGCTCAAGACGCCGAACCCGCTCAAGGCAAGGTGTGGGTGATAATCCGACACGTTTTGAAAGCTCAACATTTGAAATCCGGCCATCTTTCTGTAGCTCATTCAAAATATTCCTGTCAATACGATCAAGATCTTTGCCTGGACGCTTCTTATTGTCTGTCATTATTATTGTCTCTCTTTTTCCTTCCCTAAGACTACTTGCCCCTTAATCTGTCACTGATCCGGGACCTGAGTGATGTTTAAGCAATACCTGTATATTGATGCTTTCAATAGCTTTCATTGTCTGTCCACGCTGAAAGCTGCCAAAATCAGCTCAGGTTTCATAATTCAGTCACCAGACCCTGCGCTCATGCAGGCCCAGTTTTACTGAAGTTTATTTGCTTACCCCCATGTTTTCGCAAAACAACAGGCGATTGTCAAAGTAAAACATCTAATTTCAGTACATCATTCCGTATCAGTCTCTTAATAATGGTTTTTGGAAGCTATTTTTAGTCATTTTCTTCCTCCCAGCCCATGACATTGGGACATAAAACCTGTGCTGCCACTGGCTGATTACTTTTATCATTCACAATAATAAGTAATCCCGAGCCCGGAACTCTTTTTTTCCCCCGTCACTTTGCCTACAATCAGCAGATTATGTTTCAGCAGACTCTCTATTGAGGAAAAAAGCATGGCCAAACACAGTAAATTACTCATCCTGGGTTCAGGGCCTGCAGGTTACACCGCAGCCGTGTATGCTGCGCGGGCTAACCTGAAGCCCGTGCTGATTACCGGAGTTGAGAAAGGCGGACAGTTGACGACGACCACTGAAGTCGAAAACTGGCCGGGTGATCCTGAGCATCTGACCGGTCCCGGGTTGATGGAGCGGATGCACGAACATGCGGTAAAATTTGATACTGAAATCGTGTTTGATCATATCCACACTGTGGATCTTAAAAACCGCCCTTTCCGTCTGACAGGTGACAGCGGTGAATACACTGCCGATGCGTTAATTATTGCTACCGGTGCCTCCGCCCGCTACATAGGTCTGCCTTCGGAAGAAGAATTTAAAGGCAAAGGTGTTTCAGCCTGTGCAACCTGCGACGGCTTTTTCTACCGTCAGCAAAAAGTCGCGGTCGTTGGAGGCGGGAATACTGCGGTAGAAGAAGCTTTATATCTGTCGAACATTGCTTCTGAAGTTCACCTTATTCACCGTCGGGACAGTTTCCGTGCCGAAAAAATCCTGATCAACCGTTTGATGGATAAAGTCGCCAGCGGCAACATCGTTCTGCATACCAACCGGACTCTGGAAGCTGTCACCGGTGATGACATGGGAGTCACGGGTGCTCGCCTGCAATCTACTGACGGGCAGTCAGAACCTGAGCAGATTGATGTCGCCGGGGTATTTATAGCTATTGGACATAGCCCAAACACTGCCATCTTTGCCGATCAACTGGAACTGAATAATGGCTATATTGTTGTTCAGTCCGGTCTGCAGGGTAATGCAACCCAGACCAGCATCCCGGGGGTTTTTGCTGCCGGTGATGTAATGGACCACACTTATCGTCAGGCGATTACCTCTGCCGGCACTGGCTGTATGGCCGCACTGGATGCTGAACGGTATCTGGATGGTTTAGCAGGTACTGAGTGGTAAATTTTTGCTGAGAATTTGATGTGAAACAAGGCGACAGTGAATCTGTCGCCTTTTTATTGTCCGTCATGCTAAAGTTCCTGCATTAAATTAAGGGATATTAATCATTTCCTCCGCTTGCCAGGCTCACAGCAAACCTTATGAATAAATCCAGACAACAGTTTTTGATACGATGGCTGAAACAGCAACGTCATTTTGGCCAGCGTTGGTTACGCCTTTCTGTGATCACCGGAATATTCAGTGCCATTTTGATTATTGTCCAGGCCGCTCTGCTGGCCAGCTTGCTGGAGTCCATCATTGTCCGGACAGCGGCTGATACCCCATTGCTACTTCGTATCTCTGCCCTGGCAGGATGCTTTATCTTGCGGGCGCTGTTGCATTATTTCAGGGAGCTGTTTGGTTTCCGGGCCGGAACCGCCATATGTGAAGCTATCCGACGGCAAATCATTGAACGCCTGGAATCTCTTGGTCCGGTGGGGATTAAAACCCGCCCGGTGGGTAGCTGGACAACGCTATTACAGGAACAGATTGATAACATGCATGATTATTATGCCCGTTACCTGCCACAAATGTCTCTGGCGGCACTCATTCCTCTCATGATCCTGTTAGTACTGGCCCCGTTAAACTGGAGCGCTGCATTAATTTTGTTTTGTACCGCACCACTGATTCCACTGTTCATGGCGATGGTCGGCATGGGGGCGGCAGAAGCAAACCGTAAAAATTTCCATGCACTGGCAAGATTAAGCGGTGATTTTCTCGATCGGTTGCGGGGACTCGAGACCTTGCGGCTGTTTCAGCGTGGTAGCGCAGAACAGCGGGCTATTGCTGACAGTTCAGAGCAGTTTCGCCAGCGCACAATGGAAGTTTTGCGTATGGCTTTCTTATCCTCCGCTGTTCTTGAGTTTTTTGCTGCAATTTCGATAGCCGTGGTGGCCGTCTATTTCGGCTTCTCTTATCTTGGTGTATTACACTTTGGGGATTATCACCGGGGTGTCACCTTATTTGCCGGTTTTCTGGTACTTATTCTGGCGCCTGAATTCTTTCAGCCGCTGCGGGATCTGGGGAATTTCTACCACGCCAAAGCTCAGGCCACCGGTGCCGCAGATGTACTGGAAGATTTTATGCAACAAACCCCGCCAGAGGAGATTCCCCGGCCAGGGTCACAGTCACCGGGGGTCGGACCGGTCACTCTGCACGCCACCGATCTGGTCGTGACGACTGCCGGCGGCATTCCCCTGACACAGCCATTAAATTTTACTCTTCAGGCTGGCAGGCGGGTCGCACTACTGGGAACCAGTGGTGCTGGCAAAACTTCACTGATGAATGTATTGCTCGGCTTTCTCCCTTACCAGGGCTCGCTGACGGTAAATGGTAGTGAACTGCGTGAAGCCGATACTGGGAACTGGCAGCAGCAGATTGCCTGGGTTGGACAAAACCCCGCATTGCCGGAAGCCAGTCTACGTCAGAACATTACCTTTGGGCGTAAATGTAGCGAACAACAATTTGAGCAGGCTCTGCAATCCTCCGGGGTTAACCAGTTTCTCCCTGAGTTGGCCCGGGGGATTGATTCGTTAATTGGTGATGATAACTCAGGATTATCTGTCGGACAGGCTCAACGGGTAGCCGTGGCCAGAGCGCTGTTACTGCCTGCCGGCCTGTTGCTGTTAGATGAACCGGCTGCCAGCCTGGACAGCCATAGTGAACAACAAGTTATGCAAGCATTACAGGCTGCTTCCCTGCAACAAACGACGTTGATGATTACTCATCAGCCCGAAGGGCTGCAGAAATGGGACGAGATCTGGGTGATGAGCCAGGGACAAATTGTTCAACAGGGTGACTGGCAGACTCTGACTGAGGCCCCGGGTCTGTTCGGAGATATGTTGTCCCATTCGCGTCAGGAGATAAAGCTATGAGTGCGTTGTTGCCTTTTCTTCGCCTGTGGAGGAGACACGGATTACTGCTGTTCCTTGGCCTGATACTGGCCATTGTTACCCTGCTGGCCAGCATTAGCCTGCTGACACTTTCCGGCTGGTTCCTGGCAGCATCAGCACTGGCCGGAACCGCCGGGCTATACAGTTTCAACTATATGCTTCCTGCAGCCGGAGTCCGGGGAGCGGCAATCATTCGCACGGCTGCCCGCTATTTTGAACGTCTGGTCAGTCATGACGGCACTTTCCGTGTTCTGCAACATCTGCGGGTTTTTACCTTCAGCAAGCTGTTTCCCCTTTCCCCTGCCGGATTGTCTCAATTCCGCCAGGGGGACCTGCTAAACCGCTTTGTCGCCGATGTCGATAACCTGGACCACCTCTATCTTCGGGTCTTATCTCCACTTGCAGGAGCCTTACTGGTCATTATTGCCGTGACCCTGGGCCTGAGTTATCTTAGCCCGCCACTGGCACTGATCACCGGCGGCATCATGCTGCTGAGTTTGTTACTACTTCCAATAATATTTTACCGGCTGGGAATCTCATCCGGCCAGCAAGTGACTACGCTGAATGCAGAATACCGGCTGCAACTGACACGCTGGCTGAGCAGTATGGCAGAGATGAAAATTTACCAGCATGATAAACACTGGCAGCAGCAGTTATCTCAGACCGGACAACAATTAGCCAAAGCGCGACAGCAGCAGCAATCTCTGACGGCTGCGTCACAAAGTGCTCTGACCATCATCACGGGAGTGACAGTTTGCCTGATTTTATGGCTGGGTTCGCTGTGGCTGACCTCTCCCGGGCAGGATTCGACTCTTGTCGCGCTGTTTGCCTTCTGTGTGCTGGCGGCGTTCGAAGCTCTTGGACCCGTGGCAGCATCATTTCTGCATATTTCCAGAGTGGTATTGTCGGCCCGTCGGTTAACGGAACTATTAGATAAAGATCCGCAGGTGATTTTTCCTTCTCAGTCGACTGCCGCTCAAACAACCGGCATTACTCTGCGGGTCAACGACCTGAGTTTTGCTTATCCCGGTCAACATCGACCAGTGCTGGACGGGCTTAACCTGGAAGCGAGTCACGGAGAAAAGATTGCTCTGCTTGGTTTCACTGGCTGCGGTAAATCAACACTCCTCCAGTTGCTCACCCGGGCATATGACCCGTCTCATGGCGAAATTTATTTTAACCAACTTCCACTTCAGGACTGGGACGAAACTTCATTGCGTCAGAGAACCAGTGTGGTGACACAACGGGTTGCATTATTTAACCAGACTCTGCGCGATAACCTGAGGCTTGCGGCAGACGGCAGTAGTGACAGTGAACTGATCGACGTGTTACAACTCACCGGTCTGGAGGCCTTGCTGGATGACGAAGGTCTGAACACCTGGATGGGTGAAGGCGGCAGGACACTGTCGGGTGGAGAACTGCGTCGTTTAGCCATTGCCCGGGCGCTGCTGCATCAGGGAGATCTCTGGTTACTCGATGAGCCCACAGAAGGACTGGATGCCAACACAGAACAACAAATACTTGAACTACTCCGGCGTGTGACCCGGGACAAAACCGTAATCATGGTCACCCATCGTCTGAGTGGTCTGGACAAAATGGATCGGATCTGCGTTATGGAGAACGGAAAGATCGTTGAGCAAGGCAGCCACCTGCAGCTTTTACATCTCGATGGTCGCTACCGGCAATTTTGCCAGCGTTTAACCCGTGAATGAGCAATAACATGCCACTGTATCTGCCACAATTATCTGACCACTCTGTGAGTTTTCCTGATCCCTATACGGCACTGCAGGAACCTAACGGATTACTGGCTTTCGGTGGCAATCTTTCCGTTGAAAGAATGGTCTGCGCCTATCGGCAGGGTATTTTTCCGTGGTTTTCAGAACAGGATCCTCTGCTCTGGTGGTCACCTGATCCGCGGGCAGTATTACCTCCGGGAGAGTTCCATGTCAGCCGTAGTATGGCCCGTTTTCACCGGACATCCCGCTACAGAGTGACCGTCGACCAGGACTTTTCGTCCGTTATTCATGGCTGCGCCACACAACGCACAGACGGCACCTGGATTACAGATCAGGTTATCGCCGCCTGGCAGGAGCTATTCTGTGTGGGCCTGGCACACTCCGTCGAAGTATGGGAGGGTGATCAGTTGGCTGGTGGTTTATATGGTATGGCGGTCGGTCAGCTATTTTGTGCCGAATCAATGTTCAGCCGTGCTGAAAATGCGTCTAAAACTGCGCTGATGAAGTTTTGCCAACATTTTTCTGATCACGGTGGCCGGTTAATTGATTGTCAGATCCTTAATCCGCATACTGCATCGTTGGGGGCCAGGGAGATATCTCGTGAGCATTATCTGCAGCTCCTCGGCACTCTTCAGAACCAGCCGTTGCAGGCTGACTGTTGGCAACCAGGCCGGGTAATTTAGCTGGTTGTAATGTTTTGCATACATTCGGCAGGAAAAGTGGTAGACTGCGTCAGCTTGTTATGTCGTTAGCGTTTTCGAAATGACTCTCCTGCACCGCTACCGGGAGTGAATATGCCGGGTACCAGAAGAACAACAAGGAAGGTTTTTCCCCGACTTGCTATTCCGATGAAAGCTCCTGCTTATTTCCACGATTGACGTCACAGCACCCGAATTTCCGTAGAGTGCGCATGTTTTCACATGACGCATAGTGAACTGTTGGTAAAAGCACCAACAATTCTTTACATAGATACCAGAATTCGGCATTATCTTGCCGATTCAAATTTAGCTAGTCCATTCAGAGGATTCGATGGCCAAAGAAGACAATATTGAAATGCAGGGTACCGTACTGGATACGTTGCCTAACACCATGTTCCGCGTTGAGCTTGAAAACGGCCACGTGGTTACCGCTCATATCTCTGGTAAAATGCGTAAAAACTATATCCGCATTCTGACCGGCGATAAAGTCACTGTAGAGCTGACGCCTTATGATTTGAGCAAGGGCCGCATTGTCTTCCGTAGTCGCTGATTTTCAGTAAAATAATTTGCCTGAAATAGCGGCATAAAAAAGGCCGGAATATCCGGCCTTCTGTTTTTACTGAACAGGATAACGGATCAATGTACCGTACCTGCTGCTTTGCGCTTTTCAGCACTTTCAAAGTGGTAGGTTAATGTATTGCTGGCTTTATCCAGCGCTACAGTGACTGACCCTCCGTCAACCAACGAACCAAACAGCAGCTCATTCGCCAGCGGTTTCTTCAGGTTCTCCTGCACTGTTCGTGCCATTGGTCTTGCACCCATTGCCTTGTCATAGCCTTTTTCAGCCAGCCAGTCACGGGCTTCATCACTGACTTCCAGAGAAACACCCTTCTGGTCCAGCTGTGCCTGTAACTCAACAATGAATTTATCCACCACCTGATGAATCACCTCGGCAGAGAGATGGTCGAACCAAATGATATTATCCAGACGGTTACGGAATTCCGGCGTAAAGGTCTTTTTAATCTCTTCCATCGCATCTGTCGTATTATCCTGATGGATCAAACCAATTGATTTACGTTCAGTCTCACGAACTCCGGCGTTGGTCGTCATGACCAGTACCACATTACGGAAATCGGCTTTACGGCCATTATTATCCGTCAGTGTGCCATTATCCATCACCTGCAACAGCAGGTTAAACACATCAGGGTGCGCTTTTTCGATTTCATCCAGCAATACTACTGAGTGAGGATGTTTAATCACCGCATCGGTAAGTAATCCTCCCTGGTCAAAGCCAACATAGCCAGGAGGGGCTCCTATCAGCCGGCTCACGGTATGTCTTTCCATGTATTCAGACATATCAAAACGCAATAACTCGATCCCCAGCGCTTTCGCGAGCTGTACTGTCACTTCTGTTTTACCTACCCCGGTAGGCCCGGCAAACAGGAAGGATCCCACCGGTTTATGGTCCTGACCTAAGCCCGCACGGCTCATTTTGATCGCTTCAGCCAGCGCATCGATGGCGTTATTCTGTCCGAACACCAGCATTTTCAGCCGTGAATCCAGATTACGTAAGGTATCTTTATCCGTGGCTGAAACACTCTGCTCTGGTATCCGTGCAATACGAGCAACAACCGACTCAATATCCTGAACGTTAATGGTTTTTTTGCGTTTGCTCTGTGGCACCAGACGTGCCCTGGCTCCTGCCTCATCAATAACGTCAATCGCTTTATCGGGAAGATGGCGATCATTGATGTATTTCACCGCTAACTCGACCGCTGCACGCACCGCTTTAGCAGTGTAGCGAACATCATGATGTGCTTCATATTTGGCTTTCAGGCCATTGATAATCTGGATGGTTTCTTCGGCAGAAGGTTCTGTAATATCAATTTTCTGGAAGCGCCGTGCCAGCGCACGATCTTTTTCGAAGATCGAGCTGTATTCCTGATATGTCGTCGAGCCCATCACTCTGATTTTGCCACTGGAAAGCAGTGGTTTAATCAGATTAGCGGCATCAACCTGACCTCCGGAAGCGGCTCCCGCACCGATGATGGTATGGATCTCATCAATAAACAGAATGCTGTTTTCGTCCTGCTCCAGCTGTTTCAGCAATGCTTTAAAGCGTTTCTCGAAATCACCACGATACTTAGTGCCGGCCAGCAGAGAACCGATATCCAGGGAATACAGAGTACAATCTTTCATCACCTCAGGGACATCACCCTGTTCAATGCGCCATGCCAGACCTTCGGCTATCGCGGTTTTACCAACGCCGGACTCCCCTACCAGTAGCGGGTTGTTTTTACGACGACGACACAATACCTGCACCGCCCTTTCCAGCTCTTTATCCCGTCCAATTAACGGATCGATACCGCCGACCCTCGCCAGCTGATTCAGATTGGTGGTGAAGTTCTCCATACGTTCCTCCCCGCCTGCACTCTGTTCTTCGTTATTGGCCTGGTTATCCGTATTCGGCGAACTGTCTGATTCGTCTTTACGGGTCCCGTGAGAAATAAAGTTCACCACGTCCAGACGGCTGACTTCATGCTTACGCAGCAGGTATGCCGCCTGAGACTCCTGCTCGCTGAAAATAGCCACCAGCACATTAGCACCGTTGACTTCACTGCGACCGGAAGACTGCACATGGAATACAGCACGTTGCAACACCCGCTGAAAGCTCAGCGTAGGCTGGGTATCACGTTCTGCATCACTGTCCGGAAGGACCGGGGTAGTTTTTTCGATGAAGGTTTCAAGTTCCTGACGCAGCACCCCCAAATCCACCGAGCAGGCTTCGAGTGCTTCGCGTGCTGACGGATTACTGATCAGCGCCAGTAACAGGTGTTCCACAGTCATAAACTCATGGTGGTGCTCCCGCGCCCTGGCGAAAGCCATATTTAAACTGAGTTCCAGTTCTTGATTGAGCATAAGGCACCTCCCCTCAATTAACGCTCTGATGTCTGCCTGTAGATATGGTGGCTTAATCAGCTTTTTCCAGAGTGCACAGCAAAGGATGTTCATTTTCCCGTGCGTACTGGTTCACTCTGACGACTTTAGTTTCTGCTACTTCGGCAGTAAACACACCACAAATGGCTTTTCCTTCGTAATGTACCGTCAGCATTAACTGTGTTGCGCGTTCAGTATCATAAGAAAAGAACTTTTGCAGTACGTCAATAACAAATTCCATAGGTGTATAATCGTCATTGTTCAAAATAACCTTATACATAGACGGTGGCTTCAGCTCCTCACGGATTTTATCCTCTGCAAGGTGTTCAAAATTTAGCCAGTCGTTAGTGTTCGCCATAATATTCCACTGAAGTGCCCGCTACTTTGCGTAAGTTTCATCCGCTAAGTCTAACATGCCGCAAAAATGATGCGCAGCCTGCAAGGCGATTGATAAAGATAAAACACACTCCCTTCAATACGCCATAGCGTTAACTGCTTCAAAGTTTGAGCAATTATCCCTGACCGCTGGTCTGAATTTCTTGACCCTGTTTGCAGGTAAAGAGATAGTCTCAGCTAACGGCTTGTCTGTTTTTTCATCAGGTGGCTATTGTTACTCAGCCATCTTCTTTCAATTTTGCAATTCAGGTGAGAGGCATCGTCACATGGAAACGGGTTTTGTAAAATGGTTTAACAATGCCAAAGGATTCGGTTTTATTTGTCCGGACACAGGAGGTGAAGATGTTTTCGCACATTACTCCACCATTCAGATGGAAGGATATAAAACACTTAAGGCTGGACAAAAAGTCAATTTTAACGCCAGCGAAGGTGACAAAGGTAACCAGGCAAGTCTGATTATTCCGCTCTCCGACGCAGAGATCAATCTGTCATAATCCAACGGGCTGCGCAAGTCTCCCCCGCACAGCACGTTAAATAAAGGGGGTCAGGGATATTTACCTTGTGCCAGCCCGCGTACTCTGCCCAGCATTTTTCTTAACAACATTGGAATCGACTGCACTCCACGCCCGGCAACCGCCGAAGACACAGCAATCGCCAGTGAAGGCTTAGAAGTGCGCTGAATCGCTCGCGTAATGACGCGGTGCATATTAACTCCCGCCTCCCGGGGGAGTCCGGCTACCTCACGATAAACATCAGCAAAACCCTGTCGGTAAAAGTAATGTTCAATATCCTTTGCCGGAAGCCTTGTCAGGTGATGACGCACCTGTTGCTGTTCTGTTAGTTGACTTTGGGCTACCGCCGCATACTTGTTACCGGCTTCATCACCGTCGGTCAGTACATGCCAGGGAATTCCCATCAGACGTGCATATTTCAGCAGCGGTCTGAGACCCGCCTGAGCAAACTCCACCACATAAATCCCTTCAGAAGTTAACGATAATCCCGACTGACGTGCCAGTTCATTAATCATCCAGACTTCAGTCTCACCCTCCACCAGTAACCAGCAACGACCGAACAATGCAGATGGCCGGTTAACCTGAATATGAAAGGTGATTTTTCGCAGCTCATCAGAGGGGAGTTGTCCGGCCGACAGCTGACGACCCGTGGTGGATTGCCTGCCCCGATCAAGCCGGCAAATACTCTCCAGTGTGACCATTGAAAGTAGTTCTGTGGAATTCGTAGTGACAATTTTTTGCAGCGGTAACAGGCTGAGAAACTCCCAGGTGATCGACAGCATCCTTGGATGTAGTCGTGTTTCAGGATCTTCCAGTAGCAGTATGGGCCGGACCCTGTCAGAAAATGAATCTGTCCCGCGAGGCTGTGTCACTGCCATAAAGAGCGCGAGTAACCAGGGATCTCGCTCACTCCCGGGCATGGCGGAAATACGACGACTAAGATTACTCAGCTGCTGCCAGGGTAACTCATTACGTAACGATAAAATTTCCTGGCGATCGGTGGGCACAGCAGACCGCTGAATACGGAAATAGTGATCAGCAAGCTGATGCAGAGTTTCCAGTGCCTGACGTATCATATCAGCATTCACGCCGTGCGTCGGATCTGCAAAACGGCCGGATAATGTGGTCAACTGAGCCTCTGACTCTGATGCTAAAGTGGCATCTGCCAGCCTCCGGTGGCTCGCTGGTTGCCCGGGATTAAAGCGTGCATCACGTAACCGCAGAACCGGGAACAGACGACGAAGAATCTCTGCCGCCCCACTGGCAGCAGCGTCAGTCAGGTCTGGCACATCAGGAAACCGGCAATACTGACGTGGTTGCTCCCCCTCCAGCACCGCATAGACGCCATAACGTAATACCCGGCGATCTGAGGGAGACCCGGTCAACAGAGTTTTCAGTGAATCAGGCAATGCCTCAGCTTCAGGCCCAAAGCTGAGAGTCAGTATAATATGGCATCGGTCAGCCCGGGGCTCTTCCTGTGGTTGAAAAAAGTCACGGGATGTAAAACAGTAATCCATGCCCTGTGGCGATAAACTGAGGCTAAGCGCATCCAGCAAACTGGATTTCCCCCAGGTATTTTCACCTATCAATAGCATCGTCTGCTTAAATGGTAATGATAGGTAAGAGATCCCACGAAACGCCTTTATTTCAATATGTTCCAGTATCATCAGCCGCTCATCACTCCATCGTAAGACATTAGAATTGCTGTAAATTCTCCGAACTCCTGGAATTTATCTGACCCTGATGACATATCTGACATCCAGCCAAAGATAGCTGATTTTACCCGGCAGTGCCTGTCAAATGCTAAGCGATACACAGGAAATACCGCCACAGCCGACCTGCCCCCCCGCGACCGACCTCCGGAGGAGATTTTAGCCAACCGGTTCTCCTTCCTCGTTGCAGAGACCGCGGTAATGCCACACAACATCCTGTCGGGGTTCATCATATAAGCTACACTTTTGTTCATTATTTCTGCTGTAAATTGATACTTCACCGTACCGGTTTCACTATCACAGGAGTAGAGAATGAAGAATACGGTCGCCTCGTTTATCGTAAAAAGTCTGGAGCTTGCCGGAGTTAAACGGATTTGGGGAGTCACCGGTGACTCATTAAATGGAATCAGTGACAGTCTGAATAACCTGAAAACTATCGAATGGATGTCCACCCGCCACGAAGAAGCCGCCGCATTTGCGGCGGGTGCCGAAGCGATGGTTACCGGACAGTTGGCTGTCTGTGCCGGTTCCTGCGGACCGGGCAATCTCCATCTGATCAACGGATTATTTGACTGCCACCGCAATAATGTTCCGGTTCTGGCCATTGCTGCCCACATTCCCTCCAGCGAAATTGGCAGTAACTACTTTCAGGAAACCCATCCTCAGGAACTGTTTAAAGAGTGCAGTCACTATTGTGAACTGGTGTCTAACCCGGAACAGTTACCGGCAGTGCTGGCAATAGCTATGCGTAAGGCCATACTGAATAAAGGGGTATCGGTGATTGTAGTGCCCGGTGATATTGCACTGGAACCCGCCCCGGAACATGCGCCTTTAGCCTGGTACCCGCCAGCATTACCTGTCACCGTACCGCCGTTGCTTCAACTGGACACCCTGGCTGCCATGCTGAATCAGTCACAGAATATTACCCTGCTGTGTGGGAGTGGCTGTGCCGGTGCTCACCAGCAGGTCACTGAACTGGCTAAAATGCTTAAGGCTCCGATTGTTCATGCATTGCGCGGTAAAGAACACCTTGAATTTGATAATCCTTATGACGTAGGAATGACCGGGTTTATTGGCTTTTCCTCCGGGTATCACGCCATGTTAAATGCGGATACTCTGGTGTTACTGGGCACCCGGTTCCCCTACCGTGCTTTTTATCCGACAGAGGCCAAAGTCATCCAACTGGATCTTTCGGCCGACAGTCTGGGCGCTCACTGCCATGTAGACTTTCCGGTTGTGGGGGATGTGAAGGCGACACTGCAACTGCTGCTGCCGCGGTTGCAGGAAAAACAGGAACGGAAGCATCTTGATAAAGCCATCGAAAACTACCATGACGCACGAAAAGGTCTGGATGAACTGGCAACGCCCAACGACAAAATGCCGATTCATCCCCAATATCTGGCCGATCAGATCAGCAAACTAGCCAGTGACGATGCTATTTTTACCTGTGATGTGGGAACCCCGACGGTCTGGGCGGCCCGTTACCTGAAAATGAACGGTAAACGCCGGCTGCTTGGGTCGTTTAATCACGGATCAATGGCCAATGCCATGCCGCAGGCCATGGGCGCACAGGCCGTGGATGGAACCCGTCAGGTGGTGGCTTTGTGTGGTGACGGAGGATTTGCCATGCTGATGGGAGATCTTTTAACCATCGCTCAGCATAAACTGCCGGTGAAACTGATTATTTTCAATAACAGTGTGCTGGGTTTTGTCGCTATGGAGATGAAGGCAGGTGGATTCCTGACAGATGGTACTGAGCTGGATAACCCGGATTTTGCAGCCATAGCCGCTGCCTGTAATATCAAAGGGATTCATGTTGAAAAAGCCTCAGAACTTACCGAAGCACTACAGCAGGCGTTTGCCCACCCGGGACCGGTGCTGGTGGATGTCACTACAGCCCGGGAAGAGCTGGTCATGCCTCCGAAGATCAAGCTGGAACAAGCTAAAGGATTTAGTCTGTATATGCTGCGGGCAATCATTAACGGACGAGGCGATCAGGTCATCGATCTGGCAAAAACCAACTGGTTACGTTAAAAAGAGGTATGGCCACTGCGGTGGCCTCCTAACCTGATACTCTTTCTGATACTGCGGAGCAGCCTGTGATTGATTTACGAAGTGATACTGTGACCCGGCCGGGTGCTGAGATGTTAAGTAAGATGATGGCCGCACCGACAGGCGATGATGTCTATGGTGATGATCCTACGGTTAACACTCTGCAGGAAAAAGCGGCTGCATTGAGTGGTAAACAGGCCGCGCTGTTTTTTCCTTCAGGTACCCAGGCTAATCTGGTGGCTTTGCTCAGCCATTGTCAGCGTGGTGATGAATATATTGCCGGCCAGCTAGCCCATAATTATAAATATGAAGCCGGCGGTGCCGCGGTTCTGGGGAGTATTCAGCCTCAGCCGGTCATGGCACTGGATGACGGAACCTTGCCGTTAGAGGAAATCCGTAAAGTTATCAAACCCCGTGATATCCATTTTGCCCGTACCCGGCTTATCAGCATCGAAAATACCCACCATGGTAAAGTGCTGCCATTACCCTATCTGAAAGAAGTGTTTGATTTCTCACGCCAGCATCAGCTGGGCCTGCATGTGGATGGCGCCCGTATTTTTAACGCAGCGGTAGCCTGCGGCCAGCCACTGGAGTCACTCAGCCGTTACTGTGACAGCCTGTCAATCTGTTTATCAAAAGGACTCGGGACACCGGTCGGATCTTTGCTGTGTGGCAGCCGTGAGTTTATCGATGAAGCCAACCGCTGGCGCAAAATGACCGGGGGTGGAATGCGCCAGGCCGGAATTCTGGCCGCAGCAGGCATTTATGCCCTGGATCACAACGTGGAACGTCTGGCAGAAGATCACGAAAATGCCCGCTGGATGGCGCAGGAATTAACTGAACTTGGTGTTGATGTGGAATGCCAGCACACCAATATGCTGTTTATTCGCCTGGCAGAAACACAGATAGCGCCGCTTCAGCAGTGGATGGATCAACATAATATTCGTATCAGTTTTTCAGCAAGGACCCGGCTGGTCACTCATATCGATGCCGACCGTCAGGTACTGCAACAAGTCATTAGCGTCTGGAAAGCTTTTTTACAACAGTAACCTTAAGACTTGCTGCTAATTGAGTATAGTGAGCCATACTTTTCTAACAACGCCCTGGCAATAGCTTCTGTTTGGGCATCAGCTTCTCCGCTGACCAGCCAGGGTCTGAAATGCATCTGAAATGCTTTGATCACTGTGTATTGTTGTGACTCAGATGCTTTCTCGTCCAGACCGTAGCCGTACTGGTGCAATAACCCCACCAAAATGGTTGGGTCCGTGGCTTGTAAAGGTGCCCGGCCTGCCATCCAGAATGTCACCCTTCGCGGGTCAGGCCATGCCCCCAGCCCTTGCCTTGCCAAAGTCTGCCACGGAAAACATGGGCCCGGGTCCTGTTTTCGTAACGGCGCGATGTCACTGTGGCCGACAATATTCTGTGGAGGGATATGATAACGATTAATGATATCCTGCAGTAACTTCGTGAGTACGGTAATTTGCCTGGCCGGGTACACATCACAACGATACCCTCCGGTCGTACGGTAGTATCCCCGGTTGACCAGTTCTATACCGACCGAAATGTTATTCAGGTGAGTCATCCCCTGCCAGCTGCTCTGTCCCGCATGCCATGCCACCTGAGATTCGGGAACCAACTGTTGAATGTCTGCGCTGCCGGCACCAGCCGTAGTCGGATTAGGGATCAGATAATGAGCGCTGACCTTCTCTGTCGTGAGAATGTGCAACGAATCCACATTGTTCTCCGCAGTGTAATGAATAACCACCATCTGCACCCGTGGTTCCTGGCCCGTAGCCTGATGACGATTATCGACTGAATAACCCGCATACTGATTGATGCCCGGAGCATGGCAACCGCACAGCAGCACGGCCAGCAATAACCAACTTCGTTTCATTTTGTTTCCTGCCACTGCCCCAGGTTCTGTAACATCTGGCTACAACACGTACCACAACACATTCTGCTGCAGTCCTGACCACATAAGGCATTAAAATAATTTTGAACCAGCGGAATTGCATAACTATGCTGGCAACGTTACTATCTGACCACTTTACCACTATTCAATTTTTACGCATGAGTATTCAATTAAACGGGATTAACTGCTTTTATGGCGAGCACCAGGCACTGTTCGACATTAGTCTGAATTGTCCCCGGGGTGAAACACTGGTACTACTCGGTCCGAGTGGTGCAGGTAAAAGCTCGCTCCTGCGGGTACTCAATCTACTGGAAATGCCACGCTCCGGCGAACTTTCAATTGCCGGTAATCAGTTCAATTTCAGTAATAAACCTTCTGAAAACGATATTCGTGAACTTCGACGTAATGTAGGAATTGTGTTTCAGCAGTATAATCTCTGGCCACATTTAACCGTGATGCAGAACCTGACCGAAGCTCCATGCAGAGTGCTGGGGCTGAGTAAAGAGGCTGCAGTACAGCGTGCCAATGGCTTACTGGAAAGACTGAAGCTCACGCCGTTCGCCAGCCGTTTTCCGCTTCACCTGTCCGGCGGCCAGCAGCAACGTGTGGCCATTGCCAGAGCTTTGATGATGGAGCCCCGGGTATTGTTGTTTGATGAACCTACCGCAGCGCTGGACCCGGAAATCACCAGCCAGGTGGTCGATATCATTCGTGAATTATCACGAACCCATATTACTCAGGTGATTGTTACACATGAGGTCGAGGTTGCCCGTAAAACGGCCAGCCGCGTGGTATACATGGAAAACGGTCACATTATTGAACAGGGTGATGCCGGGCATTTTAGTCAGCCGCAGACCCCTGAATTTGCACACTACCTGTCTCACTAACCGGATAATAACGATGAAAAAAATCATTTTAGCCGCCCTGCTGGCCAGTGCCAGCCTCAGTGCCTCCGCTGCCACTACACTGCATTTTGCCACCGAAGCCTCTTATCCTCCGTTTGAGTTTATTGGCGCGGATAACAAAATCCAGGGCTTTGACGTGGATCTGGCCAACGCTATCTGCAAAAAAATTGATGCGACCTGCGTATTCAGTAATCAGTCCTTTGACAGCCTGATCCCCGGACTGAAATTCCGTCGTTATGATGCGGTCATGGCAGGTATGGATATTACGCCGGACCGTGAAAAGCAGGTACTGTTCACTCAGGCCTATTATGACAACTCAGCGCTGTTTATTGCTCAGAAAGGTAAGTTTACTGATATCGCCTCTCTGAAAGGTTTACGTGTAGGTGTTCAGAACGGAACAACTCACCAGAAATATCTGACAGACAAGCACCCTGAAATTACCATGGTACCTTATGACAGTTATCAAAATGCCATGTTGGATCTGCAGAATGGCCGCCTGAATGCTGTGTTTGGAGACACTGCCGTTGTCAATGAGTGGCTGAAGAAAGATCCTAAACTTGGCGCGGTGGGTAATAAAGTCACCGACAAAGATTACTTTGGTACCGGACTGGGAATTGCCGTCCGCCAGGGTAATACCGCACTGCAGAAGTCTCTGAATGATGGCCTGACTGCCGTAAAAGCTGACGGTGAGTATCAGAAGATTTACCACAAATGGTTTCAGCAGTAACCTCTGATGATTGACTTATTTGCTATAGCAAGTGCCGCCGGGATGACCGTCGGCCTTGCCGTTTGCGCCCTGATGATCGGCCTGTTGCTGGCAATGCTGTTTGCCGGCTGGGAATCTCTGCGTTTCAAAGTGTTGGCCTGGCCCGGAACCTTACTGGTGACTATTTTGCGGGGATTACCGGAAATTCTGGTCGTGCTCGGAATTTACTTTGGCGCCTCACAGGTATTGCTGACTCTGTCTGATGGTTTTGATATCCCGTTAGGATTTACCCGGTTTCATATCCAGATGACCATCAGTGACTTTAATGTCAGTCCGTTTCTTTGCGGGGTGATTGCGTTAGCGCTGTTATATTCATCTTATGCTTCCCAGACTTTGCGTGGTGCCCTGAAAGCCGTTCCCAACGGTCAGTGGGAATCGGGGCAGGCTCTGGGAATGAAAAAATTCACCATCTTCCGCCGGTTAATTCTGCCACAAATGTGGCGCCATGCCCTACCGGGACTGGGAAATCAGTGGTTGGTATTGCTGAAGGATACGGCACTGGTCTCACTGATCAGCGTCAATGACCTGATGTTACAAACCAAAAGTATTGCTATCCGCACCCAACAACCTTTTACATGGTATTTAATTGCTGCGGCGGTTTACCTGCTGGTGACCCTGGTCAGCCAGTTTATTTTGAAGCGGGTGGAGCTTCGCGCGACCCGGTTTGAACAGGAGAATGCCTGATGTCTGAGTATTTTCCTCAGTTGCTGAAAGGCTTGCCTGTCAGCCTGTTTCTGACTTTGTCATCGATAGTAATTGCGTTGATTCTGGCGGTCCTCTTTACGTTGATTCTGGCGCTGAAAAAGCCACTGGCCGGCAGAGCGGTTAAATTATACATCACTCTGTTTACCGGGACTCCGTTGCTGGTTCAGATCTTCCTGATCTATTATGGGCCTGGACAGTTTCCACAGTTACAACACTATCCTCATTTATGGTCGCTGCTCTCCCAGCCCTGGTTGTGTGCCATCGTAGCGTTATCCCTGAACAGCGCAGCTTATACCACCCAGTTATTCTATGGTGCGGTAAAAGCGATAGCCCCGGGGCAATGGCAATCCTGCGTCGCTTTGGGCATGAGTAAGGGGCAGACACTGCGTATTTTGTTGCCCTATGCTTTTAAACGTGCCCTTTCTGCGTATTCCAACGAAGTGATTCTAATTTTTAAGAGCACTTCGCTGGCTTATACCATTACCCTGATGGATGTGATGGGTCAGGGCCAGTTGTTGTTTGGCCGCAGTTATGACGTCACGGTATTTATTGCAGCAGGGATTATCTATCTTTGTATCAACGGGTTGCTGACCCTGTTATTGCGTGGCGTAGAACACTATGCTCTGCGTTTCGAACGCCGTAACTGACAAATGCGGGCAGAATAATTTAAGCTGCCCGCGACATTTCTGCTCTACGGCTGATTACTGAGCCGAAAAACTTATTTATGTCTGCCCTGCTACCTCTGTTTACCACGAAAATAATACCGGCTGCTGGCCGGCAGATAGAGCATCAGCAAAATTACCATGTCCGGGATTTTCTGTAGTAACAGATGCACACTCAACTGGCTTACATCGGCAACATCTAACCCGTCAGTAAGCCCCGGAACCTGCCCGCCAAATATCCCTGCCATCGCTAACGTCAGACACAGGCATCCGGTAAAAATGAGCCTGCCACCTCGCCAGCCTACCAGCAATAAACCGGCACTGATCAGTTCGGCCAGTAACACACCAAACAGCAATAAATAACCTGGCGGAGTAGTGAGCTCCTGAAATACGCCGTCACGAGGCGGACCTTCCGGATGCCAAAGACACATCAGCAGGTTAAACAATCGCGTTACAATTATCGCCATCACTGCAGCGATAACCGGTGCTGGTAAACGACTTCGTGCCTTGTCGGCTATCCCTGGCATCAGGTGCTTCTCCTGTATTTGACCGCTCTTCCGGTTCGGTAGTCAGGAAGTCTCATGACGTGCGTTGTGACCATCCCGTATCCGCTTTTTCTCTTCCTGAGCCATCATCCGCCAGGCGATGAATCCGACCAGCCCCACGATAAACAATATTAAGGATGCCAGTGCATTAATCTCCGGATTGACCCCGCGCCGGACTGCGGCAAAAATAGCCATTGGCAGAGTTGTCGCACCAGGTCCTGTCACAAAGCTGGAAATTACCAAATCGTCCAGTGACAGGGTAAATGCCAGTAACCAGCCAGTGACCACTGCCGGCAATATCATTGGCAGAGTAATGACAAAAAAGACTTTAACAGGGCCTGCACCAAGATCGAGTGCCGCCTCTTCAAAAGAACGATCCAGTTCCCGTAACCGGGCGTTAATCACCACTGACACGTAGGCCGTACAGAAAGTCACATGTGCCATCCAGATAGTCAGCGCCCCCCTGTCAGACGGCCAGCCAAATGCCTTCGCCATGGCAACAAATAACAACAGTAATGATAAGCCGGTGATAACATCTGGCATAACCAGTGGTGCTGTCAGCATAAATGCAAAACTTTTATTACCGCGAAACCGGCCAAATCTGACAATAGCAAAGGCTGCCAGTGTCCCCAGAACCACGGCCATACAGGCCGCCATCGCGGCAACCGACAGACTTAGCACCACTGCATCTATCATAGCACTGTCCTGAAACAGCTGTCGGTACCAACGCACAGAGAAATGATCCCAGACAGTGACCAGTGCAGAGCTGTTAAATGAATACACCACCAGCAACAGCATCGGTGCATACAAAAACGTGAAACACAGTAGCAAAATGATGATCCGCCATGGCGAACGTGATACCGGTAGTACATTCATCGTTCAGCTCCTGATTGTTTATTCTGCTGCTTATGGAACCAGATAATCGGCAGTATCAGGATCAGTAATATAATCACTGCCAGTGCTGATGCCACCGGCCAGTCACGGTTGTTGAAAAACTCCTGCCACAAAATCCTGCCAATCATGATGCTGTCCGGACCACCCAACAGCTCAGGAATAACGTACTCACCCACTGCCGGAATAAATACCAGCATCGACCCGGCAATAATACCGCCACGGGTTAACGGAACGATAACGCTGAAAAATGTCTGTAAAGGTCTGGCTCCTAAATCCTGGGAGGCTTCCACCAACGAATAATCGATGCGAATTAACGCGGTATATATTGGCAACACCATAAACGGCAGGTAACAGTAAACAATACCGATATAGACGGCAACATTGGTATACAAAATAACCAACGGGTGATCGATAACCCCTAACCACAGCAGGAAACGATTCAGTATGCCATTATTATTCAGTAGTCCCATCCAGGCATATACTCTCACCAGGAAGGAGACCCATGAGGGCAATACTACCAACAATAACAGGATATTACGGGTTGCAGGTTTACTGTGAGCCACGGCCCAGGCCAGTGGATAAGCAATGACCAGGCAGATCACCGTCGAGATAGCGGCGGTCTTCAGCGATTGCAGATAGGCATCAAGATACAACGGGTCATCGGTTAACTGCAGATAATTGCCGAAATCAAGGACAAAACTTAACTGATCGTCAGCCCAGCTCAATAGCTCAGTATAAGGCGGAATAGCCCGGGCAATATCGGCAAAGCTGATTTTCAGGACGATGAGAAACGGCAGTAAAAAAAAGACCACCAGCCACAAAGCCGGTACAAGGATCACCAGTTTACGGCCGTGCTTCATCTGCAAACGTTCACGTAGCCCGGGCTTTATTTTATCCACCACCACCGGTTTGTCATGCTCCGCACGAAACAGTTCAGTCATAACATCCTCCTCAGGCCGTCAGAACGACACAACTGTCTGTTTCCCAGCATAAATTCACCTGGTCTCCCCAGACCGGTGCGCCAGCCCGGTAGCGATTAGCATTCTGCAACTGAGCACTCAGCATCTGTCCACTGGCAAGACGAACATGGTAGACCGATAAATCTCCCAGATAGGCAATATGTACGACTTCGCCACGGGCAATGTTATAACCGTCTGCTGGAAACTCAGTGCAAAGCATGACTTTCTCCGGACGAAGTGCAACGCAAACCGGCACATTTTCGGTAACAGTCTCTGCACTGTCTACTTTCAGTGGAAACTCCAGACCAGGACTGCTGATAATCATGCCATCGGGTAGTTTTTGGGTGAGTACACCCTCAAACACATTCACAGAACCAATAAATTCGGCACTGTATCGACTGGTTGGATGCTCATAGATATCCTCCGGTTCTCCCAGCTGGATAAATTTACCGCGATTCATGATGGCAATACGGCCGGCCATCGTCATGGCTTCTTCCTGATCGTGAGTCACCATGACACAGGTTGCCCCTACCCGCTCCAGAATATCCACAACCTCCAGCTGCATCCGGTCACGTAATTTTTTATCCAGCGCTCCCATGGGTTCATCGAGCAGTAACAACCTCGGTCGTTTGGCGAGGCTTCGGGCTAATGCCACCCGTTGCCGCTGACCTCCGGAAAGTTGGTGAGGTTTTCTTTTGGCATATTCCTGCATGTGAACCAGCATCAGCATTTCTTCGACACGGGCTGTAATTTCTGCTTTAGGCAGCCGGTCCTGCTTCAGACCAAAGGCGATATTCTGTTCAACTGTCATGTGCGGAAACAGAGCATAAGACTGGAACATCATATTCACTGGGCGCTGGTAGGGTGGCACGCTGGAGAGATCTTTACCCTCAAGAATAATTTGCCCGTGGGTTGGCGTTTCAAAGCCCGCCAACATTCTTAGCAATGTTGATTTCCCGCAGCCGGATGCCCCAAGCAGAGCAAAAATTTCCCCTTTATAGATGGTTAGACTGACATCATCGACAGCGTTCTGCCCGTCGAATGATTTGGTGAGATTACGTATTTCGAGTAACGGGGTAAGCGGCTTAGCCGTTTTAGGTTGCGGGCGGATATCATTAACCACGGCATATCTCCGGAACAGCAAAATCAGAACAGAGAGTCAGTAAGCCCGACATACCACCGGCACCTACTGACGTTTTTCATGACACCATGAATTACTGGCCGCTTTTCACCCGGGTCCAGGCACGGGTACGGACACGATCTAATTTAGGATCCTGCACTTTCAGGACAAACAGTTTTTTCATCACTTCCGGGGTCGGAAATATGCCCGGGTTATTACGGACATCTGCATTAATAAATGGCAGTGAAGCTTTATTTCCGTTTGCGTAGTAAACACTGTTCGAAATATTGGCGATGACCTTAGGATCCATGATGTAGTTAAGCCATGCATACGCCTCTTCGGTGTTTTTGGCATCTTTAGGGATTGCCATCGTATCGAAGAATGCCAGAGCCCCCTGTTTCGGAATACTGTAAGCCAGGTGAACACCATTTTTAGCCGTATCAGCGCGGTTTTTTGCCTGCAAAACATCCCCTGCCCAACCGATAGCAACACAGATGTTACCGTTAGCCAGGTCATTGATATATTGAGATGAATGGAAATAACGGATATTTGGACGTAATTTGAGTAACAGATCGGTCGCAGCCCCGGAGTAATCTTTCGGATTGCTGCTGTTAGGATCTTTACCCAAATAATTCAGTACAGTGGCGAAGATCTCTTCGGGAGCATCGAGGAATGACACACCGCAGCTCTGGAGTTTTTTCAGGTTGTCAGGATTAAGAACCAGATCCCAGCTGTCTACCGGGGCATCTTTGCCCAATACCTGACGAACTTTATCAATGTTATAGCCAATGCCGGTCGTCGCCCACAGATAAGGGATCGCATATTTATTACCCGGATCATGCTGAGCAATTTTTGCCATCAGTTCCGGATCAAGGTTTTTATAATTAGGTAATTTGCTCTTATCCAGCGGCTGGAACACGCCGGATTGCAGTTGACGAGCCAGGAAACTGGAAGAAGGTACTACAACATCGTAGCCGGTATTCCCGGCCATCAGTTTTCCTTCCAGCACTTCATTCGAGTCAAACACATCGTAAACAACTTTGATACCCGTTTGTTTTTCAAAATTGGCGACCGTGTCCGGAGCAATATAGTCCGACCAATTGTAAACATGTAAGACTTTTTGATCTGCCACCGTAGTTGCAGAAATTGCCATCAGTGCCCCGGCAATAACTGCCGGTAACCATTTTTTACCCTGGCTGAACATATTTTCCTTCCTCCGACACCAAAAATGAAAAAACCCGCTCAGGCGATGCAAAATTGACGCCATTTTCCAGACAACCTTAATAAAAATCATTTACGCTGTGGCTTTATCAAAAGTAACCATTGAAACCCGGGGTTACATAAGGCTGTTGCAAGAATATAACTCCACACGGGTTTACGCCATGCAGCGGTACAAAAAACCAACTCAGTCGGGTCCGGCGGCGAATCTTAGAATTTTATATGGCAATAACCGCCATCTATTGGAAATAAAAACCAAAAAAAACCGCTGAAAGCGGCATATCTTATGGAGGGATCCAGAAATTAATTGCTCAAAACTACTCCCGCACTGGAGAGCAGTAGTGGGCATTATTGAAGATTAATGAAGTACAGCCTGACGCGAAAGAGGTTGCAGCGTATCACTGTCATCAGCCACCATCAGCATATGACTGGCAAAAGCTTCCATAATGATCATTGAGGCCTGGGCTTCACTTTGCTGCATAAAGTAAACAAACTGAGAACAGGTGATGCCACATTCAATATTCAGCGACTGGCAAACAATCAGTTTTGGGATAGTCTCATCCTGAACATCAAGAAAGGCTTTGGCTGTCAGAGAACTGGCATTGATGTGGGACAGTTCACCGGCCAAAGATAACAGCGCGGAAGGTCTGACTTCTGCTCTGGCAGTAAATAAAATAATATTGTCCGCAATATCCAGCTTTGCATCAAAAACGCCATCAAAACTCTGCATCGCGGGTAAATGCAGTGCCTGGCAGCTGTCACATTCGAACCATTCGATATGTTGCTTATCCATCCATTCACACAGTGTTTGAGTTTCTGGCCTGACCAGTGTTTCCATTTTCATATCCGGCGAAAGAACCAGCGCAATAGATTACGCATGAATGACAGTAAACACCACTGCATTCGGAAAAAAGCACTACCGGGACCACATAAATTAACAGAATGAGACACCAGATCAGCGGAATAGGATCATCTAACTTTTGGGGACAACGCACTACCCTGATGCAACGCTATGCACCAGGACGGTGCTACCCCGGATTTGCGGGCGTTTGTTGTGCACCCTCCGAAAACGATTAATAAAATCAGGAGGGTAAAAGGTTTAGCGAATTGCCCAACCTTGCTGATGCAGAAAATCTAACATAAATGGACGGTTTTCTTTAATGATCGTCCGTTGAATCATTTCACTCCAGCTTTCCTGACGGCTGTTGGTTGCGCGTTGCTGGTAATAGGCCAGAATATGCTGGTCATACTCTTCCAGCGCCTGTGGATCAACAGGTTGATACCGATTTTCGTGTACCAGAAGAGTCTGCGGCATACGTGGTTTAACTTCAGGTTTTGTATCAGGCCAGCCAATGCACAGTCCGAAAAGTGGTAACACAAAGCGTGGCAATTCCAACAACTCAGTCACTTCGTGCGGGTTATTTCGCAAACCGCCAATAAAAACCCCGCCCATTCCCATTGATTCTGCAGCGACCATAGCATTCTGTGCCATCAAAGCCGTATCAACACAACCCAGTAATAACTGTTCAGCCAGCCCCAGTTCGGCCTGCGGGCAAATTTGTTGATGGCGGTTAAAGTCAGCACAAAACACCCAGAATTCTGCTGCAGCACTGACCCAGGGTTGATGCCCTGCCAGTTCAGCCAGACGATCACGCTTTTGACGATCGCTGATGCGGATAATGGAACTACATTGTAAAAAACTGGAGGTAGACGCAGACTGTGCTGCATTGAGAATAGCATGACGCTGTTGTTCGGAGACTGGCTGCTGTTTGAAGGCCCGCACAGAACTATGATCGCAGAGTAAATCGATCGTTGGGGTCATGACTTTCTCCTTTATGAAATGATGAGGGCAATGATTATTTTCGACCGGATAATTTCGGAAACATTGCTTTAAGCGTACGCCAGATGAGTAAACTAACCGCAGGTAAAATCATAATCACCCCGCAAAACAGGCTGATTTTAGCAAGGACAGGGTCATCTGCGGCTGCTCTTAATCCTGTACCACTATTGAGTAACACTAACGCGAGCAGAACGAAGAAAATACCAATAACTTCCAGAATAATCAGCCTGCGGGGTAATCGCGTACTATCCTGCATTCAATGGGCTCCTCTTTTACCGATTGTGCGACCGCCATAGTCCCGGGCCGCTGATTGATAGTAGCATTCAGACTGACAGGTATTTCCTGCTTTTAATCAGGCCGACTGACAGGCATGATACACACACTTTATTGTATTGAAATCTGATATTACTTACACAGGAGATCGCTATGTTTGCTGTGATTTTTGGTCGTCCGGGTTGCCCCTATTGTGTCCGTGCTAAAGACCTTGCAGAGAAATTAACCGAAGAGCGCGATGATTTTAACTATCGCTACGTCGATATTCATGCTGAAGGGATTACTAAAGCAGACCTGGAAAAAACGGTCGGTAAGCCAGTGGAAACAGTACCGCAGATTTTCCTTGATCAACTGCACGTTGGCGGTTTTACCGACTTCGAAGCCTATGCAAAAGAGAATCTCGGTCTCTACCAGTAATGCTTCAGTCAGGTGCATGGTTTCCTGCCATGCACCTGACATCAGTGTGTTCTGTTGACCCGTTATCCGCCGCTGAAATCCTTGTGACGGGCCATCGCCAGTTACCACAAACCCTCTTCAGAAATCCGCCTTTAGTGGTATCCCTCCACGAACCGATGGGCTGTCACTCTCCTGCGCTTACAGAGAAGAATTTCGCTATTAATACCCGCGAGTCCATTCCCGGTTTTGTTGTGTTTATTTTTGGTATGGGTAATGAGGCTGGCCCTCGCATTGCTACTCCCCCCGGGCGGGAACGCTTATTGTGCTTATTTGGCCATGTATTAGTTAAATTTTTGTACAGAAGCGAACTTTCCCTGACTCTGGTCGTCATACCTTATGCCACTGCTTTTCTTTAAAGTCCCCTGATGTTCGGGTCCCGCCAGTTTACTGGCGGGTTTTTTATTTCTACCGCCTGTCACAACACTTCATGCTACTGAACAGCAAAAGCACATTAAAACAAGAAATAAGACCAGGATTATTTACTTTCCGTGACGTTGTTTTATGCTGTTAAGATTATCTTAATCACCAGACAGTAGGCTGACGCTCTGATTTAAAATAGCTCCGAGGCCGAACGCTGTAACATCGCGCCGAACGATGATAAGGACTGCATGAAATAATGGAAAACCTTAACCACATTCTTTTCCTGTGGATTAACGCCACTCCTGATTCCCCTCACGCATTTATTGAACTGGCTCTCTTCTTTGCCAAAGATCTGATAGCGATAGTCCCGCTACTGATTATTGCCCTGTGGTTATGGGGACCAGACAATCAGGTGACCAGTCAGCGAGTGTTGGTATTGAAAACAGGCACTGCGTTAATTTACGCACTGGCCATCGCCACCATTGTTGCGCTTATTTACCCGCATCCACGCCCGTTTGCCGTCGGTCTGGGTTATCAGTTCCTCAGCCATAGCCCGGATAGCTCCTATCCGAGTGATCATGGCACCACTATCTTCACTTTTGCTCTGGCGTTTATTTTCTGGCACAGGGTCTGGTCCGGCATAATTTTACTGGTCGTCGGAACGGGTATTGCATGGTCAAGGGTCTATCTGGGAGTTCACTGGCCCATAGACATGCTGGGCGGTTTTCTGGTGGGGATGCTTGGTTGTATGGCGTCACAATGCGGGTGGGCTCTGTACGGGGATCGTCTGTTAGCACTGGCCAGCACAGTATACCGTTATATTTTCGGACCTATGATTCGTAAAGGCTGGGTACGTCATTAAATGACGCTAACGGGCAAAGTTAATGCTTTGCCCGTTATTGATCTCAGCCGAACCACTTGTGATATAAAGAACTCACCTGCAAACTGATGTAATCCCAGATACGGCTAAAGAAGCCCCCCTGTTTGACATCCTCCAGTACGACCAGTTGTTTTTGCTCTATCACTTTCCCGTCCAGTTGGAAATTAACCGTACCAACCACTTGTCCTTTCGTCAGAGGTGCTTCCAGTGCCGGCGAGTTCAGGGTATAACCTGCTTTCAGATTCTTCACCTGGCCTTTCGGCACAGTGACCGCAGGGTTTTTAATCACTCCCAGATCTGCATATTTAGTATCTCCGAACCAGACCCTTTGCTGCACAAACGGCTTATCAGATTTAATCGGCGAAACTGTTTCATAAAACTGGAAACCCCAGTTAAGTAACTTTTCACTTTCTCTGAAGCGAATCGCATCGGTTTTTGCACCCAGTACTACCGAAATCAGACGCATATTGCCGGAGGTAGCAGAGGCTACCAGGTTGTTACCGGCCCCGGAGGTATAGCCAGTTTTTATACCGTCCACATGTAAATCCGTACTCCAGAGTAACCGGTTACGGTTCGGTTGACGGATTTTATTAAAAGAAAATTCTTTTTCCGAATTCAATGCGTATTCATCCGGAACGTCGCGAATAAGCGCCTGACCAATCAACGCCATATCCCGCGCAGTACTATACTGTCCAGGCTCATCCAGGCCATGAACAGTAGAGAAATGAGTATTTTGCAATCCCAGTTGCTTAACGTAGTTGTTCATCAACTCAATAAAGGCACCCTGGCTACCAGCGACATAATCCGCCAGGGCAATACAGGCATCATTACCTGACTGCACGACAATACCTTTATTCAAATCAGAAACCGAAACCTGATCACCGGGCTTCAGAAACATCAAAGAAGAACCACGTAACTGAGGATTTCCGGTCGCCCAGGCATCCTGACCAATCGAAACCATGTCGGTGGATTTGATTTTGCCTGACTTTAACGCCTGCCCGACAACATAGCTGGTCATCATTTTTGTCAGGCTGGCAGGGTCAAGCCGGTCATCCGCATTGGACTCCGCCAGGACTTTGCCACTGTTATAATCCATCAGGATCCAGGCTTTAGCATCGATTTGCGGGGCATTTGAAGGTTGATCTGCCTGTACCAACGTTGGAGAAACCAGCAACAAAGCCACCATCACGGCACGATAACGGGGGGAATGACATGTTTTTTGCATCATTAACAGTCCGTCCTTGTTTAAAAAAGAGTTTTCGCAAATGTGGTCCATCCACAGGATTTTGGCAACCGGAAACTTACTGTCTTTGAACCATCAAATACATTCACCGGACTGAAGCTTTCCCCTGCCGGGAGGCAGTTTCTTCCGGGTCAGACAGCAGCATCAGATAATTTAATTTACTGATTTTGTTCCCGATACTATCAATAACATAAGCCAGAGGGGGTTGTATACTTTACCGGCAAATTTTGCTCCCCCTGCCACTCTCTTGCGTGCGACCAGCGAATAAATACTCTGGCAGCCATTCTTTCCACCCGCTACAGTAAAAGGGTTATTTTTCGCGGGGTTAACCTTTTACCCTGCCCACCTTTACATAACAGGCACCGAATCTGCCAGATTACTGTGTAATTTCCCCTAATCCTGGATTAAAATCGCGCGCTATTGCTGCACTTAAGCGGAGCTGAGCGATGTCGGAAACAACAATAAATACTACTACAGAAAATAATTTACCTGCTGCCCCGAAAGTCGGGTTTCTTTCATTAGGATGTCCAAAAAATCTGGTAGATTCAGAGCGGATTCTGACTGAACTGAGAACTGAAGGTTATCAGGTAGTTCCCAGCTATAACGATGCAGACCTGGTGATTGTCAACACCTGCGGATTTATTGACAGTGCGGTACAGGAATCACTGGAAGCTATCGGCGAAGCACTGGCAGAGAATGGCAAAGTGATTGTGACCGGTTGCCTGGGTGCCAAAGAAGACCAGATCCGTGAGGTTCATCCAAAAGTTCTGGAAATCACTGGCCCTCACAGTTATGAGCAGGTCTTATCTCACGTGCATCACTATGCACCTAAACCCGCCCATAATCCTTTTTTATCTCTGGTACCAGAGCAGGGTGTAAAACTGACCCCTCGCCACTATGCTTATCTGAAAATTTCTGAAGGGTGTAATCATCGTTGTACGTTCTGTATTATCCCTTCCATGCGTGGCGATCTCGATAGTCGTCCAATCGGCTCCGTTCTGGATGAGGCCCGTCGCCTGGTAGAGTCGGGTGTTAAAGAACTGCTGGTAATATCACAGGATACCTCTGCCTATGGTGTTGATGTCAAACATCGCACCGGTTTCTGGAACGGATCACCGGTCAAAACCAGTATGGTTAGCCTGTGCGAGCAACTCGCCCGGTTGGGTGTCTGGGTTCGCCTGCACTATGTTTACCCTTATCCGCATGTTGATGAAGTCATCCCCCTAATGGCTGAAGGAAAAATCCTGCCTTATCTGGATATTCCTCTGCAACACGCCAGCCCACGCATCCTGAAGTTAATGAAACGTCCCGGGTCTGTGGAACGAACTCTGGAGCGAATTAAACGCTGGCGCGAGGTTTGTCCTGATTTGACACTCCGTTCAACGTTTATTGTCGGATTCCCGGGTGAAACCGAAGAAGATTTTGCGATGCTCCTCGACTTCCTCAAAGAAGCCCGTCTTGACCGTGTCGGTTGCTTTAAGTACAGCCCGGTGGAAGGCGCAACGGCTAATCAGTTAGCAGATCAGGTGCCTGAAGAAGTTAAGGAAGAGCGTTATCACCGGTTTATGCAATTACAACAGCAAATCTCCACACAGCGACTGGCAGAAAAAGTCGGTCGGGAAATTATGGTGATGATTGACGAAGTTGATGAAGAAGGTGCGGTTGGCCGGAGCATGGCAGATGCGCCTGAAATTGATGGCTCGGTTTATCTTAACGGCGAGTTCTCTGTAAAAGCCGGAGATATCGTACGTGTGCGGGTAGAACATGCCGATGAATACGATTTATGGGGCAGCAAAGTCAATTAATTTATCCTGACATACTGTGGTCTGATTAACAGGCCACAGTGCTCCGGTGCAAACATCTAACCCGGATGGCCTGACCACTTTCCATTTGCCATTAACTGCTCCCCTTTCGCTTCCGGTTCCCCGTTCCTCCCCTAAAATGCTATCCTCAATCCATTGTTACGACTGACCGGACAAGTACCACTGACATCTTGTCCCTTTCCGCAAAGCGTAAACCAGGCAGGAGCCAATATGGAACCCTTTACCTCCGGATTAATCTCTCTGGAAGATGCACAAAATTTAATTCGTCAGCAGATCTCTCCCATCCGGGATAAAGTCAGTCTTGAACTGAAAGATGCGGTAGGACGCATCACAGCTGACCCGGTAATCTCTCCGATGGCAGTACCGGTATTCGATAACTCAGCGATGGATGGCTATGCCGTGCGGCTGGCTGACCTGACCGAAACCCGTCCGTTACCTGTGGCAGGTAAAGCACTGGCAGGAGTGCCTTTTCACGGGGACTGGCCCGCAGGTACAGTCATCCGGATTATGACCGGCGCCCCGATCCCCTCCGGCACAGACGCCGTGATAATACAGGAACAGGCCGAAGTCACTGACCAGGGGATTCGTTTTAGTGCTGAATTCACGGCGGGGCAAAATATTCGCCGTGCAGGGGAAGATATTCGTCCCGGAGAACAGATTCTTGAAGCAGGAATACGGCTGGGTGCTTCGCAATTGCCACTGCTGGCCTCATTAGGCATCAGTGAAGTCAGTGTTCTGCGCCGCTTAAGGGTTGCACTGTTTTCCACCGGCGATGAACTGGTTCCGGTCGGCCAGCCGCTGCAGGACGGTCAGTTATATGATACCAACCGTTTTGCCATCCGTCTGATGCTGGAAAAGCTCGGCTGCGAGGTGGTTGATTTAGGGATTATTACTGATGATCCACAACAACTAAGAAATGCATTTGAAGAGGCTAACCGACAGGCAGATGTCGTGATCAGTACCGGAGGAGTCTCAGTCGGAGAGGCTGATTTTACCCGGGACATGCTCGAAGAACTGGGAACAGTCACCTTCTGGAAACTAGCGATGAAGCCCGGAAAACCTTTCGCCTTCGGCAGGTTATCTGAAAGCTGGTTCTGTGGTTTGCCAGGCAACCCGGTCTCTGCCGTAGTCACCTTCTATCAACTGGTTCAGCCTATGCTGGCGATTTTGTTGGGTCAGACACAAAGTATTCTCCCTGAACGACTCATCGCCCGAGCCTCTACATCGCTGAAAAAAATGCCCGGCCGGCTCGATTTTCAACGTGGATTCTTTTCTACTGCCCCCGATGGCAGTTTGCAGGTTACCCCGACCCCTCATCAGGGTTCGCATGTGTTCAGTTCATTTTCCAAAGCCAATTGCTTTATCGTACTGGAACGTGAGCGCGGTAGCGTGCAACCCGGTGAAACAGTCACGATTGAACCGTTTAATTCTCTGCTGAGCCACTAAACCATGATGCCGCTGAACGATGAAGAGATACTCCGCTATAACCGGCAACTGGTACTAAAAGGATTTGATTTTGAACGGCAGGAACAGCTGAAATCCTCCAGAATACTGATAGTCGGTCTTGGCGGATTGGGCTGTGCAGCCGCTCCCTGGCTGGCCTCCGCTGGCATTGGAGCGCTGACACTGGTTGATTTTGACAGCGTATCAGTTTCTAACCTTCAGCGGCAGATACTACATAACGATGACACTCTCGGAATGGCAAAAACAGATTCCGCCATTCTGGCATTACAGAAAATCAACCCCCGGGTTGAACTGAGTAGCCTGACTGTGCCACTGAGTGAAGATAACGCAGAAAGTCTGGTCAGTCGCCATGATGCCGTGCTGGATTGTAGCGATAATGTGGTTGCCCGTGAATGTCTGAATGCAGCCTGCTTCCGGCATAAAGTACCGCTGATTTCCGGTGCAGCAATTCGGATGGAAGGCCAGTTATCGGTATTTCGCTGGCGGGAAAACGAGCCATGTTATCGTTGTATGAGCCGACTGTTTGGTGAGCAAAACCTGAGTTGTGTTGAGGCCGGTGTGATGGCGCCACTGGTCGGGGTTATTGGGGCGATGCAAGCGATGGAAGCTATCAAGGTAGTGACCGGATATGGAGAGACTTCAAGCGGTAAAATTATGCTGTATGACGCAATGACATCACAGTTTCGCGAAATCCGGCTGATGCGCGATCCTGACTGCGAAGTCTGCGGACATTCTGGCCACTAAAACAACCGTGCAGAATACTGGTCAACCGGACCTGCATTCTGCACTGACAACGGAACATTTGCAGGCTGCCCTGACGGACAGCCGGGTTATCAGGAAATACCCTGACTGCGCAAATAATCCTCGTAGCTGCCAGAGAAATCGGTAATATCTCCGGCTTTAATCTCAATCACTCTGGTTGCCAGAGAGCTGACAAACTCACGGTCGTGAGAGACAAAGATCAGTGTCCCTTCATACATTTCCAGCGCCATATTCAGAGATTCGATAGATTCCATATCCAAATGGTTGGTTGGTTCATCCATGACCAGCACGTTTGGTTTTTCCATCATTAATTTACCAAACAGCATCCGCCCTTTTTCGCCACCGGACAGAACCTTCGCGGGTTTTTTAATATCATCCTGAGAAAACAACAGACGTCCAAGGATACTGCGAACCGCCTGTTCATCATCACCTTCCTGCTTCCACTGGCTCATCCAGTCAAATACCGTCAGGTCATTGGCAAAGTCTGCTGCATGATCCTGTGCATAATATCCCAGGCTGGCATTTTCAGACCATTTAACGGTACCGTTATCCGGAGTCAGCTCCCCTACCAGGGTTTTCAGCAAAGTAGTTTTACCGATACCGTTGGCACCGATAATGGCCACTTTCTCACCGACTTCAAGCAACAGGTTGAAACGGTCAAACAGCAACCCTTTATCAAATCCCTTACTTAACTCTTCAGTCTGCAAAGCATTTCTGAACAGTTTCTTATCCTGTTCAAAACGGATAAATGGATTCTGACGGCTGGAAGCTTTAACTTCATCGAGTTTGATTTTATCGATTTGTTTAGCCCGGGAGGTTGCCTGACGTGATTTAGAAGCATTCGCACTAAAACGGCTGACAAACGACTGCAATTCAGCAATCTGAGCTTTTTTCTTCGCATTGTCTGATAATAAACGTTCACGGGCCTGAGTAGCCGCCGTCATATATTCATCATAATTTCCGGCATAAACCCGTAGTTCACCATAATCCAGGTCAGCCATGTGGGTGCAAACCATATTCAGGAAATGACGGTCGTGCGAAATGATCACCATGGTACTGTTACGTTCGTTTAAAACCTGCTCCAGCCAACGGATAGTATCTATATCAAGGTTGTTGGTCGGTTCATCGAGTAACAATATATCGGGATTAGAAAACAGTGCCTGCGCCAAAAGCACACGCAATTTCCAGCCAGGTGCAACTTCACTCATCGGACCATAATGCTGCTCCAGAGGAATACCCACACCTAATAAAAGCTCGCCGGCACGGGATTCAGCAGTATAACCATCCATTTCACCATACTGAACCTCCAGTTCAGCCACCTTATACCCTTCCTCTTCACTCATTTCGGGTAAAGAATAAATACGATCACGTTCCTGTTTTACTTCCCAAAGTTCATTATGTCCCATAATGACCGTATCAAGGACGGTGAAGTTTTCAAATGCGAACTGATCCTGGCGTAATTTACCAATACGTTCATTGGGATCATAAGAGACATTACCATTACTTGGCTGTAAATCGCCGCCAAGGATCTTCATAAACGTTGACTTGCCGCTGCCGTTGGCACCAATTAAACCATAACGATTTCCTCCGCCAAATTTTACAGAGATATTTTCAAACAATGGCTTACTGCCAAACTGCATCGTCACATTACTGGTTACTAACACGGGATAGCCTTATAGATAAATCAAACTCAGGTAGAATGCTGTCAGAACGTCGCCTAAACACGATGCTTCTGACACCTCGGGATACTATGGTTGCAGGGGACTGCTGGCAAATGGCTGACAGCCCCGATACCGGAACACTGCCGGTGACATCATGGACAATTAACAGAGAGTCCCTGACAAAATAATCATGCTACTGATTAAAAGCAAAAAAGCCAGTAACAAAGTGTCACTGGCTCTCCCACTAACAAGGAGTATTGCGCCTGATTAGATCAGGAAATCATCCAGGCTTTTACCTTCGTCCAGCGCTTTTTTGATAGCAGCCGGAGTACGACCCTGACCGGTCCATGATTTGCTTTCACCATTTTCGTCGGTGTATTTATATTTAGCAGGGCGCGGAGCACGTTTGACTCGTTTTTTGCTAACTTCAATCGCACCCAGTAATTCATTAGGGTCAATACCATCTGCCAGCAGCATTTCACGGTATTTTGTCAGTTTCTCTTCTTTTTCGCGGTTCTGTGCTTGTTCAGCTTCAATTTCTTCACGACGCTCATTTACAACAACGGTCAGTTTTTCCAGAACTTCTTCCAGATCACTCAATGCCAGGTCACGGGCCTGCGCACGAAGAGTACGAATGTTATTGAGAACTTTAAAGGCATCACTCATCATATTTTCCTTGCTTATCCGGGTACAATTAACTGTGGGGCTGAGGGTACCTAATTTAAATAGAAAAATAAATAGCCTATTACTGAATTATATAATTTAAATTTTGAAATTAGCATTATCGGTTACAGGCCGAATAAGAATTAACGGTTGTTTAACAGCAGGTGGTTTTATGCCTCTGCCTTCTCTGCAGCTAACACCCCCTCTAAGATATCCCTTATCTGTATATGACATAAGCCTCCCATTACATTTCGTCGGGATTAATTACTTAAGTCTTCTTTTCTGATCATAACATGACAGAAAAATCAGGGCGATTGCTTATATAGATACCGACCGGCAGGTGGTTAATCCAAATTCGACTCAATATCCCGCCAGGGAATGAGCCTTTCGTGAAAAATGGCAGTAGCCACCGGGATTAATTGTCAAATAGTTTGCCATTACTGTTGATACTACAGTGTTTTACCGAAAAAAATCTTACTGGCACCTTTAAAGGTATATACAAAGCTTTATTTTTTCATTAAGAATAAAGTGGCCTGTTGCCGGTATCCGCAGGTAACAGATGTCGGATACCGCTTTGCCCCTGGCAGGGGATCCCGGGGTGGGAAGATTCAACCTCAGAAATGCGAGGCTGACTGATATATGTGTTCTGCAGAGGAACTTAACAGCCGATGATTTATTTTCCTGATTGCTGCTTTTGATAAAAAGCTTTGAATATGGCCAGAGTTTCTTCACTGACGTGATGTTCAATGCCTTCAGCATCGCGGTGGGCAATATCCTGACTCACACCTAATGCCAGCAGAAACGTTTCGACGATATGATGACGTTCCCTGCTTTGCTCCGCCAAAGTTTCCCCCTCGGGGGTCAGAAAAACACCGCGATAAGGGATCTGTTCCACCAGCCCGGTACTGGCAAGTTTCTTCAGCATTTTTGCTACCGTCGGTTGAGAAACACCGAGTCTGGCAGCCATATCAACCTGCCGTGCTTCACCAAATTCATGAATCAAATCAGAGATTAGCTCAACATAATCATCAATAAGCTCGCGGCGATGTGCTTCCCTGACCTGTCGGAACCCTTCAACATGTTCTTCAACATCCTTTATTGCACTCATCAGAGTGCTGACATTATTTGCTCGACGATTCATTCAACTTCCTCTTTATAATCTTGCCGGTCCCCTGATTAGAAAACGGCAATCTGCCGTGTATTGTAAACCAGCTGTGCAGAAGCTCAAATTTTTCATCAATAGCCATGGCTAAATCTTATAGCTAATGCTATACCTTAATCATCGATTATACATTTGCCAGTGCTTTTCTGGTAACAGAAGGGAATGATTAGCTGACAGATGTCCGGTAAACGGAGAGATTACGGTGAAAAGTTCAATACAATGTAGTATCTGTAAGGAGCGCTTCTCAGCAGAAACGACCAAAAGCAGTTCTCAGTGGCTGCAATGCCTGTCTACCCGAACCCCTTTTAGCCTACGACTGATGCTGGTCAATATGGTGTGTCATCAGCTGAAAAGAATGTTCCGAAACAATTGTTCAGTCGTTTGCTCTGAACACCCGCACAAAAATCCACATAGAATTAACATAAGAGTTACATAAAATAAATATTTACATTTTATACCCTCACACCCGTTATGGGTATAATCTTGTTTTCTAACATAAATAATCAGTCCCCTCCTTCCCGATAGATAGCACGCTATCTTTTTACATTGTAACTTCTATTTTCAGGTGCTTAATTAGCCTCAGAGCCTTAGTCCGCAGGCCGCTACCTGAAAATACTTATGGAAGGAGCAATGGTATGAAAAATATTCCCCGCAGTAAGGACTCCACCGGCAGACGACTTTTTTTGCAACGGTCATTATCTCTTATCCCGTTAGTTGCAGTGACAGGCAGCCCCTTCTCTGCCGGCCAGGCTGCAGAAAAAAAAGCACCGGCAGTCACCGCAGATTATGTTCCGCAATTTTTTGACCCTCAACAATGGGCTTTTGTTAATGCAGCCGTCGATAGGTTAATCCCGGAGGACCAGAATGGTGCTGGTGCCGTCAGTGAAGGAGTTCCGGTCTATATCGATCGTCAGATGGAACTCCCTTATGGTTACGGACAGCTCTGGTATATGCAGCCTCCTTTTGCGCCGCACAGTGATCCGACCCTGGGGTATCAGTCTCCACTGGTTCCCCGCGAGCTTTATCGACAAGGAATTGCGTTAACCGAACATTACTGTCAGCAAACATTCCATAAGACATTTGCTCAACTCACGTCCGGGCAACAGGATCAGGTGTTACAACAGCTGGAAAAAAACACACTGAGTGATTCCACTCTCAGTGGTTCCCTGTTTTTCGAACAATTGCTGGAGAATACCAGGGAAGGCTACCTGGCAGACCCGGTCCATGGCGGAAACCAGACACTGGCTTCCTGGAAACTGATAGGCTTTCCCGGGGCCCGGGCAGACTACACCGATGCAGTCGCTCAACCGAATGTTCCTTATCCGCTGGGACCTGTGAGTATCTCTGGCAAAAGGAGCGTCTGATGGCAACAATAAAAAAAACAGCCACCGATATCGTTATTGTTGGCTTTGGATGGACAGGTTCATTGATGGCCCGCGAGTTAGCCGACTCCGGATTAAAAATTGTGGCACTGGAAAGGGGGGAGCAACGGGATACATATCCGGATTTTGCCTATCCACGTATTGCTGACGAACTCACCTATGGTATCCGGCTAAAATTATTTCAGAACGCCGCGAGGGAAACGGTCACCGTCCGCCATACTTCATCACAAACCGCGCTTCCCTATCGCCGTTTTGGTTCTTTTCTGCCAGGTAATGGCGTCGGTGGCGCGGGTGTTCACTGGAATGGAATGCTGTGGCGCCCATTGGCAGCAGATTTACAAATGCACACCACGTTGGTGGAGAAATATGGTCAGAGCTTTATTCCACCGGATATGACAGTCCAGGATTACCCCTTTACTTACGAAGAGATGGAGCCCTTCTTCGATAAATTCGAAAGAATATGTGGTGCGTCAGGTCAGGCTGGTAATTTGAAAGGCGAAATTCAGACTGGCGGAAACCCTTTTGAGCAACCACGACAACACCCCTATCCCACCAAACCGCTGCAACGTTTGTATTCCGGAGATCTGTTTGCTAAAGCGGCAGAAAAATTGGGCTATCATCCCTTCCCCTGTCCCGCCGCTAACTGTACAGAACCCTGGACGAACCCATATAAAGTTCAGATTGGGGTCTGTAACTACTGTGGTTTCTGTGAGCGATTTGGTTGTTTCAATTATTCCAAAGGTTCTCCGCAAAGTTGTGTCATTCCTTCACTCAAACCCTATGATAACTTCGAATTGCGGACTAACGCCCAGGTCATCCGGGTAAACACTGACAACACCGGCAAACAAGCCACCGGGGTGACCTATATTGATAACAGTGGTAATGAAGTGGAACAACCTGCGTCACTGGTGATCCTCAGCGCATTCCAGCTACATAACGTACGGTTGTTATTGTTATCCAAAATCGGTAAGCCTTATGATCCACAAACCGGCGAAGGTGTTGTAGGACGTAACTATGCTTATCAGATGACCGGGGGCGCGAAACTTTTTTTTGGCCCTGATCAGGATTTTAAACCCTACGCCGCCAGCGGAACCACAGCAACATTTATCGATAACTTTAATGCCGAAAACTTCGACCATTCATCGCTGGGATTCATTGGTGGCTCGACTATCTCAGCAGCATTCAGTGGTGGCCGTCCTATTCAGCAGACATTGTTACCTTCTGATGCCCCCCGCTGGGGAAGTGGCTGGAAAGCAGCGATAAAGACCCACTATGCCCACACCATGGCCATTGGCGCTTCTGGCTCGGTCATGCCATACCGGCAATGCTATCTCGACCTCGATCCGACTTACCGCGATGTTCATGGCCAGCCTCTGCTGAGAATGACATTTGACTGGCAGCCTAATGAGCTGAAGATGACGCAATTTATCGGCGGGAAAGTCGAGGAGATCATAAAGGTCATCAATCCGCCGCATTATGAAATGGGCTTTATGAACATGAATAGTCACTACGATGTTCGCCCTTATCAGTCGACGCATACCACCGGTGGCGCAGTGATGGGTGATTCACCCCGTACCAGCGTTGTAAATAAATATCTGCAAAGCTGGGATGTTCCCAACCTGTTTGTTCTTGGGGCCTGTTGTTTTCCGCAAAATCTGGCCTACAACCCAACAGGTATTGTCTGTGCCACGGCTTTGTTCTCGGCACATGCGATTAAAACCCGCTATCTGCCTGCCCCCGGGCCGCTGGTGACACTATAAGGAACCTGGTATGCAGAAATTAATTTTGTTCAGCCCGTTAGCCATTATTCTGGCAGGGTTTTGGAGTTCTGTTTACGCAGCTAACTCTCCTTCCCTGTCAGAAAGTACCACACTCTCTCGTGGAGAATACCTGGCAAGGGCCGGTGACTGCGTAGCTTGCCATACTGCTGAGGGAGGCCAACCTTTTGCCGGTGGGCTGAAAATGACGACTCCGGTGGGAGCCATCTATTCAACTAATATCACCCCGGATAAAGATACAGGAATTGGTAACTACAGTTACGATGACTTTGTCAAAGCTGTCCGTCAGGGAGTCAGTAAATCCGGATCCACTCTCTATCCGGCCATGCCGTATGCCTCTTTTTCGAAGATCTCCGATCAGGATATGCATGACCTTTATGACTATTTTATGCAGCAGGTTAAGCCAGTCAGCCAACAGAACAAAGCCTCTGATATTCCCTGGCCTCTGAGTATGCGCTGGCCTCTCGCGTTCTGGCGCCGGGCCTTTGTTGATGATCAGCGTTTTCAGCCGGTGGAAGGGAAATCAGCAGAATGGCAACGAGGAGCTTACCTGGTTCAGGGATTAGAACATTGCGGTGCCTGTCATACTCCCAGGGGTATCGCTTTTCAGGAAAAAGCACTCGATCAAAGTGACCCGGTTTATCTGACCGGAAACACACTGGAAGGATGGTATGCGCCCGATCTCACCGGTACACAGTCTTATGGTCTGGGCCGCTGGTCACAGCAGGATATTGTCAGCTTCCTGAAAAGTGGTGTGACGGCGCAAACTGCGGCCTTTGGTTCCATGTCTGAAGTGGTTCATGACAGTACCCACTATCTTAATGACAGCGATCTGCAAGCAATTGCCATCTATCTGAAATCATTACCTGCGGCACATCAGACAACGGCACCGGCCAGCAGTGATGCCACCGCTCAGGCACTGTTTAAAGGCGATGTATCTGCAACAGGTGCACAGGTTTATCTGGATAACTGTTCTGCCTGTCATCGCTCAGACGGTAAAGGCTATGATAAGACATTCCCGGCGCTGGCAGGCAACTCCGCAGTTCTGAGCAGTGACCCATCATCGGTGATTCATATCATATTGCAGGGTGGACAACGTGCAGTAACTTCTGATATGCCGACCGGATTAACGATGCCGGACTTTGGATGGCGGTTATCTGATCAGCAGGTCGCGGACGTCGCCACCTTTATACGGCAGGGATGGGGGAATAATGCTGCGGCGGTTAAGGCCAGTCAGGTGGCGGATATTCGCAAATTAATCCCGAAACCCGTACCAGAGGTTGCTAAGTAATTAGCAGAAAAAAAACGGCCCACAGGGCCGTTTTATGGTACTGGTAAGGCAGCTTATTAGAAGCTGTAACCAACACCAGTGATCCAGGTACCCACGTCAACGCTGCGGATACGGCTCTGCTCGTAACCAACATCAATAGCAACGTTTTCGATTGGGTTAAACTGCAGACCTGCACCATAAGAGAAACCAACATCGCTGGTATCTTGTTTCTGATAAGAAGTCTGGTTGTTCAGCTGATATTTACCGTAACCGATACCTACAACACCGTAGATGCTGGCCCAGTCATTCAGACGGTAAGCCGGACCACCAGTAAAGCCGTAGTACTGGCCTTTCTGATAATCATTACCGGTGTTACGGTCTTTTTCAGTGTAAGTGAAAGATGCGATCCAGCCCAGTGGGTTAGAACCATCTTCGTAACGATATTTCAGGTTGAAGCCATTAGCTTTGTTCAGTACGCCCTGATAATCACTCTGCGCGTAACCTGCACTCACGGTGCTCTGTGCCATTGCTGAACCGGCAGAAACCGCCAGTACGCAAGCTAATGCTGAAAGACATGCAATTTTTTTCATAATCACCTCAAATGTGAAACGACTTTTTTTCTGACAACAGGGAAAATATAACAAAAAACAGCGAGAAACTCTGCCGGAATTTTATTGTCTAACAGATTGTTTGGTGTAACAGAAAGTAAACAGAATTCTGTAATGCCATGATTTTATTTTAAATTAACCCTGTAATCACTCCGTAATTATTTTGTGCTATCGACAAATCTTTAAGGATAATCTTAAAAAACACGGACATTTCTTTACGTTTTAAAAGCTTTTTTGTCTAAAAGGCGAGCAACTAAAGTACAAGATTTCCTCATTGAAATTTTTTTCTGCAATTATGTCACTCTGGTATGAATCCGGTGAAGATCCTCTGCGGGTTCTGAGCGCTAGTCCCCGGTTAATTTCGGGTATAACTGCCCCTTAATAGTTGAGTAATGCCCTCTCCGGGGAAACAATGGTATTGCTGACGACGCTTTGAGTTCATCTGAGGGGTTGCCCCGAACAGTGAAATTAAAGGATAACGTGCTCTGATTTAATTCATCCGGAAAAATCTGATCAGATGGTTATCCGGCTTCGTGTTCCGCAAAGGGCATCCCCTCATCTCTGCCGGTACCCACCTTAATAAATATCAGCTATTGATTCGGGATTAATCGTCACCGGACTGCAGGCTCCCTGATGCCACTGCCGGAATCTAATTTCCTCCCTTATGACCCTTTACAATTTTATTTTTTGTTGGATGCGCCCAACCAATATAGGCCCTTATTGTTTCTGACAATGTCAGTGATTGGTGTAGCCTCCGTGCAAAAATGATTAAGGTTGCTATACTTGTTTGCGTGTTCACGAGATCTGACAGACAAGATCAACGAAGAGAGGAAATCATTAAATGAGTACCGCAAAACTGGTAAAAACAAAGGCTTCTGATCTGATTTACACCCGCAACGATGTTGTCGAGAAAGATAAAAAGGCAGCGATCAAAGTGTTAAGCCGCGTGGTGGTTGAGTTAATTGATCTCTCGCTGATAACCAAACAAGCTCACTGGAATATGCGTGGTGCAAACTTTATTGCTGTCCATGAAATGCTGGATGGCTTTCGTACCGCGATTACGGAGCATCAGGATACCGTGGCTGAACGTGTCGTTCAGTTAGGGGGAGTTGCGTTGGGTACGACTCAGGTGGTCAATGATAAATCACCTCTGAAGGCTTATCCGTTAAATATCCATACTGTTCAGGAACATCTGGTAGCACTGGCAGAACGCTATGCTCTGGTCGCCAATGATGTCCGTAAAGCCATTGACGAAGTTCCGGATGAAGACAGCGCAGATATCTTTACCGCAGCCTCCAGAGATTTAGATAAATTCCTGTGGTTTATCGAAGCTAATATTGAGTAATGCGGGCAATTGCCAATTCGCCAACAGGTGCCCCCGGTCGGGGCACCTGGTTTTTATTTATCCGTCGCACGTTGACTGAGGCGTTTTTTCCTGGTCTCTCCTGAAAGGAAAGTCCATGCCAGTATCCTGCTCTGTTTCTGTCCTTGCCCCATCTCCACTACCCTGACCTCTTTAGTGCCACATTCACGTAAAAGCAGTTTTAACGGCTGAAGATTATCTTTTTTAGATACCAGGCTACTGAACCAGATAATCTGATCAGCAAACCTCACACTTTCACGAATCATTTGTCCGACAAACCCCTGCTCTCCGCCTTCGCACCATAGTTCATTATGCTGTCCGGAGAAATTAAGTTTACTGTCGCCGGGCTGACCCAGATTACGAGATTTCCGCTCACTCCCCTGACGAGCTTCTTCCGCAGACCGGTGAAACGGTGGATTACATATTGTCAGATGGTAAAATTCATCTCTACGGATAATGCCGTCAAACACAGCCGCAGACTGTTTTTGCAGCCTCAGCCTGATTGCTCGTTGCAATCCGGGATTTGCCTGAATAATGGCATTAGCAGAAGCTATCGAGGCAGGATTAATATCAGTTCCGGTAAAACGCCATCCATATTCTGCATAACCAATTAACGGATAAATACAGTTTGCACCACATCCAATATCCAGAACATCCATTGTCGCCGGAAGACTGCCCTGTCGGTCAGTCGCCAGTAAATCAGCAATATGATGAATATAATCTGCCCTGCCAGGTACCGGTGGACAGAGAAAACCTTCGGCTAACTGCCAGTTAAGATTGTAATACTGTTTCAGCAAAGCCTGATTAAGTGCCCTGACAGCCTTCGGTTCTGCAAAATTTACTGAAGTTGTGCCAGCAGGTGTCGTGGTCAACCACTGCCGTAGTTGCGGGTTAATACTGCATAAAAGTTCAATATCATACTGTCCCTGATAACGATTTCGGGGATGCAGCGCGCGTTTAAGTATTGTTTTTTTCATAGGGCTTCGCAGGAAAGACCGGCAGTTCACTCGCCTGCCGGCCGATAATAGAAAATGTTGACTTTAACACTGTGCAAAAAGGATCGGCGGGCATTAGTAGCCGTGGCTCTCTAACACAGCTAACCCTTGTTCAACTGTCTTGCTACGGCCGGTCGCAATCAGACAGCAGGCAATCTGTAAACGCAACGCCCGGGGCACCGGAATGTTTCGCTCAAGTACCGCGTTAATCCATCGCGCCGTGTCCTCTGCAGTTTTTGATGATGGCAGATTAACCGGCTGCTCTGGCAGACGTTCTGTCAACTGCTCCGGCTGATTTAATTGACTGTTAATCCAGTAGAGAGCGGGTCCACGCTGCGGGTTAGCATAGACCTCCCCTTCACAACCATTCAGTAATAAAGCAGGGGACTGGGTTTGCTGAAAAAATGTCGCCACTTTCGGAATATATTCAGGATGAGAGACGGCTGACAGACGTAATGCCGCACTGTCCGGAAAGGGTGTCGCCAGTTTAGCCAGAGTATGCGCACTGTTGCGTAGTCCGAGTTGCCAGCGTAAAGCCAGTTGTCTGGCCAGAGGCGGGCACCACTGGCTAACAGTCATAAATACCATCTTCCCCTGATTCAGGCGTTGCTGTGCTTCTGCCATGCTGCTGACAGGAAAAATCTGCAATTCTGTCAGTACCGATTCAGTGGTGACCCGTGTCGGGTCATAATCCACACCATGGACAAATACCGGAAAACCCACTTTTTCCAGTAGCAAGGCCAGTAACGGGGTCAGATTCCCCTGACGACGGGCTCCGTTATAGCTCGGAATGACTATCGGCATCGGCTGATGTTCCGGTACCTGTAGCTTTGGCAACTTTTCCTGCAACGCCTGCCAAAACCCCAGCATTTCACCTTCGCTCTCGCCTTTAATCCGCAGAGCAATTAATACGGCACCAAGAATTAACGGGTCGAGCTGATCATCCAGCATCGCCTGATAGAGCTGGCAGGCCGTCAGTTGGTCGAGATCACGGGCATGATTTTTCCCACGTCCAATCTCTTTAACTATCCGGGTAATATCCATCTGATATCCTGTCTGTACGCAGTCGATACTGCGAAAAATAGCCATATCCGGCTAACGTCGTGGACGACGCCGGTTCTGAGTTTTGCTGCTGGCCACTGTTGGTTTTTTAGCTTTACTCACAGCTGCAGGAGGAATATCCGGCTGCTCAATAGCAAACACCGGTAAAGCCGCCAGCAACCTGCTGCCATAAGCCTTGCTGAACAGCCTTCGGTCATAAATAATCACCTCACCGAAGCACTGGTGACTACGAATTAATCGCCCGACCTGCTGGATCAAGGTAAATGAAGCACTCGGTAAACTTTGGATTTCGAACGGATAACGTTGCTGGCTCCTGAGCCATTCTCCTTCTGTGACAATAACCGGGCTGTCTACCGGAGGAAAAGATATTTTATGAATATGAACCTGAGTCAGCAATTCTCCCTTCAGGTCCAGTCCTTCTGAAAATGACTGCAGCCCAACCAGCACACTCTGCTGGCCATCCTTAACCCTCTGCCGGTGCAAAGTAATTAACCGGGAACGGGGTTGATCGCCCTGCACCAGCAACATAAGCCGTAAATCAGCCACTTCATTCAGGAATAACTGCATTGCCCGGCCACTGGAAAATAATACCAGACTCCCGGTGTGCTTCTTCTCTTCAACCTGCTGTCGGAAGTAACGGGCCATTTCCGCAATATGCAAAGCTTCCTGAGTAATATGTGGTTCGTATTGCATTTTTGGAACCACCAGCTTACCTTGCCTGACATGATCAAAGGGGGAATCCAGAGCAATAAAACGATCTCCGGCGGCCTCATTCAACCCGGACATTTCACTCAGCCGGCGGAAGCTGTTCAGCGAACGCAACGTCGCTGACGTCAGAATGACATGCGGGACTTTGCGCCAAAGTAGTTTTTCCAACTGGTCACTCACCCGAATACCTGCACAGTGAAAGAACAACTGGCGTTTACCTTCATCCCATTCGGTGGTCAGCCATTTTGAGACGGGTGCCCCCGACAACTGTTTCAGACCCGCCAGCCACCACAGTTTGCTCAATGATTCAAACCACCCCAGAAAACGGTTCAGCTGTAAAAGCCCACGATGAATACGGACAATGTCTTCTTTGCCGGTCATCTCTCCCAGCATATTTATCAGATTTTCGGTCAGCCCACGTAAGGCATCAGTCAGCTTAAATAACCGCTGGCAACGCTCCTCAGTCTCTTCCGGAAGTTCGCCCAGCACATAACGGTATTCAACCGGAGTTTCTCCCTGTTCGGGTAATAATGGTAGCATCTCAGCCACCAGTTCCGTAATAAGCTGACGAACAATAGCGCAATGTTCAGTGAGCCTCTCAGGATTAGCCAGTGAGGGGGGGGATTTAAAGGTAAACCAGCCGCGTAGGGTTTCCACCAGCTTACAGAATAAATCCAGCTGCAGCCCGGCACCGGCTGGCGATATATCACTGCTCATCTCTAATGCATCCCGTGCGACTTCGGGCAGGTGGTGGCCTTCATCCATCACTAACAGCATTTCTTTCGCCGGGGGTAATACAGCCTCTGTCTCCAGAGCTGCCATCACCAGAGCGTGGTTAGCTACCACCACGTCGGAGTGTTCAATTTCTCTGCGGGCAAGGAAAAACGGGCATTCGCGATACCACTGGCAATGATGGGCAAGACAACTGGTTTTATCCGTAGACATACGCAACCAGTGAACATCTTCAATCTGTACACTACAGTGATCACGCAGGCCATCCCACTCCCCGCTATTGAGTGATTTCTGTAACCGGTTAGCGATTTTTTGCTGTCGTTGCTGTGCTTCACCTGACAAACCTTTATCACTGGCCGGCGCCCCCTCTTCAAGATAGAAAAGCAGGTCACCCTGCGTATCCTGTTGTTCAGTCATAAAACTCAGGTTGCGCGGGCAAACATAACGACGGCGACCAAAAGCAGCGGTAAATGTCAGATCGGGAATAAACTGTTTAAGGAGAGGTAAATCTTTGTCAAAGATCTGATCCTGTAAGGCCACATTCGCGGTGCTGACCACCAGTTTTTTTTCGGCGGAACGGGCAATGGCAATGCCAGGAATCAGATAGGACAGAGTTTTGCCGACTCCGGTCGGGGCTTCAATGGCCAGATGTCGTCCTTCATCCCCTGACAGCGTTTTGGCGACCTCTGCGATCATTTGACGCTGAGGCTGGCGGGGTACAAAATCAGTCACCTGTGCCTGTAACTGCTTATACCATTCACCAATTTGTAATTTTATTGCGGGTGTCAGAACCATAACGACCATCGGCTAAAAGAATCAGCCTGTATTTTTACACAGTATTTCTTTTGACGGCAGTCCTGTCAGACTACTAGTCTAAAAAAACAGCATGCTTTTTTGTAAAACGAGAATTTCTGATGACACAGGCCGTTGCTATACAGAAAAATACCCGGCAAAAATCAAAATTCCTGTCCAACATGATGTTAACGTTTATCACAAGCCCGTTAAGAGTTATTATCAGTTCTCTGAACGAGGAGTGGTCTTGAAATGAACCTGCAAAAAATCGGCATTACTTTCCTTTTCCTGTTAATGGCACTTGGCGGTATGGGTGGCCTGATGCTGGTCGGCTACAGCATTATCATCGGTAAATGATCATGGCCACGGGCAGATTCACCGCGCAAACATCCATTCTGCCCGTCCGCCTACAGGTGTCTACGGTCGTTGACTGTCGAAAACTTTCTGGATCGTATACAGAAACCAGGGAGTGAACCTTTCTGCATTAGCGGCAATTTCCAGCTGCACCCCTACCAGACTGCTGTAGCGCCACGCATCCGCTTCCTGTGGATTTAACTCTGGCAATGCGTCAGTCATCCCAAAAAATATATGCCCATATTCGTGTTCAGTTAAGCCGTTATCCAGGGCCAGTTTATAACTGATCTCAAACGCCGGATTCAAAGCAAGCGATATTCCCATTTCTTCCCGCAAACGCCGTTCCGCGGCATGCTGTGTCGTTTCACCAGGAAAAGGATGACCGCAGCAGGTATTACTCCACAAACCACCGCAATGGTACTTATTTTCTGCGCGGCGCTGTAACAGGAGTTCACCTCTGGCGTTGAATACATAGACAGTCACCGCCCGGTGCATCAGCCCTTTTTGATGCACTTCCAGCTTTTCCATTTTTCCTGTGGGGTTATCATCTTGATCAACAAGAATAACTTCTATCACTGGCATAAAATTCCTTAATAAACCTGCGGCAAGTATATACCTCTGTTCTGTATCGTGAAATTGTTTGCATCAGGAAATCCTCCCAACACGCTGCATCGCTTTATGCCAGGCTCCCTGTCGGATTGACCAACGCAGTAGCCTGGCAATACAGTGCATACTGTAACGGGTGGCCGCCTGTTGTCTGGCGCTGCGTAGTGGAACTCCGGGAACCTGAGTCCATACCGGCAGCAGATCGGCCCCTGCCCTGAGCATGATATTCATTACCGGCCGGGCTGCCTTTGACGGGGCGGGCGCAGAAAATAATAACCGGCTGACCTCCAGAGTGCGTTCATCGGTACGTAATTGTGGTCGCATACTCGCCAGATAGTCCTCAACATCACTCACCGTGAGCGGAAGGTCCGTTGCCCCCAAAGCATGGCCGGTCAGTGAAGCTTCCGCATAATAACGGTTCTGCTCAGCCACACTGAGAGAAGGATTTTTATAGCGCAGATGGGCAGCCAGAAAACTTGATGTTTCTGCCACATGAACCCAGCGCAATAAACCGGGGTCACTGGCATGATATTGCTCCCCATCGGGGTTGATACCTGAAACCCGCAGATGAATACGCCTGACTTTATCAATCAAAAATTCAGCATCCTGGCGATTACCGAAACTGGTGACGGCAATGAACTGACTGGTCCTGCGCAAGCGCCCGAACAGATCATTGCGAAAGTCAGAGTGATCCCAGACACCGGCCAGAGCAGAGGGGTGCTGCATCTGAAGTAACAAGGCGGCAATCCCGCCGCACATCATCGATGAGAAATCGCCGTGAACAGTCCATACCATGCTGTCGGGTCCGAACAGCCCGGGGTCACCGACCGGGCGCGTCAGATCAAACTCATTCAGAGATAACCCGTTCAACCGGTATACCTGGCGGGCAATTTTATCGCGAATTACATTCATCATACTGAATTACATTCATCATACTGTTGTGGTTCAGGGCAAAGGGATTGCCCTGAACTTAGAGTTTCCGGGATTACTGAAAAGTGAACTGCGTTTTCTGTGTACGTACTGAATCCAGGCCAATCATCAGATTGAAATTACCAGGTTCCGCCACATACTTCATCTGAGAATTCCAGAATTTCAGAGCACCTTCATCCACCGTAAATGTTACTTTTTGAGATTCTCCGGCTTTCAGATTGACCCGACGGAAGCCTTTCAGTTCTTCGACAGGTCGGCTCAGACTCGCCACCGGATCATTGAGGTACATCTGCACGATGGTGGCTCCGTCACGTTTACCGCTGTTAGTGACAGTCACACTCGCCTGCAGGCTCCCGCCGCGAGAGAAGTGGCTGGCGGATAATGTCACTGGAGACACCGTAAATTTCGTGTAACTCAGACCATAACCAAACGGATACAGCGGTCCGTTCATCGCATCATAATAATGCGAGGTATATTTATCCGGATGCAGATAATTGTACGGACGCCCCGTTGGCAGGTGGTTGTAATAAATCGGAATCTGCCCCACAGAACGCGGGAAAGAGACGGGCAGCTTGCCTGACGGGTTTTTATCGCCGAACAGGACATCAGCAATAGCATGGCCACCTTCAGTGCCGCTAAACCAGGTTTCCAGAATCGCATCCGCCTGAGTCTCCTGCTGACTGATATCCAGAGGACGACCGTTCATTAACACTATCACCAAGGGTTTACCGGTAGCTTTCAGTGCCGCCACTAACTTACGCTGGCTTTCCGGAATACGAATATCACTGCGGCTGGAAGCTTCATGTGCCATACCCTGAGACTCACCCACCGCTGCAACAATAACATCGGCTTTTTTGGCTGCTTCAACCGCCTGATCCAGCAATTGTTGCGGAGACAGTTTATCGACGGTCACCGCCTGCTCATAGCTGTTAAGAAATTTCTGTACCAACGGATTATCGGTAATATTCGAGCCTTTGGCATAGAGCAACGTGGCCTTACCGTTCAGCGCTTCGCGCATTCCCTGCAACAGGGTGACTGACTGTCCTGCGACGCCGGCTGCTGACCAGCTACCCATAATATCGCGCTGACTATCCGCCAGTGGTCCCACCAGTGCAATGGTTCCCTGTTTTTTCAGCGGTAAAATGCCTAAGCGGTTTTTCAGTAAAACTAACGTTTCAGCCGCGACTTCACGAGCTTGCTGACGATGCAGACGACTTTCCGCATTGGTATCCGCCGGATCACTGCCCGCCGGCCCGAGGTGACTGTAAGGATCGCGGAACAAACCCATATCATATTTAACGTTCAGCACATGGCGGGTAGCATCATCAATTTCAGCCATCGTCACCGCGCCACTTTTCACAAGCCCGGGGAGATACTGGCTGTAATACTGATCACTCATGCTCATATCGATCCCGGATTTTAGCGCAATACGCACCGCATCCTGTGGATCACTGGCGACCCCATGTTTGATCAGTTCTTTTATCGCACCGTGATCACTGATAGTGATCCCTTTAAATTTCCACTGATCCCGCAACACATCTTTTAGCAGCCAGCTATCTGCGGTGGCGGGCACACCATTGATTGAATTGAGTGCCACCATCACGCCGCCGCTTCCGGCGTCTAACGCCGCTTTATAAGGAGGCATATATTCCTGGAACATACGCTGCGGGCTCATATCAACAGAATTATATTCCCGCCCGCCTTCCACCGCGCCATACAGTGCAAAATGCTTTACGCTGGTCATCAGTGAATAGCGATCTGCCGGGCTCTTGCCTTGCATGGCCTGTACCATGGCTCGTCCCATTTCAGCAGTCAGCAGGGTATCTTCACCGAAACCTTCAGACATCCGCCCCCAGCGGGGTTCGTGGCTGACATCAACCATCGGCGCCCAGGTCATATTCAGCCCGTCATCTGCGGCTTCATAAGCGGAGATCAGACCTACGGTTTTTATGGCATCCAAATCCCAGCTGGCCGCCAGTCCCAATGGGATAGGAAAGATCGTTCTCTGACCATGAACCACATCATAAGCAAAGAACAACGGGATCTTCAGGCGACTTAACTGCATCACCTGATCCTGCATAGCACGAATATCCGGCCGGGTAACGGTATTAAAGATTGCCCCGACCTGCCCTTTACGGATCATTTCGCGAATGGCTGATTTGGGATTATCGGGACCCACACTGATAAGACGTAACTGACCGATTTTTTCGTTAAGGGTCATTTTTGCCAGCAACTGAGTGACATAAGCATCGCGTGCCTTCTCATCCCCAAACGCAGCAGGTTGTGACGCAACTGCGATGGCCGAAGGAAGGGTAATACTGGCAAACAGTAACGGGTAAATCCATTTCATCAGCAGATTCTCGGCGGTAGATGGCAGGCTCGGAACCGGTGCAACGTCCTGCACCGGCCTGAAAAGGCTTATGAAAAGCATAGCATGCATCACGGACGGCGGGAACGAATGCCGCCGTGCTTAAGGGTCATCTCTGACGGTCAGAAGATAATATCTCTGCAGGATCCGCCGCACCGGCTGATGATCTCTGTTCAATCACCATGGTCTGTGGAGATGACAGTGCAATGCCTTCATCTCTCAGACGCACCAGGATCTCAAACAGCAACTCACTTTTCACTGACGAAATCAGCCGCTGAGTCGCGACATTACCGGTGACGCTGAGTGAAATTCCTTGTGAAGAGAGATCCTTAAAACTCACCGAAGGTGCCGGGGTCTCAAGTATGCGTTCATTTTCACTATAAACACTGAGTAAAATCTCTTTGACTTTAACCGGGTCTATATCCAACGGGAAGGTCATCGGAATAGTCACCACCCCCTGAGCATTGCCCATGGTCGCATTACGCACATTCTGAGAAATCAGCTGAGAATTTGGCACAATGACCGTTGATTTATCCGACAGCTGGATTTCAGTAGCCCTGACATTAATACGGCGGATATCCCCTTCATAACCACCAATCCCGACCAGATCTCCGACCTTCACCGGGCGTTCTGTCAGCAGAATCAAACCAGAAATAAAGTTTTTAACAATCTCCTGCAGACCAAAGCCAATCCCGACCGATAATGCACTGACAATCCAGGCCAGTTTGTTCCACTGAACTCCCATCACAGACAGTGTCATCAATACCACTAACACATAGCCAACATTACTGAATAAGGTGACCACGGATACCCGCATCCCTTTGTCCATCGCGGTCTTAGGTAAAAATTCCTCATCCAGCCAACGACGTACTCTACGTAAAACGCAGATACTGGCAATCAACATAATAATGGCATTGACTACCTGTGAGGGCACGATGTTCAGCTTTTCCAGCCCTTTGCCTCCCCAGAACGCCAGCGCTTTCTGAAGCATATCTGCCGGTGAGGAAGAGGTAATGGTGCCATTGAATAAGCCAAACACCAGCAGAAGTACCAGTACGGATTTTAATACTGCCGCCAACAGCGAAGAGACCTGGGTCAGGTAACGTTCCTGAATATTCAACGAGCTTTGTACCCGGCGACCACAGGCATTACTGGTTGAAAAAATGGCTTCGCTGCTGTCCCCGGCCAGATGGCTCAATAAATAGAACGAACTGAACAGGATACCCACCCAGACCGTTTCATAACTCACAAAGCGACCAAACGACACATATCCAATCATCAGTGACAGCAGAATCACCAGGCCGGTAACAAACAAAGCAAACTCGATCAGTGCGGCCAGTGTAGAACGAGCCGGAGGGGTATTATCTTCATTTTTAATTCGCCGACGGGTACGTTTGATCCGCAGCACAATCACCACGCAGAATATCCCGATCAGTAATGCGGTCAAACCATTACCAAATACTGTAGTATTTACACTGGTGCCGACACTGTAGTTAAAACTTTCCAGGGCCTGAAAAATAAATACCAGTGAGGCAATAATCGTCGGAAAAGGCTTCATCGCCTGCGCAACTTCATTACTGATACTGGCAAGACGCCAGGAAGGACGACGGGTCGATAAAAATGCTCTGCCCAGTCCCGCAATCAGACCACAACTGATACTCAGATAGACCAGACGGGTAACATAGTCCTCCACATCACTGTTCACCTCGTCAATCCGGGTAAAGGCATATGCCAGGAAATTGAATGACAAAACGATGGCCAGCAGGGTCGTCAGGGCAACTGCCGTAGCCAAAAAACTGCGTCTTAGCCGTCCTTCTGGTAATTTATTAATGCTAACCCAGGCCAGAAACTCTTCCATGTATCGGCGACCTAACACCATCACCAACACTGCCGCTAATAACCAGCAGAGGGTGCCAGCCCTCCATTCCGGTGCCCAGGAGAGTGCCACCGTATTCAGCAGTTCACTACCAAAATTCGTGATTTTCTCCCGGTCAAACTGATTACTGTTATACAGTGGTTGCCAAAATACTGATGATAAAATACTACCTGAATTTAACGCCAGTTGCGTTTTTAGCTGGTCACGACGTAAATTAAGAATTTGCGCAGACAGATTCAGACTGCCATTTTTCAGGCTGTCGGCCTGCTTAATCTGACTGTCCAGCTCAGTTTTCCTGGCTTCCAGAGAACGGCGTTGGTTAGTTACATCCGCAGTTTCCCTGACGCCACTGCCCGGAACTGGAGCGGCGCCCAACACGGCAAGCTGCGCCTCCACTTTCTGTCGTTCGGGAATAAGACTCTGTCCCAGCGTATCCGCATTTTCTGACAACTGCTGCGCCATATCATTCAGCTGACTTAGCGACGCATCGTTGGTCGATCCTGACACCTGCCCTTTAATTTTATCGAGGATGATCTGCATTTTGGACAGTTCACGGCTGGCATTCACCTGGGGTGCTGCGGTGGTTTGCTGGCCGGTATCAGTACTGTCCGCATAGACCTGCACCGAAAACTGCAAGCTTATCAGTAATAAAAATAGTCTGAAGATGATCGATAAAATACGCATAATGACGTTGTATCCAAAGATAACAGAACAGTGAATTCAAAAATAACTGGCCAGCCATAGGTTGTAGAGGGTTATGCCCCTCTCAGCTATAAGAATGGCACTGAAAATGGATCTCCGGAAAGCTCAGATAAACTGAACTCCCGGAAATCTGATCACGTAACCAGTAATTACGCAATACCGGATTGGGTTACAGCGCTTTCTCTTTCTTATACGCCAGAGCTGCCGCTGGCACCGGAGCCGCTTTGCCGGTTTCCAGCCAGCTTCGAATCCTGGTGGCGTCCGCAAAATGGGTATATTTACCGAAAGCATCCAGTACGACCAGGGCAACCGGACGACCATTAATGGTGGTTCTCATGGCCAGACAATGACCCGCTTCATCGGTATAACCGGTTTTGGTGAGACGGATATTCCATTTATCGTTATACACCAGGTGGTTAGTATTACGGAAAGGCAGAGCATACGCCGGATGGCTGAATACCGCAGTTTCTTCTTTCGTTTTACTTAGTTCCCCTATCAGCGGATACCGTTCTGTGGCTTTCAGTAACTTCACTAAGTCACTGGCGGTAGAGACATTTTTCAGTGATAGACCGGTGGGTTCGACATAATGAGTATGCTTCATGCCAAGTGAACGGGCTTTATTATTCATCGCCACGATAAATGCCTGATAACCACCAGGATAATGAGCTGCCAGGCTGGCTGCGGCCCGGTTTTCTGAAGACATGAGTGCCAGCAACATCATATTACGGCGGCTGATTTCACTGTTCAGCTTTACCCGCGAAAATACCCCCCTCATCTCAGGAGTATGGCTGATATCCACATTAATCACTTCATCCAGAGACTGATGTGCATCCAGGACCACCATCACCGTCATAAGTTTGGTCAGCGAGGCAATCGGTCGAACCCTGTCAGGATGACTGGAAAACAGCACTTTATTGGTGTTCAGGTCAATCACCAACGCACTCCCGGAAGCGATCTGAGGCTGTACGGTACTGATAACATCCGGAGTACTGCGTTCAGCCTGAGCCGGAATCACGGCAGTTGTCAAAGGGGTACAAAGTGCAAAAAAAAGTAAAGAATGACGTAGTTGTAAGGACATTTTCTCGAAGATACCTGAATGTTTTTAATGCTGTGCAGACACAGGCCGCGGAGCCATTGCCGATTTCATGCCGCTGGCGGCAGCATCATACGCCTTCCTCAGGAAAAATGCCCAAAACTCAGAGAGTCGCTGTGACACGGAATTTGTAAGAAAGTCTGACAAACCCGTAATGCCGCTGACATGATATCTCAGAGTCCCAGCATCGCACCGAAGCGTAATGACGTGTAAACTTAAATTTTGCTGAACCAGACCAGGAATCGTAACGTTGCATATCGATATTAACTCACTGATTCACCATTACGGGTATTTCGCCCTGTTACTGGGTTGTATGGCTGAAGGTGAGACTTTTGTATTACTTGGCGGCATCGCAGCTCATAAAGGATTGCTGCATTTTGCCGGCGTAGTCGTTGCCGCCATGGCCGGAGGGATCATTGGCGATCAACTGCTGTACTGGCTGGGCCGCCGTTATGGAACCCGCATACTGTCTAAATTCAACAATCACCAGGATAAGGTGGCGAGGGCCAGCGAACTGATCAACCGTCATCCCAGTTTATTTGTGATTGGTGTACGTTTTATGTATGGTTTCCGCATCATTGGACCCATTATTATCGGGTCAAGCCAGCTATCACCCCGCCGGTTTCTGATTTTTAATGTGATTGGTGCATTCGTCTGGGCGTTACTTTTTGTCAGTCTGGGTTACTTTGCCGGGAAACTGATTGCCCCATGGTTTGACAGACTGGATGAATATCTGAAGCCGGTGTTCTGGGTGGCAGGAACTGCAGCGGTATTGTATATAGTCTGGAAAGGAATTCGCTTTTTGCAGCAACGACGACAACATTGACCGGTGAACTGCGGGAGAACTGCACGGTAGTAAAATGTCAGTTTCCGATTCCGCGATTAGCCCATATAATGTGCAGCCGGACAGAACATGGTCCTGCTACAGGAACCTTAACGAGCCCATATTCAGGCACTAACAAGTTATATAATTATGAAAAATAGCATTCGCGTCTTAGCTTCATTTGCGCTGGCATTAGCGGCATACAGCCATTCAGCGTTAGCAGTGGTTTACCCTTTGCCCCCGGCGAAGAGCAGTCTGATTGGTGAAAATCTGCAGATCACCCTTCCGGAGAACAACCATTTGCCGCTGGAAGCTTTTGCTTCTCAGTATCAGATGGGGCTAAGTAATATTCTGGAAGCCAATCCTGGTGTGGATGTCTATTTGCCAAAAGGCGGAACCCGTCTGGTCATTCCACAGCAATTACTGTTACCTGATGCACCGCGTGAAGGTATCGTAATTAACAGTGCCGAAATGCGTTTGTACTACTATCCGAAGGGTACCAACACCGTCGTAGTACTGCCTATCGGTATCGGTCAGTTAGGTAAAGATACGCCACTGAACTGGGTCACCAGTATTAAGTCCAAACGTCCTAACCCGACATGGACGCCGACCAAAGCAATGCACGCAGAATATCTGGCGAATGGTCAAAACATACCCACAGTCTTCCCGGCGGGTCCCGACAACCCCATGGGTCTGTTTGCGCTGTATATCGGAAACCTGTATGCCATCCATGGTACCAATGCTAACTTTGGTATCGGATTACGTGTAAGCCATGGTTGTGTCCGTCTTCGCGCTGACGACATTAAATGGCTGTTTGAACATGTTCCGGTCGGTACCCGTGTGCAGTTTATCAATGAACCTGTCAAGGCTGCCGTCGAACCTGATGGTTCGCGTTATATTGAAGTACATAACCCTCTGTCCACCACAGAAGAACAGTTCACTTCTAACGTTGAGGTTCCTCTGACAATTACTCCGGCGGTCAGTAAATTGCTGTCAGACCCGAGTATTAATCAGAACGTACTGAATGCAGCGCTGAAAGCCCGTAGCGGGATGCCAGTGAAAATTAATGGTGTGGAAAACAATATCGATACTTCCCCGCATCCTGTCACGGAAAATGACTCTGCGTTACCCAAAGAAGAACCGATGACTCCAATGTCTGACGAAGGTGCCAATATCATTCAGACCAATGCCCCGACAACCATTACTCAGCCAGGTCCTGTTGAGTAAAAACTGGCTCTGACTGAAATATAAAACTGCCCGCGAAGTCTACACCCCAAAAGTGGGATAATCCACTGAGTAAGGTGTCGTTCAGACCGGGCAGTTTTTTTACGATCTTATTTTTCCAACAAACTGCCCATCCGCAGGTGTCACCAGCACTCGCACTTTCGGCCTCCCCTGTTATATCTGCTCACCCTATCGCGGGTAAAAAAAACGCACTGATAAACAGAGCGTTATTTTGCACAGATAATCACTGACCAGTTAACTGGTCGGAATTGATTTAGCCGGGCGCATAAATTGCCGAATCATCATCAATATCCCGGCAATCACTACCAGAGATGCAGCCAGATAGACCGAACGAATCCCAAGGTGATTCATCAGAAGTCCGGCAACAGGTCCGGTTATCCCGAGGCCAAAATCCAGAAACGCTGAATAGGTACCCAGTGCCGAACCCTGACTTTGCTGTTCTACCTGTTTTACGGCCTCTACTCCCAGAGCAGGGAAAATCAGAGAAAAACCACAGCCGGTCAATAATGCCCCGATATCTGCCGCCAGTACTGAATCTGCATGCCATAGCAGAAACAAACCAACTGCTTCGACAATAAACGACACCAACGATACTTTAATGCCCCCAAACCGGGTGATCGCATTTCCTGAAACTAACCGGACACCTGCAAAACCCAGGCTGTAGAGAGTCAGAGTCATGGCCGCACCACTCCAGCCCCGGCTACTGAAGTAAAGTGTGATAAAGGTCGCTATCACTCCAAAACCAATCGTTCCCAGTCCCAGGGCAACACCGTAAACCCAGACCCGGCGAAATACCTGACTGAACGGAACCCGTTGACCTACCGTCACCACCACCGCAGGTTTCCGGCTGGCAAGATAGAAACCTACGGCTCCCATCAGTGCGACCAGGCCGGCAAAGCCAAACACTCCCAGGCCCTGATTAAGCATTACCCCCAGCGGCGCACCAATCGCCATCGCCATATAGGTGGCTACGCCATTCCATGAAATGACCCGCGCCGTATGTACCGGACCCGCAATATTCATCCCCCATAAGGTAGAACCGGTACTGCTAAAACTCTCGCCAATTCCAAGGAATATCCGGCCAGCCGCCAGCAGCGATAAGCTCAGTAACGGCCTGGAGGTTAAACAGGCCGCAATAATCGTCAGTACGCCACTCATTCCACATAATACCAGGCCAAGCATAACGACCTTTTTTGGCCCCATACTGTCGGCCAGCCTGCCACTTTGCGGGCGACTGACCAGAGTAGAGAAATATTGCAGACTGATAATCACTCCGGCAATAAAGGAGCTAAAGCCGAGCTGGTGATGGACAAAACCAGGCAACACCGCCAGTGGCAGACCGACGGATAAATAGCAGAAAAATGTAAAAATAATGACTGATAAGATTCGTTTGTTTAACTGAGAACGACTCAGTACCACTGATTCGGACATGATAAACTGAAAACCCGGAGAAGAAGGACTAAACGCACATTATCACAGTTGATGGTGATCACAACATCTATATGTCACAGCGTGTTAGCTGCAATGGTACTGACCGCCTGCGCAATTTCTGTGGAGGTTTTTAATGCCCGCACACGGGTAAATACTTCACTGGCCTCAGGGTAAGCTTTACGCAGATAACCCAGCCACTGTTTGATCCGGGCAACATGGTATAACCCGGTATCTCCCTGCTTTTCCAGCTGACAGTATTTATTCAGCAACTGAACGACCTGTGTCCAGGGCATTGGAGCTTCATTATACTTAATGACCCGGCTGAGATTAGGGACATTCAGCGCCCCTCTGCCGACCATCACCGCATCACACCCGGTAACAGTCCGACAAGCGGCAGCACTTTCATAGTCCCAGATTTCACCGTTGGCAATCACCGGAATTGATAACCGCTGACGTATTTCACCAATCGCCTGCCAGTTAATAGCCTCGGCACGATAGCCATCTTCTTTGGTTCGCCCATGAACCACAATTTCTGTCGCGCCGGCACTGGCGACGGCATCAGCAATTTCATGGCATTGGGCAATAGAATCCCACCCCAACCTGACTTTGACTGTTACCGGCAATTCTCCGGGCACAGCTTCTCGCATCGCTTTAGCCGCCTGATAAATCACTGCAGGGTCTTTAAGCAGTGTGGCTCCGCCACCACTGCCATTCACCAGTTTTGATGGACAACCGCAGTTGAGATCGACACCGTATGATCCAAGTTCAATCGCTCTGGCAGCATTTTCTGCCAGCCAGCCCGGGTGCTGACCTAGCAACTGAACTCTGACCAAAGTGCCGGAAGAGGTCCGGCTGGCATGATGTAACTCGGGACAGAGCCGGTAGAAAGATTTAGCTGGCAGAAGCTGATCAACCACACGAAGAAATTCGGTGATACAGAGATCATATTCATTGACTTCAGAAAGAAGATGTCTGACCAGAGAATCAAGGACACCTTCCATCGGGGCCAGCAATACCCGCATACTGTCAGGTCCGTTCCGTTTTCTTTGCTGCTGCCGGACGACGTGGCCGCTGGTTGCCGTTATTATCCGCACGTGGTGGGCGAGAACTTTGACCACGCCCCGCCCCCTGACCACCCGGGCGACGGTCACGTCCCCCCTGCCGCCCATTCTGAATAGGTTCGGCTTTAATGGAAGGATCAGGCTCATAACCCGGAATAGCCAGACGTGGAATTTCACGCTTCAGCAACCGCTCAATGTCCCGCAGTAATTTGTGCTCGTCCACACATACCAGAGACAATGCAGCGCCGGTAGAAGCCGCCCGCCCCGTACGACCAATGCGGTGCACATAATCTTCTGCAACATTAGGCAGCTCATAATTCACTACATGTGGCAGTTCTTCGATATCTATACCACGGGCAGCGATATCTGTGGCTACCAGAACACGAATTTCGCCAGTTTTAAAGTCCGCCAGAGCGCGGGTACGTGCCCCCTGGCTTTTGTTGCCGTGAATCGCTGCTGCTGTAATTCCGTCTTTATTTAGCTGCTCTGCAAGATGGTTAGCACCATGTTTTGTGCGGGTAAAAACCAGTACCTGCTGCCAGTTATCACGGCCTATCAGATAAGACAGTAATTCACGTTTACGTTTTTTATCCACAAAATGCACCTGCTGACTTACCTGCTCAGAGGCGGTATTGCGCCGAACCACTTCGATCAATGACGGACGATCAAGCAGCTTTTCTGCCAGCGCTTTAATATCGTCAGAAAAGGTAGCTGAGAACAGTAAATTCTGGCGGCGCGGAGGCAGTTTTGCCAGTACACGGCGAATATCATGAATAAAGCCCATATCCAGCATACGATCAGCTTCATCCAGCACCAGAATTTCGACCGCCGACAAATCAGCGGCATTCTGATGAACCAGGTCAAGCAACCGGCCCGGTGTGGCAACCAGAATATCAACGCCACCACGCAGCTTCATCATCTGCGGATTAATACTGACTCCACCAAAAACGACCAGTGAACGCAGGTTCAGATAACGGCTATATTCACGTACGTTCTCCCCCACCTGAGCCGCCAGTTCCCGGGTAGGAGTCAGGATTAATGCCCTGACCGGACGTCGGCCTTTGATGACTGAAGGCTGTGACGCGGATAACCGTTGCAATAACGGCAGGGTGAAACCGGCAGTTTTACCGGTGCCCGTCTGAGCACTGGCTAACAGGTCTCCGCCCGCAAGAACCACAGGAATCGCCTGTTTCTGAATAGGTGTCGGCTCGCTGTAGCCTTGTTCGCTGACAGCACGCAAAATATCGGCACTAAGACCGAGAGATTCAAAAGACATGGAAAATTTTACTCCGGGACGCCCTGACCGTAAGTAACGGTGCAGTTTTCAGGGGGTTATGTCATGTGACTCAGAGATAAGTCAGGGGCAAAAACTACGATGCATGATATACACAGTTTAACAGAGTTACGGTCACTGTGCGAGGGTCCCGGACTATCAATCATGGCGAAATGGTGAAGGATCAGCAGATATTGTCATGTCTGATCCTACGGAACCAACGGAATTAACTACGTTTTTTTTCTATCTGGCGGACAGGCTCTTTAGCCAACAGGGAGATCAATGCCGGCCCTACCAACATCACTACCCCCAGCGCACCCACCAGCAAAGGATTATGGATTACCCGTGAGAACAGGAACAGGGACAGCATAGCTGCGCCAAAATAGTAGGTGGTACTGGCTTCTTCCAGATAATCGCCCGCGACCCGCAGACGTGGTAAGCGCTGCGTTACTATCATTGCCAACAGTAATACGACATAAGCCGTCACCAGACTGGCACTGACCTCAGTCAGTAACCGGTGTTTCCAGCCCCACACCAGCAGCAATACGACACTCAGATGCATTGCAATATGGAAGCAGGTTTGACCGGTGATAATCTTAACGCGATTAGACCATTTCATTTTTTCTCTCCTGGCAGGCAAGAACGCCGCCGATACAAACCGACATGTCGGTAAGGATTATCAGACTAATCCAGTTTCAAAAAAAGCACCTGTGATTTTTGATTTTCTGTTGTTCAAATGTGATCAGAACACCAGTTTTCTTTGCGGACCAGGTGACTCAGCGGCAGTATTATGCCACAAAAATCACTTTTATTTCATTTTTTGCAATCCTGCCCCCCGTCAGGCAGTCAGTTATGCGCCTGCAAGCCCCAATTTTAGTGAGATGAGGCAAAAACAGATATTTTTGTTTAAAGTCGATATTCCGCTCTTTCCCGGCGCAAAAAACGCTGTTTCGAACAGTACATCACCTACAGACAGAGACAGCAGAAGGCCATCACCGGGTACGGTCAGACAAGAGGAGGTTTGTATAAGAAACAGGGGCCGGATGGCCCCTGAGTTGGAATGAATTGTTATTACCGGCGGTTGCCGAAAATCCGCAACAGCATCAGGAACAGGTTGATAAAATCAAGATACAAGGTCAGCGCCCCGACAATACTGTATCGACGCAGATTTTCCTTATCATCAGCGTTAATCGATTCGCCAATATTCTTAAGCTTCTGAGTGTCATAGGCTGTCAAACCAACGAAAACCACAACACCAATATAGGTGATAGCCCACATCATTGCGGTGCTTTTCAGCCAGAAATTCACCAGTGAAGCAATCAGAATACCAATCAGTGCCATAAACATCAGGCTACCCAGCCGGCTTAAATCGCGTTTGGTGGTATAGCCAAATAAGGTCATGGCACCAAACATTCCGGCCGTCACGAAGAAAGTGCTGGCAATCGATGAATAAGTGTAGACAAGAAAAATACTTGCCAGTGTCAGCCCGGTCAGTGCGGAATAAAGCATAAATAATGAGGTCGCCAGTGCACTGCTCATTTTATGGACCATTCCGGATAAGATAAACACAACAGCCAACTGAATAATGATCAATCCAAAAAACGTCAACTGACTGGAGAAAATAAACTCCATCACCCGAGGGGTCCTAGCCGCATACCAGCTGATAAACGCCGTCAGTAACAGCCCGCAAGTCATCCATCCGTAGACCTGTGCCATATAAGTTTGCAGACCTGAGCCTGCCCGTTGCAATGTCGAATTATCCTGTCGTTGATATCGCTCCATGATTCACCTCTTGAGACGTTTAAACAGATAATGCCAGTGTGACACAAATCAGGTCAGTTACGCCAGTCACCGATCATTGCCGTGCCAGGCATTGTTGATAGCGACTATTGACCCGTTGGGCAAACCAGGCGGTGGTCAGATTGCGGGTAATTTTGGGACTGTTCAGTTCGATGCCAGGTAACCGCTGGCGGGGTAACGCGCTTCCCTTCTGCTTATCGGCCAGCCGGAAAACCTGTTGCCAGACACGACTCTGCTGAAATTCAGGAGACTCTCCCTGTGTTAGTTGGCGGTGAATCTCTGCAGCACTTAAGCCTAGCCGTGACTGCAGGCTGAGGACTGCCTGTTCAGTGGCCCCAGCAGCATCACTGTCATAGCGAATTAAATCGCCATCCAGAGCAAGTTTACGCCCGGTGAGTTGCATCACGGCAGCCTGAAAAGCCGCGTTGCGGCTGGCATACCATCCCGCGTTGAAATCCGCGAAGCGGTATAACATGGCCGGATAGTCTGCCGGATAGCCCAAAAGATGCAGTGTTCCATACCAGACTCCCCCCCGACGACTGAAAACCTCCTGACGAACAGAATGTTTCACTGGCCATGGATAACCGGCGTCGTGAGCCTCAGCAAACGCAATGCTGACCTGCATTGGCCCCCCGGTATGGACAGGATTCAGATTTCCAAACAGCCGTTGTCCCAGAGGAACTCTGTCGATCAGGTCATCGAAAATGTCACTCAACTGTTTTTCGGTGTGCACTGTTTTCAGACGCTCAGCGTAACTGCGTCCGTCCGATGAAGGAATTTTCAACGCCGTGTTAACCAGAAACCGGGGAATATAAAGAGTCGCCGCTCGCCGGTAGATTTCCTTCATAGCAATCGCGGGTAAACCATTGACGGGAGCATTCGGATTAAATCCGGATTCCTGGCCAGCAACAGCAATAACAGCACATAAATTTTCAGCCGAAGGTGATAATGACTGATGCTGAAAGCTTTGATAAATATCCTCTGACCAGCCAGCTTTATCGGTAACTGTTGGCGGCAGCAGACGCTGAATTTTGGCTTTCACCGTCACCGGCTTTTGCGTCGGTGCAGTGACTGAATGCTGACTACAACCGTTCAGCAACAGCAATACCAGTAAACCACTCATCCCCGTGATCCACTGTCTGCTCAGTCTGCAACAGTGATGACCGAAAAAACCCAGCACTGACTCCTGCATCAGTTCGACGCTAACCAGCGTTTGGCGGCCTGCTGGTCACTCTCTTTCGCGTCCAGCCAGCGATCCCCCAGAGGCGTCGTTTCCCGCTTCCAGAACGGGGCCCGGGTCTTCAGAATATCCATGATGTACTCTGCTCCGGCAAATGCGCTGTTTCGGTGTGCCGAACTGACACCGACAAATACAATCTGCTCACCTGCCGCCAGGCTACCGACGCGATGAATGATCACGATTCTCTGCAGTTCCCAGCGCCGCCGGGCTTCAGCGGCAATCGATTCCAGCACTTTTTCGGTCATAGACGGATAATGTTCCAGTGTCAGCGTTGCCACACTGTCACCCGAGTTATGATTCCGTACTTTGCCGGTAAAGGTCACAATGGCGCCATCCGCGTCATCTCCTGACAACCACTGGTGAGCTTCTGTCACAGAAAATGACGCATCACCTACCCGAATGTGGGTCTGATTCATAAAAGTTAGCCTCCGGTAACCGGCGGGAAGAATGCCACTTCATCACCGTCCTGTAATGGATGAGTGAACGGAACAAGCGTCTGATTCACCGCCGCCAGTAATTTTCCTTGTTCCATCGCCAGAGCCCAGTTTTTATCACGGCTACTCAACGCCAGACGCAATGACTCAACATCGCTGAACTCAAAGGGAATCTCAAGACTGGCTGTGTCCGCGAGCTCACGCACTCTGGCAAATAATAATATATTAATCATGGTGATCTGCCCTGAAGTCCCCCGACTTGCCTCCGGATTTGCTTATCAGTCGTAATCCGTCAATCACAATATCTTTCTGCACCGCTTTACACATATCATAGATAGTCAGTGCAGCTACTGAGGCGGCGGTCAGAGCTTCCATTTCTACCCCGGTTTTCCCTGTGAGCCGACAGAGAGTTTCAATATGAATCTGATTCTCTTCCGGTAAAGCGGTAAGGGAAACTTCAACTTTACTCAGCATCAACGGATGGCAAAGAGGGATCAGTTCCCAGGTACGTTTTGCTGCCTGGATGCCGGCAATTCTTGCAGTTGCAAATACATCCCCCTTGTGATGACTGCCATCGACAATCATTTGCAATGTGGTGGAGTTCATACAAACAAAAGCTTCTGCACGGGCTTCCCGTATGGTTTCCTGCTTGGCCGAAACATCGACCATATGTGCCTCTCCGGCACTGTTGATATGGGTTAGCTGCGACATACTCAGAACTTCTTTAGTTGTGAAACGAAATTACAGGGGGCGGTAGTCGCATCAATCTGTGGTGAGATAATCCTCTCCCATGCCTGACGACAAGCCCCCGTGGATCCCGGGACCGCAAAAATTAATGTCTGGTTAGCCATCCCTGCCACCGCACGGGATTGCAAGGTAGATGAATCAATTTCTTCAAATGAGATCATTCGAAACAGTTCACCAAAACCATCAATAGTCCGATCGAATAACGGTAACAGTGCTTCCGGCGTGCTGTTCTTCACATGAAAACCTGTGCCACCATTAATAATAATGACCTGAACCTGTTCACTGGCAATCCAGCGTGAAACCACCGCACGAATCTGGTAGCGGTTATCTGCACAGATAACCTGCTCTGACAGATGATGACCTGTGGAAGTCACCATTTCGCTCAAATAGTGACCGGAGGTATCGTTATGTGCATCCCTGCTGTCTGAAACAGTCATCACAGCCACGGTTAACGGGACAAATTCCTTTGGGGATTTACTCATGATGTCTCTCCTGACTAACCGCCGATAAATGAAAGATTTTGGGTATGCCCGGTCATTCCCTGATGGAGAAAATGGGTCTGTTTCTTCTGTCCCAGGCTGGAGGCGATTCTGGCCTGTAATTCCTCCTGTTGCTGGTCGCTGGCCAGTAAATCACGCAACGGTATTCCGTGATCGCCAAACAGACACAAGTGCAGATTGCCTACTGCGGAGACTCTGAGTCGGTTACAGCTCAGACAAAAATCTTTTTCGTAAGGCATAATCAGGCCCACACTGCCCTGATAATCCGGGTGGGTAAATACCTGCGCAGGCCCATCATCTTTGGCTCTGACTCCGGCCTGCCAGCCGCTCTCCAGTAACTGACGACGAATGACCTGACCAGAGATATGGTGTTTCTTAAACAAATCACTACCGTCACCGGTTTCCATAAGTTCGATGAAACGCAGTTGTATTGGCCGGGTACGAATCCAGTCAAGAAAAGTTTGCAGGTGCTGGCTGTTTACATCACGCATCAGCACGGTATTCACTTTAACCATGCTAAATCCTGCCTCAAAAGCCGCATCAATCCCGGCCATCACCTGGTGAAACTTATCCTGTCCGGTGATGGCATGAAACTGGCGGGCGTCAAGGCTGTCGATACTGACATTGACCGCAGTCAGACCGGCATCGCGCCACTCCCTGATATCCCGGGCCATCCGGTAACCATTGGTCGTGGTGGCAATTTTTCGTAACCCTGAGTTTTCCCGGACGGCGGCGATAATATCGGTAAAATCACGACGCATGGAGGGCTCGCCACCGGTGATGCGAATTTTCTCAGTACCGGCTGCTGCAAATGCACGGGTTACCCTCCGGATTTCATCCAGTGATAAAAAGCCTTTATTGCGGACACTGTTTGGCCGGTAACCGTCCGGCAGGCAGTAAGTACAGCGGAAATTACACACATCTGTAACAGACAGGCGCAGATAGTAAAAACGCCGGTCAAACGTATCAATTAACTGAGACACAGGAACACCTTTCCGAAGTCGGGAGATGTGGTCATTTCTTCCCACACCCTGGCAGTAAAAACTGCGGCCCGTCAGCCATATTATCAGCAATAACACAGGTCCGAGGGGCTTGGCGTGTAAATTATCAGTACAGATAATCGTGTGTCTGAATTCTAGCGCGAAACACCTGAAGAAGCCATGTTGTCAGCGTTGCTCCGCTTTAAATGTTCACTGATACCTGCAGATTAATCCGCTGTAAAACAGTCAATCAATCAGCGAGAATAGGTCTCCGGACAGTTTGCTGTTATATATCCGTATTATTCTGACAGGATAGCCGCCATTAAAAGGAGATTTATGAATCGTACACTGGCAGATTTAGACCGCGTAGTAGCCATCGGCGGAGGACACGGTTTAGGACGTGTCATGTCTTCACTATCCGCTCTGGGTTCACGTTTAACCGGCGTTGTCACTACCACGGATAATGGGGGCTCTACTGGCAGAATTCGTCGTTCCGAAGGAGGTATCGCCTGGGGCGACATGCGCAATTGCCTTAACCAGCTGATTACCGAGCCCGGCATTGCCTCCGCAATGTTTGAATACCGCTTTAGCGGGCAGGGTGAGCTGGCAGGGCATAATCTGGGTAATCTGATGCTAAAAGCTCTGGATAATCTTAGTGTCAGGCCACTGGAGGCCATTAATTTGATCCGTAATGTGCTGAAAGTGGACGCTTTTCTGATCCCCATGTCTGAGCAGCCAGTGGATCTGGTGGCTACCGACCCTCAGGGACATGCCGTTTACGGTGAAACGGCCATTGATGCCATGAGTGAGATTCCTGCTACGCTTGAATTATTTCCTGATGTCTCGCCAACCCGCGAAGCCCTGCAGGCGGTTGCCGAAGCTGATTTAATTCTGATAGGTCCTGGCAGTTTTTATACCAGTCTGATGCCAGTGCTGTTAATGGAACAGATGGCAACAGCACTGCGCCGTACTCCGGCAAAAATGATTTTTATTGGTAATCTGGGTAAAGAGAAAAGCCCGGCAGGTTCACTGAGCGTGAGTGATAAATTGCAGTACATCGAACAAGTGATAGGCCGCCGTGTCATTGATGCCGTTGTTGTCAGCCCGGCGGCCGATATCAGTCACCTTGAAGGGCGTCATGTGATTCAACGTCCGCTCGAAGCCGGAGATATTAAATACCGTCATGATCGCCACTTGTTACATATTGCCCTGGAACAGGCCGTTCAGAGTCTGGGTTAATATCAGGAAGCCGCAATGAACAGGGCACGGATTTCGTGCAATTCATCACGGACCCGTGCTGCTTCCTCAAACTCAAGATCCATCGCATGTTTATTCATCCGGGCTTCCAGCTCGGTAATTTTCTTCTGCATGGCCTGTGGAGTCAGTGCCGCATACTGACCACTGTTCTCCGCCGCACGTCCGGAACTCTGACGTTTATCATGAGATTTACCTTTGGTCCGGGCAATGCCCTGCCCCAGCTCCAGAATATCAGTGACTTTCTTGTTGAGCCGTGTCGGCACAATTCCCTGAGCAGTATTCCAGGCCTGTTGTTTCTCTCTGCGCCGTTCGGTTTCTTCTATAGCCCGTGCCATTGATGGCGTTATACGGTCTCCGTAGAGAATAGCTTTACCGTTAATATTACGCGCAGCACGCCCAATGGTCTGAATCAGCGAACGTTCTGAACGTAAAAAACCTTCTTTATCCGCATCCAGAATAGCGACCAGTGAAACCTCTGGCATATCCAGCCCTTCCCTCAACAGGTTAATCCCCACCAGCACATCGAACTCTCCCAGCCGCAAATCACGGATGATTTCCATTCTTTCCACCGTGTCGATATCAGAGTGCAGATAACGTACCCGTTCTCCATGCTCCTCCAGGTATTCTGTCAGATCTTCAGCCATACGTTTGGTTAGCGTAGTGACAAGAACTCGTTCATTAATTTCAGCTCGCTGGCGTATCTCCGACAGCAGGTCATCCACCTGTGTCGCTACCGGCCGGACTTCAATGATCGGGTCAAGCAATCCGGTAGGTCGTACCACCTGATCGATAACCTCATCACCGGATTTTTCGAGTTCATAGGCCCCGGGAGTCGCCGAAACATAGATAGTCTGTGGGACCAGAGCCTCAAACTCTTCAAATTTCAGAGGACGGTTATCGAGCGCAGAGGGGAGGCGAAAACCGTATTCCACCAGATTTTCTTTGCGGGCCCGATCACCGCGATACATCCCGCCAATTTGTGGGATAGTGACGTGGGATTCGTCCACAACCAGTAAACCGTCTGCCGGCAGATAATCAAATAACGTCGGAGGTGGCTCTCCCGGACCACGCCCGGACAGATAACGGGAATAGTTTTCAATGCCTGAGCAGTAACCGAGCTCATTCATCATCTCCAGGTCAAATTGGGTCCGCTGTGCAATACGCTGCTCTTCGAGCAATTTATTATTTTCCAGCAATACCCGACGACGCTCAGCCAGTTCAACCTTGATTTCTTCCATCGACTGGATAATTCGCTCACGCGGTGTGACATAGTGTGTTTTAGGATAGACGGTATAACGTGGCACTGTTTGCGCTACCTGCCCCGTCAAGGGGTCAAAAATCGACAGCCGCTCTACCTCATCATCAAACAACTCCACCCGCAGAGCAATTTCATCGGACTCCGCAGGAAAAATATCGATAACCTCGCCTCGTACCCGGAAAGTACCGCGCTGGAATGCCTGATCATTACGGGTATATTGCAGTTCAGCCAGCCGTCGTAAAATACTGCGTTGATCAATAATCATCCCACGGCTTAGATGCAACATCATTTTCAGATACAGGTCAGGATCGCCTAAACCATAGATTGCCGATACCGAAGCCACCACGATAACATCGCGACGTTCCAGCAGTGCTTTAGTCGCCGACAATCGCATTTGCTCGATATGTTCATTGACCGACGCATCTTTCTCTATAAAGGTATCTGAACTGGGAACATAGGCTTCCGGCTGATAATAATCGTAGTAAGAGACGAAATATTCGACAGCATTGTCAGGAAAAAAGGCTTTCATCTCACCATAGAGCTGAGCTGCCAGTGTTTTATTCGGAGCCAATACCATAGTTGGCCGGTTAAGGTCAGCAATGACGTTAGCAATCGTAAATGTCTTTCCTGAACCGGTAACCCCAAGCAATGTCTGGTGTACCAGCCCGTCTTCCAGACCTTCTTCCAGCCGCCGGATAGCCTCTGGCTGGTCACCTGACGGTTTAAATTCGGAGTGAAGTTTGAAAGCCTTGCTCATCGTTTGGTCACCTGTCGCTTTTTTTTCGGGCGGGCTGACTAGTTTACTCACTACCTCAAAATATGCCAGCCTGAACACTGGATATGCACACAGTTCCCCCCCGACGAATACCGTGAGTAACGGAATTCTATACGAATTAATTTTCAGTCACGGGCGATAATTTTCTGCCCCGCAGGTTATCCACCGCCAACTCAGCTGTCGTTCTGTTTGTCAAGTTAATGTAACAAATTATCCTTAGAATACTCTGGTTCAAACTGCTCAGGGTTGATTTTAATTAACTATTTGAAAAGTTAGAATTATTATCAGGAGCCCGATTTACAGCCAGCCTGTTGCCAGGCCGCATATTTCCTTGGGTCAGCTCTGTTTTAAGCTGCTAATGCACATAGTTATCCACAGGAATGGTGGATAAGTGATTTTAACCCTGACGGCATCAGCTGTGAATAAATTACCCATCCCCTCCCGGGCAGCCCCAAAAAAAATTTTTTCAGCTTTTTTTTTGCGAAACTTCTGCGTTTTTCAATTTGTTGTCACTCTCACTTTTTTCGTTATATTTAACTGTAATCAAGTAGCCCTCTTCAGATTTTTTGCCTTTTTCCAGGTCAAAATGCACCGTAAAACTTTCCAGTGAGCACCTGCAAAGTGCAATCCCGGTTCGTTCCTCTCACCTGTCACAACGAAATGAGATTCATATCACAAACCTGATGCTATTCCCTGCGCTCAAAACCAATTATTTCATTACTGGCCTGATAATTGCTTTATTCATTCTAAAGCTGTCGCCTGAAGGAGAGATGGCGCGAAGTCACACGACATTCGCTCATTGGCCTGGCGTTACCCACACAGAGGAGTGCAACAGATGCTGAGTTTACGTGCAATCAATCAGTTTTATGGTCAAAATCATATTCTTTGGGATGTAGATTTGGACCTGATGCCCGGCACCTGCACTGCTGTGCTGGGCCAGCCGGGGATGGGGAAAACGACCCTGGTGAACTGTATTATGGGCTATCTGCCGGTGAATAGTGGCACGATTACCTGGCAGGAGAAGAATTCCCCACCCAAAGATTTAAAACAGCAACCTTCAGAACTACGCGCCAGAATGGGCATCGGTTATGTTCCTCAGGGTCGACAAATATTTTCACAAATGAGTGTCGAAGATAATCTGGTCATTGCTCTGAAAGCCGCCAAAAGCACACCTCCTCATGCCATACCACAAATGATTTTTGACCTTTTCCCTCATCTGTATGATTTACGTCATCAACGCAGTGGTGATCTGGCGCTGGATCAGCAGCAACAACTGGCACTGGCCAGAGCTCTGGTTCTGGAACCTAAGTTGCTTATCCTGGATGAGCCCACCGGGGGAATGTCGCCGTGGCTGGAAGAAGATATGGGCAATCTGCTGCGCTGCCTGAATCATGAATACGGAATGACCATATTGTTACTCGAACAGCGGGTATCCTTCATCCGTCGTGTTGCCGACTATTTTCTGTTACTCCACCGGGGACGCAATGTGGCGAATGGCCGGGTCAATCAACTGGATGAAGGTATAATTAACAAATGGATGACGGTCAGCTGACAACCACGGGTAAATCAACGTATTTCCCGCAGGAAGCAAATTGCTGTTCACCGCTTAACTGTGGGATTTCACCGAGCAAGGGGGCCGGTAGCCGTTGGATCAGTGTTTGCAGATAAGGCTGATGACGATATTGTGGGGGCTGTACACAGTTAGCAATCCAGCCAGCAAGCTTGAGTCCTGCTGACTGAACCGCATTAGCCGTCAATAACGCGTGGTTAATGCACCCCAGTTTCATGCCAACGACCAGGATAACCGGTAACTGTTCCGAGATTACCCAGTCGGAAAACAGCAACTCGTCGGCCAGAGGGGTAAACCAGCCTCCCGCCCCTTCTACCACAATCCAGTCTGCTTTCTGTTCCAGATGACGCAACCCTGCAGACATTGCCTGCTGCGTAATTGGCCGGTTTTCTGCGGCACTGACAATATGAGGAGATGTCGCCTCCTCGAAGACCAACGGATTGACTTCACTGTAACTGAGTCCTGCTAATCCAGAGCGTTGTAACAGTAAACCATCACTGTTACGCAACCCCTGCGGGGTACGCTCAGCGCCGGAGGCTACCGGCTTATAACCTGCAGCACGCCAGCCCTGGCCTGTTGCCGCCTGTAATAAAGCCGAGGTGGCAACCGATTTACCTGCTTCAGTGTCGGTTCCGGTGATAAACCAGCAATTCTTCATTCTGATACTCCATACACTATCTGATAACTCAGCCGGTAACCTTGAGAGTCTTTCGGCCATCCGGTGTCCAGCAATGCGAGGCGTTGTCGGGTCAGTGGTAATCCCTCATCCCGCTGATGCAAATGACTGGCCCCTACCCCTTTTAACGACCACAACGCTGCTCTGACAGTCGGGAACCGGAGCGTAATCTGTTCATGGTACAGCCGTATGCCATACCCCTCTGCCGCACGGGCAATCTGACCGGCCGACAGAAACCGGTTAACATGTTCTGTATTGTCTACCGCTTGCCAGGCCTGATTAACTTCCGGCAGCGAGCCGGCAACCACCGTAGAAAACCTCAGTGAGCCTCCGGGATTGACTGCCAGTCGGAGCTGACCTAACGCTTTTCTCAGGTCAGCACTCCACTGCAGTGCCAGATTGCTCCAGATAATATCGAAACTTTGTCTGCGGACGGGTAGCGCATCAATATCGGCCTGCAGATAGCAGGATTTCGGGTCACGATCCCGGGCGGTTCGCAGCATCTCTGCTGAGATATCCAGCGCAGTCACCTGGTAACCCCGACCGGAAAAATAACGGCTGAATCGCCCACTCCCGCAACCCGCATCCAACACCTGGCCATTTGCAGGCAGGTCAGAGAGGGTCAGTAAGCGATCTCCGGTCATTTGCTGCAAAGTCGCATATTGTTCATAGTGCTTTGCCGCGCGGCCGAACGCCCGGCCAATGGCCGGTTTATTGACAGGTACAGGCGGGTGATGTTCAGCTTCCCAGCGCATATAACTGCTCCGCCAGTTGTTCTATCTGATGTTTCTGATGGGTAGCAGATAGCGTAATACGCAACCTGGCGCTGCCTGCCGGTACTGTCGGTGGCCGGATAGCATTAATCCAGAATCCGCGTTGGCGCAGTTCTGCCGACAACTGAAGTGCCAGATGGTTATCACCGATGATCAGCGGCTGAATCGCACTGTCCGACGGTAAAAGATCCCAGCTAAGTCCACTCACCTGACGACAGAAAAACGCAATATTCTGCCGTAACTGTTCACGTAATTCATCGCCCTGACGCACCAGCGTGATTGCGGTACGGATAGCGTCAGCCTGAGCCGGAGGCATTGCTGTGCTATAAATCAAATGGCGTGCGGTCTGACGAAGATAATCCGCGACCGGTTTCGAACACAATATTGCGGCGCCTGCCACCCCCAATGCTTTACCAAAGGTCACTATCTGAATATCTGCCATTATGTTTTGCTGATGACAGCTGCCGCGGCCTTCTGGTCCGGAAACGCCGATGCCGTGAGCGTCATCCACGACCAGCCAGCTTTCTGACTGATCAGCAAGCTGGCGAAGCTCTGTCAGAGGGGCACTATCACCATCCATACTGAAGATACCTTCGGTAACGATCAGTGTTTCACCGTCACAGGACCGGGCTAACAGCCGCTGCAAACTGCCAGGACTATTGTGCTGAAACCGGCACAGGGTGGCAGGAGTGAGTGAGGCGGCCTCTAGCAACGAAGCATGCATTAGCTTATCCGCCAGTACACGGTCATGTTGCCCGGTCAGAGCGAAAATCAGCGACTGATTGGCGGCAAACCCACTACTGAATAACAGGGCCTCTCCATAACCCAGCCAGTCAGCCAATACCTGTTCCAGTTGCTGATGGGCCGGTGAGTAGCCGGTGACGTGACCGGAGGCGCCAGCACCGGCACCCCACCGGTTTAATCCCTGCTGCCATGCCTCAATAATCTGTGGATGCCGGTTGAGCCCGAGATAATCGTTAGAAGAAAAGTGAATATACTGCCGGTGTTCATCCCACAACATCCCCTGAGCACAGGTCATCACCGGTTGCATCTGACGCCATAGCCCTTTACTTCTCTGAACGTCGAGGGATTCCTCGATTCTCTGTTGCCAGCTCATTACAGAGCCGCGTTATAGAACAATGCAGTATCACTTTCCTGTAACGCCTGCTGTAACTCCTGCTCACGACCATTATCACCTTGTTCGGTATAATTTTGCTCCGGATTCAGACCCAGTTTCCGGAACAGTCGTAAATCATTGTCTTCTTCAGGATTGGTTGTGGTGAGTAATTTACAGCCATAGAAAATGGAATTAGCCCCTGCCATAAAACACATGGCCTGGGTTTGCTCATTCATCTGCTCCCGTCCGGCAGAAAGACGTACGTAGGACGCTGGCATCATGATACGTGCAACAGCAATAGTCCGGATGAAATCAAACGGATCAACATCCTCATTATCGGCCAGTGGCGTTCCTTTCACTTTTACCAACATATTGATAGGCACACTTTCCGGTGGAACCGGCAGATTAGCCAGTTGAACCAGCAATCCGGCACGGTCAGTGACAGTTTCACCCAGCCCGACGATCCCTCCGGAACAGATTTTCATCCCGGCCTCCCTGACCGCACCTAACGTATCAAGCCGTTCCTGATAGGTACGGGTAGTCACAATGCTGCCGTAAAATTCAGGAGATGTATCGAGGTTGTGATTGTAAAAATCCAGCCCGGCTTTCGCCAGCCTCTCAGCCTGTGTTGCAGTGAGCGTTCCAAGAGTCATACAGGTTTCCATTCCCATCGCTTTTACCCCGGCAACCATCTTTTCGAGGTAAGGCATATCACGGTCATGTGGATTCTTCCACGCTGCCCCCATACAAAAACGCCCGGAACCTGCCTGTCGGGCCTTGCGCGCCGAGGCCAGCACTTCCTCAACTTCCATCAGCCGTTCGGATTCCAGTCCGGTTTTATAACGGGCACTCTGTGGACAATATTTACAGTCTTCCGGACAGGCCCCGGTTTTGATGGATAATAGTGTACTGACCTGCACTTTACGCGGATCAAAATGACGGCGATGAACCTGCTGAGCTTCAAAAAGGAGTTCCAGTAACGGCTTTTCAAATAAGGCCCCGGCCCGGGAAAGCGTCCAGCGTTGAGACATGACATGCTCCGAATAATTAACAAATGCGACTGTTATACGTATACTTGTAAACTAAATCTTTTTAATTTGGTTTACAAGACAATGTTTACAGCCGAAGATCTCGCATTTGACCGTCAGCATATCTGGCACCCTTATACCTCGATGATCGATCCTTTACCCTGTTATCCGGTAATTTCAGCGCACCAATGTACCCTGACACTGGCAGATGGTCGCAGGCTAACCGAAGGCATGTCTTCATGGTGGGCAGCTATCCACGGCTACAACCATCCGAGACTGAACCGTGCACTGACCGAACAAATGGAACAGATGTCACATGTGATGTTTGGCGGGATTACCCATCCTGCGGCGGTAGCATTATGCCGTAAGCTGGTGTCTATGGCCCCGGCGGGTCTGGAAAAGGTATTCCTGGCCGATTCAGGATCGGTGGCGGTTGAAGTGGCAATGAAAATGGCTGTCCAGTATTACAGTGGGGATACACTCCCACGCAATAAATTCCTGACAGTCCGCCACGGTTATCACGGAGATACTTTTGCTGCTATGTCTGTCTGTGATCCTGATAATTCCATGCATGCCCTCTGGAAAGGCTACCTGCCTGAGCATCTGTTTGTTTCAGCCCCGGCGACCGGATTTTATGACCCCTGGCAGGAAAGTGATATTGCTGAAATGCAACAAATGCTGGCAGTACACCATCAGCAACTGGCCGCTGTCATTCTGGAACCCATAGTTCAGGGAGCGGGCGGCATGCGCTTTTATCATCCGGACTACCTGCGAAAAGTCAGAGAATTATGTGATCAGTACGGGGTCCTGATGATCGCAGATGAGATAGCCACCGGCTTTGGGCGCACCGGCCGGTTGTTCGCCTGTGAACATGCCGGTATATCACCGGATATTATGTGTGTAGGTAAAGGTCTGACCGGCGGTACGTTGACGCTTTCAGCCACCCTGACCACAGGGAAAGTCGCCGATAAAATTAGCCGCAGTCCTGCAGGCTGTTTTATGCATGGTCCGACCTTTATGGGCAATCCACTGGCCTGTGCTGTGGCTTGTGAAAGCCTGGCCCTGCTGGAAGAAGGTCACTGGCAGCAGCAGGTCAGCCATATTGAACAGCAACTGAAAGAACAATTAATGCCACTGGGTGACTGCCCTCTGGTTGCCAATATTCGGGTACTGGGCGCGATTGGGGTAGTTGAGTGTCATTACCCGGTAAAAATGGCAGAAATTCAGCAATTTTTTGTCAGGCAAGGGGTATGGATACGGCCTTTTGGCCGGCTTATTTATCTGATGCCACCCTATATTATCACCCCTGAAGAGCTGTCACGCCTGACCGGGGCCATCAGGATGGCCGTTGTGCAGCCGGCCCTGTTTAACCTGTTGGAGTGAACTTTTCTTCCGACCTTCGTCGGATGAACCCCCGACCAGGTGGCTGTCTGTGACGCAGATTTTGTGCGGGTGATGGGTTACAATCTGCAGGTTATCGATATCAGGAGAGACAAAATGCGCTTATTCAGTCAGGATTTATCAGACGGACAAACTATGCCGCAAGCCCAGGTGTTTAATGGCATGGGATATCAGGGTGAGAATCTGTCACCTCAGCTTCAGTGGGAAGGTGCACCGGCAGGAACACGCAGTTTTGTAATTACCTGTTTTGATCCTGATGCGCCAACCGGCAGTGGCTGGTGGCACTGGGTAGTCATCAACATTCCGACAGAAGTGACCGCGATTGAACAAGGTGCCGGGTCAGGAAAGGCAGATCTGCCAGCCGGAGCCTTACAGACCCGTACGGATTTCGGCACCTCAGCTTACGGTGGCGCTGCACCGCCTGAGGGTGAAAAACACCGCTATGTATTTACGGTGCATGCGATGGATACCGATAAACTGGATCTTTCCAGCGATGCCAGCGGTGCCATGGTCGGCTTCAATGTCCATTTTCATGCCCTGGCCAGTGCCAGTCTGACGGTGACATTTAACTGATATTAACGGGGAGATTGCCGCTTACCCGCGGACAACCTCCCTGCAGGGCTGAGTGCTACGCGCTAAGCTGATGGATGGTCACCCACATCGGCCCCTGCCCGACCGCATACCGTCCCAGATCACTCAGTGTCCCCGAGTCCGCAGCGATGGCATAGACCCCGATATGATGTGATTTCTGCCCGGCGGCAATCAGATATTTTCCGGACTTATCAATATTAAAACCACGTGGCTGAGTTTCCGTCGGCCAGAAACCTTTTATAACCAACTCATCACCACTGTCACTGACAGAGAAAATAGTCAGAGTGCTGCTGGTACGATCACAGGCATACAAAAAACGTCCGTCTGGTGTCAGATGAATATCAGCCGCCCAGCGGGTACCGTTGAAATCTTCCGGCATCATATCCAGAGTCTGGACCGTTTCTGCTCCCTGAGCATTCAGCTTCAGTACGCTCACCGTACTGTCCAGTTCATTCACCAGATAGCCAAATTTACCGTTGGGATGAAAGGCCATATGACGGGGGCCGGCACCCTCACGGGTCGAAATCTGCCCACTGGCCGGTTCACTCAGTGTACCATCACTGTTCCAGCGAAATGCACATACGCGGTCCTGTTTCAGAGCAGGAGTATACAACAGTTCTGTGCTGCTGAGATTAGTCGAATGACAACCGTCAAGCCCGGAGAGAGTCTGACTGACCGCCTGCGGTAACCCCTGCGCATCCAGTGGTGTCACAGTGACCAGCCCGTCATGATAATAGCCGGCAAACAAGGTGTTACCCTGATGGTCAGTGGATAAATGCGTTGCGCTGCCCGGCAATGCAGCGTGCCCGACTTCAGTTAAACCGCCATCAGCCGCAATCGCGAACGCAATGACGCGAAAATCAGGACGCACACCCACATACAACACTGATTTCTGAGGATTAACCACCATCGGCTGCACCTGCCCGTCGACATCAACTACCTGCAATAGCGTCAGTGACCCGGCCTCAGAAAGCTGCCAGACATGAATTTGCTGGCTTTCGGGACTGGCAATATAAACAACTTGTTGCATGAATTCTCCTTACCTGGAATCGGTGATTTTTCGGGTTTCCACCACTGTAACGCAATATCCGGGCGCAAAAAATGATTTATTGATGCGGTTTTTTGCTGGCAAAGGCGGAACCGGGGTAGACTTCGGAGTCTGTTTTCTCTTCAGGTAAACTCCGCTATGAGCTATCGTGTTATTGCCCTTGATCTGGACGGAACGTTGCTGACGTCTGAAAAAAAGATTTTGCCAGAGTCTGTTGAAGCACTGTCAAAAGCCCGCGTAGCCGGGATTGAAATATTAATCGTCACCGGCCGACATCATAGTGCTATCCACCCGTTTTATCAGACACTGCAACTGACAGCCCCGGCCATTTGCTGTAACGGTACCTATCTGTATGATTACCAACAGCGGCAGGTGCTGGACAATGACCCGATGTCTGTCGATCAGGTTGAAAAAGTCATCCAGCGGCTGGATGAAGAAGGCATAAAGGGTCTGTTATATGCAGATGATGCCATGCTCTACGAACAACCCACCCCGCATGTCATCCGTACCAAAGCCTGGGGAGAAACTCTGCCTGTGGATCAGCGTCCGGTATTTACCCGGGTCGGGAGTCTGGCTGGTGCCGCACGGCAGTCAGACCGGTTGTGGAAGTTTGCCCTCTCTCACGACAATATCCCTCAGTTACAGGATTTTGCACTACGAATTGCCGATGAAGCTCAGGTGACCTGCGAATGGTCGTGGGTTGATCAGGTGGATATTGCCCGACAGGGGAACAGCAAGGGCAAACGTCTGGCCCAGTGGCTGGCAACCCGTGGATTATCAATGCAGGACGTGATTGCCTTCGGCGACAATTATAATGACCTCAGCATGCTGGAAACCGCCGGTTTGGGTGTAGCTATGGGTAATGCAGATGAGGCTATTAAGGACAAAGCCGGATGGGTAATTGGTGACAATAACCGGCCATCGATTGCAGAAGCGATTTACGAAAAAGTGCTGTGATTCTGAGATGGGCTGCCGGCCTTTTCCGGACAGGCAGCCACTTACTGATTACGAATGAGTCGTCTGTTGTGACGCCTGGTCATGACGACGTGAACCGGAAATCAGGTTGAATAATTCTCCCAGTCCGTAGATCACTCCCAACATAAGGGCCATCACAACAGGTACCATGATAATCGCCATCAGCAGGCTTTCGAGCAGTTCGAGCATATCAACCTCGGTAGGTTCACCAAAAAAGCCAGTTTACCGGGAGGATCGATGAAAGCCCATTGCTTTTTGTGCTTTAACTCGGACCTGACTTATTCCGTGCCCCTGGCTGATGCTACTATCCCGCCGGTAACCCGGTAAATATTCCGAAGCAGGAGCGACTATGCAGGCTGACATCTCATTAAATATCCACCTCAGCAATAAGTTGTTTGCCGATCCGCGCCGAATCAGATTACTCCAGGCAATACAGCAGACTGGTTCTATCAGCCAGGGTGCCCGCCAGGCCGGGATTAGCTACAAAACCGCCTGGGATGCCATACATGAAATGAATACACTGGCAGAAAACCCGGTGGTGGCCAGTAATACCGGCGGCAAAGGAGGTGGTGGTGCTTACCTTACTGCTTATGGTGAGCGTTTAATTCAGCTTTATCAGTTGCTGGAACAAATTCAGCAAAAAGCCTTTAATAATTTGCAAAAAGATACCTTACCCCTTAACAGCCTGTTGGCGGCTATAGCACGTTCCTCACTACAAACCAGTGCCCGTAACCAGTTGTTTGGCACCGTCAGTACGATAGAGCATGCCGGGCCGATTGACATCATCGGCGTCCTGCTCAGTGATAAAAAAACCACCATCCAGGTATCAATTACCCGTGACAGTAGTCACCGGCTTTTATTATCCAATGGCAAAGAGGTATTGGTATTGATTAAAGCCTCCTGGCTACAGATTCATCCGGAAACGGTCAACGTATCCAACCAGTTCCCGGTAGTGATCAGCCATATCGCCCACGGACCGGCCGGTGATGAAGTGATTATGCAACTGGCGAATGGTGAAACGTTGTGTGCCACGTATCCGTCCGGTGAGCATAATTTTACAGTCGGCCAGCACGTACAGGCGAGCTTCCGCCCCGAAAATGCCTTACTGGCCAGTCTGAACTAAGCCGCTTTGGCCGGCCCCCCTGTCCCCCGTCTGCATTGCTTTAAGTTTGACAACTATTCCGCGGGCAGATACAACTGTGTAAAATAATGCATAAAACGGAATGCAACATGACATCATTGCAAATAACGCAAGGCACGTTTCGCCAGGGTAAACACTGGAAACTTCACATTGAGCAACTGGAAATAAAATCCGGAGAAAGCTGGGCTTTCGTCGGGACCAATGGCAGCGGAAAGTCATCACTGGCAAAAGCGGTGACCGCAGAACTGCCGGCTACCACCGGTACCGTGCATCAGGGCTTTAAACGTGCCGTTCGCTTATCCCTGGAACAACTGTCACAGCTGGTGGCTGCCGAGTGGGAGAGGAATAATACTGACCTCTACAGTGAAGGCGAAAGCGAAGATGGCCGGCTGACCCGACAGATTATTATGGATGAGGTCGCGGATGAATCGCGTTGCCGGATGTTAAGCGAACAGTTTGCTATTGAGCATTTGCTCGACCGGCCATTCAAATTTTTGTCGACGGGGGAAACACGCAAAGCGTTACTCTGTAAGACACTGATGTCTGCCCCGGATTTACTGGTACTGGATGAGCCCTTTGACGGTCTGGATGTCGGTTCCAGAGAAAACCTGAGCCATCAGTTACATTCTTTGAGCCAGCAAGGGACAACGCTGGTGCTGGTTCTCAATCGTTTTGAAGATATCCCGGAGTTTGTCGATCATGTCGGTGTACTGGCTGAAGGAAACTTAAGCCATATCGGTCCGCGGGCCGAAATACTTAAGCAGGCGTTGATTATTCAACTGGCGCACAGCGAAAAAATAAAATCAGTGTCGTTGCCGGCAGCAGATGATCCTGCGGTAAACCATGGTGAGAATGACACTCAGCCCCCCATTATCCTGCGCGACGGTAAAGTCTCCTGGGACGATAAGTTAATCATTGACGGTCTGAACTGGCAGGTAGACCCGGGCCAGCACTGGCAAATCACAGGGCCGAATGGTGCGGGTAAATCGACCCTGCTCAGCCTGGTCACCGGCGACCATCCCCAGGGATACAGTAATGATTTAACCCTGTTTGGTATTCGTCGTGGCAGTGGAGAAACCATCTGGGATATTAAGCAACATATCGGGTATGTCAGCAGTAGCCTGCATCTGGAATACCGGATCAGTGCGACAGTACGTACGGTTATCCTGTCCGGATTCTTCGATTCTATCGGTTTATATCAGGCAGTATCGGACCGGCAAAATCAGCTGGCGACACAATGGCTGGCCCTGCTGGGAATGGATAACTCGCTGGCTTCCGCCCCTTTCCATAGTCTGTCCTGGGGCCAGCAGCGCCTGGTTTTGATTGTAAGGGCAATGGTAAAACATCCGCGGGTGCTGATCCTTGATGAGCCTTTGCAGGGGCTGGACGCAATTAACCGACAACTGATTCGTCAGTTTGTGAATGTATTGATTGGTGAAGGCCGTACTCAATTGCTGTTTGTGTCACACCATGCCGAAGATGCACCTGATTGTATCACTCATCGCCTGACCTTTGTGCCTGAGCAAGGCGGCGGTTATGGCTTTCAGCAGGATTCCCTGAAAGATTCATAATCACTGAAGGGCCGGGATTCCCCGGCCCTGTCAAACACATCCCGCCGGTTGTCAGCCATATTCCGGACATCAGTCTGCACCTTAATTCTTCAGTTTTCCGCAATTCCCCTGTTGTGTAAACGTTTCCATTACTCCACACTGATCACAAAATTCCCGGTTTCACTATGCTAGTCTCATCGCATATCCGCTCACCAGACATGATGATATTCAGGATAATTTATGCCTACATTTAATCCGGTAGATCACCCGCATCGCCGCTATAACCCCCTGACAGATCAATGGATACTGGTTTCCCCCCACCGGGCTAAACGTCCCTGGCAGGGTGCACAGGAAACACCGGCAGTGACATCTCTGCCGTCTCATGATCCTGACTGCTTCCTGTGTGCTGGTAATCAACGCATCACCGGCGATAAAAATCCCGACTATACCGGGACCTGGGTGTTTACCAATGATTTTGCCGCACTGATGACCGACACACCCGAGGCTCCGGAAAGTGATGATTTGCTGATGCGTTGTGAAAGCGCACGGGGTACCAGCCGGGTCATCTGTTTTTCTCCCGATCACAGTAAAACGCTGCCTGAATTGCCGTTGGAATCGCTTCAACAAATAGTCACTACCTGGCAGGAACAGACCGAAGAGTTGGGGAAAGAATATCCCTGGGTTCAGGTATTCGAGAATAAAGGCGCAGCGATGGGGTGTTCCAACCCTCACCCGCATGGTCAGGTCTGGGCGAACAGCTTTTTACCTAATGAAGCACAGCGCGAAGATACCCACCAACGGCGCTATTATCAGCAGCACGGTACCCCCATGCTACTGGATTATGTCGCCAAAGAACTGGCTGACGGACAACGTACCGTGGTAGAAACGGAGCATTGGCTGGCGGTGGTTCCCTGGTGGGCAGCATGGCCTTTTGAAACACTGTTATTACCCAAAGCTCATGTCCTTCGGCTGACCGATCTGAATGCGGAACAGAGCCGGGACCTGGCGTTGATCCTTAAAAAACATACCAGTCGTTATGACAATCTGTTCAGCTGCTCTTTCCCCTATTCAATGGGCTGGCACGGAGCACCATTTAATGGTGAGCCTAATCAGCACTGGCAACTACACGCGCATTTCTATCCCCCGTTATTACGTTCTGCCACAGTACGGAAATTTATGGTGGGCTACGAAATGCTTGCTGAGACACAACGTGATTTAACCGCTGAACAGGCCGCTGAAAAATTACGGGCATTAAGTGATATCCATTTTAATGAGGCACGCTGAGATGCAATTACAGGAAAAAACCCAGACTGTTTTCGATACCCTTTTCGGCTATCCGGCGACTCACACTTTTCAGGCTCCCGGACGAGTTAATCTGATAGGCGAACATACTGATTATAATGAGGGCTTTGTACTTCCCTGTGCTATTGATTATCAGACAGTCATCAGTTGTGCAAAACGTACTGATAATCGGGTACGGGTGATTGCTGCAGATTATGATAATGCACAGGATGAATTTTCCCTGGATGAACCTATCGTTAGTGTTAAAAACCCCCTGTGGGCCAATTACGTTCGTGGTGTGATTAAACATTTACGCCAGCATAATGACGGGTTTAAGGGAATGGATTTAGTCATTAGTGGTAATGTGCCGCAGGGTGCCGGGTTAAGTTCATCAGCCTCTCTGGAAGTTGCCATTGGTACCACTATCCAGCAGCTTTGGCATTTACCGCTTGAACCGTCTGATCTGGCACGGATTGGTCAGGAAGCAGAGAACCAGTTCGTTGGCTGTAACTGCGGTATCATGGACCAGATGATTTCCGCTCTGGGTAAAAAGGGTCATGCTTTATTACTGGACTGCCGCTCTCTGGCCACCCGGGCCGTTTCTGTGCCACAAAATGCCGCCGTAGTTATCATCAATTCCAACTTTAAACGTTCGCTGGTGGGGAGTGAATACAACACCCGCAGGGAACAATGTGATACCGGTGCCCGTCTGTTTAACAAAGCCTCGCTGCGTGATGTTACACTGGATGAGTTCAATGCGGTGGCATCAGAGATTGATCCGCTGGTCGCCAAACGAGTCCGGCATGTCCTGACCGAAAACCAGCGAACCCTGGATGCTGCTGAAGCGTTAAGTCAGGGTGACCTGGTGACCGTTGGCCGCTTAATGGCTGAGTCTCATGCTTCTATGCGTGATGATTTTGAAATTACCGTACCTCAGATTGATCTGCTGGTTGAAATAGTCAAATCAGTGATCGGCGACCAGGGCGGGGTACGCATGACCGGTGGCGGTTTCGGCGGCTGTATTGTTGCACTGATACCGGCAGGATTGGCAGAAAACGTCCGTCAGGCGGTAGCCGAACAGTATGCTTCTCAGACGGGGATCACTGAAACCTTTTATGTATGCAATGCATCACAGGGGGCAGGAACATGTCACACAGCAACCAGTCAATAGCACCTGATGGTCAACCCTGGCGGATGACCGTATTACGTAATGCCAATGGGATGGATGTCACCTTTATGGACTGGGGCGCGACCTGGCTTTCTGCCAGAGTGCCTCTGCCCGATGGTTCAGTCCGTGAGGCGGTATTGGGGTGTGCTTCTCCTGCCGATTACCTGAACCAGTCGTCCTACCTGGGTGCCTGTATCGGCCGTTATGCTAACCGGATTAATCAGGCAAAGTTAACCCGTACCGGCCATCAACTGGCGGCTAATCAGCCACCACATCAGTTACATGGTGGGCCGGAGGGATTTAACCACCGCCGTTGGCTGATTGTCAGCCAGGCTCCCGATGAAGTGGTTTACCAGCTGCATTCTCCTGACGGTGATCAGGGCTTCCCGGGCAACCTGACTGCCCGGGTACGCTACCAACTCACGGACGACAATTCGCTGCTAATCAGTTACGAAGCAGAAACTGACCAGTTGTGTCCGGTGGTACTGACTAATCACGCGTATTTTAATCTTGACGCGAATCAAGGTGATGCCCGCCAGCATAGGTTACAAATAACTGCTGACCGCTATCTGCCGGTAGCCACCGATGGTATTCCGGATAATTCTCTCCAGTCAGTGGCAGGAAATGGGTTTGATTTTCGTCAGGAGAAAAAAATCGCAGATGAATTTCTGACAGATGCTGACCAGAAAAAAGTTCGTGGCTACGATCATTCATTCCTGCTAAACCCGCGTGACCATAACAGTGAATCGGCGGCCTGTTTAACATCGGAAGACGGAAAACTCAGCCTGGCTGTATATACAGATGCACCTGCATTACAATTTTATACCGGTAACTATCTGGCCGGTACACCTGCAAGGCAGGGAGAATATGAGGACTATCAGGGGATCGCATTAGAAAGCGGTTTTCTTCCGGACTCCCCTAACCACCCTGAATGGCCGCAACCAGATTGCTGGCTGGAGCCAGGTGAAAAAATGAACACCTACACCCGTTACCGGTTTGTTGTCAGATGATTTGCACAGAAATGATCTGCCAAGTGGCAGCCCGGACTTACGCCAGAGACGGATTTCGGCTATGTTAACCAGTATCCTGTCCGGGGCATATTTCCGGTATTGGCACAGTTTCCATTATCATAGAACTTTTCAAGCATTAAGGAGTTAAGCGATGGCAGTAACCAAGCTTGTTCTGGTACGTCACGGCGAAAGCCAGTGGAATCAGGAAAACCGCTTTACCGGCTGGTACGATGTGGACCTGTCTGAAAAGGGCCGCGGAGAAGCTAAAGCCGCAGGGAAGTTACTGAAAGATGAAGGTTTTAGCTTTGACTTTGCTTACACATCGGTGCTGAAGCGTGCTATCCACACTCTTTGGAATGTGCTGGATGAACTCGATCAGGTGTGGCTGCCGGTTGAAAAGTCCTGGCGTCTGAACGAACGTCATTACGGTGCTCTGCAAGGCCTGAACAAAGCAGAAACCGCAGAAAAATACGGTGATGAGCAGGTGAAACAGTGGCGCCGTGGTTTCGCAGTGACGCCACCGGAACTGGAGCGCAGTGATGAACGCTTCCCGGGCCATGACCCGCGTTATGCTTCACTGACCGCTGAACAGTTACCGACCACAGAAAGCCTGGCGCTGACCATTGAGCGTGTTATTCCATTCTGGGAACAATCCATTCTGCCGCGCATTAAAAGTGGTGAGAAAGTGATTATTGCGGCACACGGTAACTCTCTGCGTGCACTGATCAAATATCTGGACAAAATGTCTGAAGATGAAATCCTGGAACTGAACATTCCTACCGGGGTACCACTGGTGTACGAGTTTGATGAAAACTTCAAACCACTGAAACACTACTACCTGGGGAATGCCGACGAAATTGCAGCTAAAGCCGCTGCCGTCGCGAATCAGGGTAAAGCGAAGTAATCCGTGACTGATAGCAGTTAGCGATCTGCGGCCGGGAGAAATACCCGGCCGTTTTTACTTTACTTCTGACGCCGTTCACGTACGGCGGATGCCAGCTGTTTCAGCACCTTTTCGGTGGCTTCCCAGCCAATACAGGCATCAGTCACACTCTGGCCATAAACCAGTGGTTTACCGCTGTCCGGATTCTGATTTCCTTCTACCAGATGACTTTCGATCATTGCCCCCATGATGTCACGATCTCCGCCAGCAATCTGGGCTGAGACGTCATCGGCAACATCCATCTGCTTTTGAAACTGCTTCAGACTGTTCGCATGGCTGAAATCGATCATAATCTGTGGCTTAAGACCGGCTTTTACCAGCCCCTGACGAACAGATTCAACATCCCCGGCGCTGTAATTCGGAACTTTTCCGCCACGCAGAATAATATGGCAATCTTTATTCCCCTGAGTTTCGACGATCGCCGAATGCCCATATTTGGTCACCGACAGAAAACAGTGTCCGGCTGAAGCGGCATTGATAGCATCGATAGCGACCTTTATTGTACCGTCGGTCCCATTTTTAAAACCCACCGGGCAGGACAACCCTGAAGCCAGTTCGCGGTGAACCTGTGATTCCGTAGTACGGGCACCTATTGCTCCCCAACTCATCATATCGGCCAGATACTGAGGAGTAATCATATCCAGAAACTCTCCTGCGGCTGGCAACCCACTGTCATTGATTTCCAGCAGCAGTTTACGGGCAATTTTCAGACCGTCATTAATTCTGAAGCTGCCATCCATGTCCGGGTCATTGATAAGCCCCTTCCAGCCAACTGTAGTGCGTGGCTTCTCAAAATAGACCCGCATAACAATTTCCAGGTCGGCAGCCAGTTCGTTACGCAGTGACAATAAACGTCCGGCATATTCAAGAGCCGCTTTCGGATCATGGATTGAGCACGGTCCAATGACTACCAGAAAACGATCATCCTGTCCTTGTAATATATTCTGAATCGCCTCGCGGCAACGATAAACTGTCGAGGCAGCTTTCGCGGTAGCCGGAAATTTCTCCAACAGGGCTACCGGAGGCAGCAGCTCTTTAATATCTCTGATCCTTAAGTCGTCATTCTGATAGTTCATAATACTTCCGTTAAAAATAAGTCAATATGGTCCCCAGTACTCTAACTTGCTGTACCAGAGGAGTAAATCAGCTTCAACAGGACAATTTTGCCCGGATAATCACCACTGTCTGTTAATTTGCTCCCGGAGAAAAGAATTATTTTCGATTAAAAAATCGCGCAGTTTTATACTCCCTGCAGGCTTATGCCATACTGAACTCCAACAACACCTCAGTCACCGGATTACGGTCGCTGTTTAACTAACATCCGAAAATAATTTCAGGACCCCGCAGCTATGGCCCATACTCATCCCCACACACAGAGCAACCTAAACCGCTCCAGGCTATTAGCGGCTTTTATTGTCACTGTGATTTTTATGCTGATTGAAGTGATTGGTGGTTGGCTATCAGGATCTCTGGCATTACTGGCCGACGCAGGACATATGTTGACCGATGCCGGAGCATTACTACTCTCTTTTCTCGCTACACATTTTGCGCAACGCAAAGCCTCTGCGCATCAGACTTATGGCATGTTACGACTGACCACGCTGTCTGCATTCGTCAATGCGCTGGCTTTACTGGTGATTACGTTGCTGATTGTCCGGGAGGCAATCATGCGCTTTTTCTCCCCTGCTCCGGTCTCAGGGTGGCTGATGATCGCCATCGCGGTGGCCGGTTTACTGGCGAATATTCTCTGTTTTTTCCTGCTGCGCCAGGGCGACGGAGAGCAGAATATGAACGTGCGGAGTGCAGCACTTCATGTAATGGGAGACCTGCTGGGATCGGTCGGGGCAATTATCGCAGCGCTGTTAATTATTTGGACCGGATGGACGCCGTTTGATCCGATCCTGTCTGTACTGGTATCACTGTTGATAGTCCGCAGCGCCTGGCAACTGTTGCGGCAAAGTTCACGGGAACTACTGGAAAGTGCTCCCACAGAAATCGATGTTAATAAACTGGCCAGGCAACTGACGCTGAATATTGCTGAAGTACGCCATGTCCACCATGTGCATTTCTGGCAGGTAGGGGAACAGAATATACTTACCCTGCATGCTCAGGTCATCCCTAATTATCAGCATGACCAGCTGTTGCAACGTATTCACCAGTGGTTACAGAATCATTACTCGATAGACCATGCCACAGTGCAGATAGAGTACCAACCCTGCCCGCAAATGGAATGCCTGTTGATGCATCGCAAAGAGACGCATTCAACGCATTCCCATCGGGCACATACACATGAGGCACAAAACGACAGCCACGACCACTGACCTCAATACCGGCAGGTGACTACCGGAATAACCTCTGAAACAGGTTATTTAACCGGGATAAATCCCTTCCAGTTCCAGTAACTGTTGCTTAACCCGCAGACCGCCGGCAAAACCTGTCAGACTGCCATTAGTTCCAATAACCCGGTGGCACGGAACAATAATCGACAAAGGATTTCTCCCGTTCGCAGCCCCGACTGCCCTGACCGCTTTCGGGCGACCAATACGGATGGCGATATCACGATAACTGCGGGTTTCGCCGTAAGGTATTTCTGCCAGAGCCTGCCAGACCTGCAACTGAAAATCAGTCCCCTCCGGCTGTAAAGGCAATTCAAACTGCTGCCTTTCTCCGGCAAAATATTCAGTGAGTTGTTCCGCTGCATGTCGCAGTAACGGATGATTCGGAGACATTAGCTCGGCACTGGCCTTGATACGCGCCGGGCGTTCATTTTCCCATGCCACAGCCGCCAGACCCTGACCTCCGGCAATCAGTGTCAGTTCCCCTACCGGAGTTAGCAATAGTTTATAACGGTACATGAAGTGAGTTCCGGTGACAGAATCAGATAAACCATTATGCCACTGTTTCGGGCATACGCTGGCGGTTTTCGGACATCAGTATATTTTGTTTTGATGTCCGAATACCGCCAGTAACTGACACAATCAGCTCTATACTTATCAGGTTTCCAGGGAGAGACTTATGACCGATGAGAAGAGTGCTTACCAGGCGCTGGTAAGTCGTGACAGACGATTTGACGGTCTGTTTTTTACCGCTGTACGCTCAACCGGTATCTACTGCCGCCCGGTCTGTCCGGCGAGAACACCGCTGCGCAAGAATTGTCAGTTTTTCCGTTATGCCGAACAGGCAGAAAAAGCGGGCTATCGTCCATGCCTGCGTTGCCGTCCGGAGTTGGCCCCGGGCCATGCGCCTATAGACAAGTCTGGCGTTTTATGTCACCAATTAATCGATGCCGTAGAAGCCGGATTAATGGAGCAACACTTCCGGATTGCGACTATTGCCAGCCAGTTTTCGCTCAGTGAACGCCAGCTACGCCGTATAATCAGCCAGCAGTTAGGTGTTACCCCGGGCGAACTTCGTCAGAGCAGACGGCTGAGACTGGCCCGTCAGTTACTCAGTGAGACCCGATTGCCGGTCACCAGCATCGCTTTTGCCAGTGGATTCGGCAGCATTCGTCAGTTTAATGCAGTATTTCTGCAACAGTATCATTTATCACCTGGTACATTCAGAAAGAATGCGCCGCAGCAATCTTCAACCGGTTTCGCTGATACTTCCAGTGTCAGGTTATTTTATCGGCCCCCTTTTGACTGGACGGCTCTGTTACGATTTCTTGACAAAAGATGTATTAAAGAGGTTGAGTGGGTCGATAATGGCCATTATCTGCGAACGATAGCTATCGGTGAATATTCGGGATGGATCCGTGTGGGTCAACATCCTCAACAATCCTGCCTTGAGGTAGAATTCAGTCATTCTCTGGCGCCGGTGCTGCCTGTACTACTTCAGAAGCTGCGACAACTGTTTGACCTTAATTGCCAGCCAGATTTGATTGCAGCACAACTGGCAACTGACTCCAGACTGGCACCTCTGGTGAAGGCTTATCCCGGGGAAAGAGTCCCGGGTTGTTTTGATAGCTTTGAGCTGGCCATGAGGGCGATTCTTGGGCAGCAAGTCACTGTCGCGGCAGCAACTACTCTGAGCAGTAGGCTGGCCCGCAGATTTGGTCAGCCAGTTACCACCCCGTTTCCGGAACTGAGTCGCTTGTCGCCACGACCAGAGAATTTTAGTGACGCCGTCGCGGATGACATTGGATCTCTGGGAATCGTGGGTAGTCGGATCAGAGCTATTCTCGCCCTGGCAGAAGCCTGCCGTGGGGGTCTATTCAGTGAAAAATACACTATCGATCACCTGCATCTGTTGGACTCGCTGACCAGCCTGCCGGGCATAGGCCCGTGGACCGCGCACTATATTGTTATGCGTGCCTTTTCATGGACAGATGCTTTTCCGAAAGAAGATATTGCAATACGAAAAGCATTGGGGGGCGTCACAGCCCGGCGGGCCGAAGAATTGTCACAGCCATGGCGCCCCTGGCGCAGCTATGCTGTTATGCTGCTATGGCGCTCTCTGGGAACGCAATAAACCTTAAACTGTAGCTATCAGGAACTCAGGTTTGTAGCACAACGGCTATGGAAAGCTAAAATATTGACGACAACTATTTTGCAAATTCTCATCCTGCAAGTTTTATTTTCTGGCTCAGAAACGAAAAAAGCACACCGCTGTTTATAACAACGGGGTGCTCTTTTCTGAATGGGTGGGTCGTGCAGGATGACTCGCTTCGCTCGCCCTGCGGGCCGTTGTTAAACAACGTTGTCTCACTGCGTTCGACCCGAACCTGCGGCAGGTTCTCATCCTGCACGTTTTATTTCTGTGCCCAGAAACGAAAAAAGCACCCTGAAGGGTGCTCTTTTCTAAATTGGTGGGTCGTGCAGGATGACTCGCTTCGCTCGCCCTTCGGGCCGTTGTAAACAACGTTGTCTCACTGCGTTCGACCCGAACCTGCAGCAGGTTCTCATGCTGCACGTTTTATTTCTGTGCCCAGAAACGAAAAAAGCACCCTGAAGGGTGCTCTTTTCTAAATTGGTGGGTCGTGCAGGATTCGA